>DASWME010000081.1:0-13311 GCA_036399915.1 Thermoanaerobaculia bacterium
TGGCCGGGGAGGACCACGGGCTCACCGGAGCCATCGGCCGCCCAAACTTGCGCGCTGCTGTCCATAGAAGCAGTGACGATGCGGGTTCCGTCGGGGCTGAAGGCGGCACTGATCACCCCGTCTTTATGAGCGCGGAAAACCAGGGGCTTGCCGGAGCCGTCAGTCGCCCGCACCCGCGCGGTGCCATCGTCGGAGGCGGTGACGACGCGTTGTCCGTCAGGGCTGAAGGCGGCGCTCAACACCCATCCTTCATGGCCGCGGAGGACCACAGGCTCGCTGGAGTCATCGGCCCACACGCGGGCCGTGCCGTCTTCGGAGATGGTGACGACGCGGGTTCCGTCGGGATTGAAGATGGCGCTCAACACCGAACCCTCATGGCCACGAAGGACCATGGGCTCACCCGAGCCGTCAGCCGACCATACCCGCGCGGTGCCGTCTTCCGAGGCGGTCACAATCTGCCGTCCGTCAGGGCTGAAGGATGCGCTCAACACTCCGCCTTGATGGCCCCGCAGGATCACTGGCTCGCCCGAGCCGTCGACCGACCACACCCGCGCGGTGCCGTCGGTGGAGGCGGTGACGACGCGTTGTCCATCAGGGCTGAAGGCGGCCAGCACTGGACCTCCATGGCCCCTGAGGACCACGGGCTCGCTCAAGCCGTCGGCTGCCCACACCCGCGCGGTGCCGTCGCGGGAGGCGGTAAGAACGCGGGTTCCGTCGGGACTGAAGGCGGCGCTCAACACCTCGCGTTCATGGCCGCGGAGGATGGCTTCGGAAAGTGGTCTCTCAAGAAGCTCTCGCATCCTGCGAGCGGCATACGCCGTCTCGTCGGGCTTGGCCACTTCCAGCAGCACCAGGACAGCTCGCGTAGGGTCCGTCTCCAGCAATTCCCCCGCCACGGCGACGCGGGCGATGTCCTGGGCTTTCTGCTTCGCCTCGAGGGCGGCGTCGCGCTGCCACCACGCCACCCCTGCCGCTACCATAATGACGAGCACCGCCACCGCGGCTCCGATCTGCAGGATCCGCCGGCGTTGCGCTCGCCGCTGCTGCTCTCGCCGGCTCGACCCGATCAACCGCCGCTCGTCGGCGGTCCAGGCGCACATGCCGCCCGCCCCCTGCTCGACGATGGTCAGATCCACCTCGTCGAGCGGCGGCCCCTCCTTGCCTCCCGACCATTCGACGGCGCGCTGCTGAAGGATGCGCAGGGCCCGCTGGCCCGGCAGGTCCGAGGCCTCGAAGCGCCGGCGCACCAGGGGGGCCAGGGTGTCGTGGGCGAGGCGGGTGGTGTCATCGTTGGCGGAGAGGAGATAACGGTCCTGGCACTGCCGGAGCAGCTCCACCACCTCCTGGCGGCCTTCATAGCGCGTGACGATTTCGGCGGTCTGCCGCGTCTCAGCGGTGCCCAGCGCCGTGGTGTGGTGGCCGAGCAGGTCCAACGTCAGGCCCGAGTCCACCAGCTCCGGCCGCCATTGCCGCAGGCCGTCGAGCTGCTCGCCGAGAAAATCGTCCAGCAGGATGCCGCCACGCTTGAGCCGCTGGTAGAGCTCGACGGTGAATCGCGGCGAGCCGGGGCTCTCCTTGGCCGCCAGAGCCCACATCTTGGTCAGCAGGATCTGCAGCGCCGGGGCGATGGCGGCGCCGGGATCTTCCAGCAGGTCGTCGGCGATGATCCCTGGCAGCTCCGGCTCGACCTTCAGGCCGTAGTGCCGCTTGAGACGTTCGGTGCTGGCCGGACCGGCGATGGCTTCCGCGATGGCCTCGCGGTCCAGGTGCGTCAGCTCGACGAGAACCCGGGGCAGCGCCTCGGCGTCGAGGAGCCGCAGCACCTCCGCCAGCCACTCCTTGCGGAAGCCCAGGATCAGACGCCCCCGCGGCCGCTTCTCCCGCACCGCGAAGATCGACCGCAGCGCCGCCGCCAGTTCCTCCGCCTCCCTGCCAGCGGCCAGCGGCCGAGTCCACGCCTCCTCGGCCTGGTCCAGGGTCACCACCAGCGGCTTTCCCGTCGCCTCCTCGCGCGCCCGCCACGCCGCACCGAGGTCATCGCAAGTCCCCTTCTCCTTGAGGGCCGTCGCCAAGGTGCCGGCGAGCCCCAGGGCGCCGTCCCGGCGGAGGTACGGCACCTCGTGGGTCGTCTCCAGCCGCGGCTTGAGGCCCGCCGCCAGCAGCGACGACTTGCCCACCCCGGTGGCGCCGAAGAGAAGCACGATGGGCGCCGCTTCGGGCAGGGTGACCGCCTCGTAGAGGTCGCGGATCTCCCGCCCGCGGCCGAAGAACACCTCGGCGTCTTCGCGGGTGAACCAATAGAGGTGCTTGAACGGGGAGGCCGGCAGGTCCAGGGCCAGCGGCGAAGGCAGCCCGAAGAGCGGGTCACGGGCCGCCAGCGGCAGGCTCCAGCGCGCGACGCGCTCCTCGGCGCCGGGCGCCATGTACAGCTCCCAAGGCCAGCGCTCCTCCGTCACTACGTCGGGGACGAAGGAGCGGTAGGTCCCGCGCGCCAGCTCGCCGCGCCGGGTCTGCACCGCTCCCTGCGCCTCGCCGAAGGCGGTGCGCAGCGGCGCGCCCGAGGCGAGAGCGCGGTAGAAGCGGGCGGAGAACTCGGTGGCGACGGCGTCGTCGATGGCCTGCGAGGTGGCGACGACCGCCGGCACTCCGGCGTCGAGCAGACCTTGCACCTGCCCGCGCGAGGAGCAGCCGTTGAGGAACACCAGCTCGAGCCCCCGCTGCTCCCCGAGGAAGCGCGCGAGCCCGCCGGCGTGGGCCACCGTGGCCGCCCCGGTGGTCGACTCCAGCAGCAACTCGGCGTCTCCGGCGTGGCCGCCGAAGTGGAAGAGGGCCACCCGGCCGCGGTAGTCCTGGAAGACATCCAGCACCTCGTCGACGGTGGCGTTGGCCCGCTCCACTATCTCGCAGAGGCCGGCCTCCACCGCTCCCTCCATGGCGTCGCGCACCCGCCGCTGCTCCTCGGGGAGGTTGCGCAGGTAGCGGGTGCGCTCGGCGCGGTCGTTGGCGAAGGCGAAGAAGACGACGACGGGGCGGGCGGTACGGCTCATGGCGAGTCACTCACTTCGTTGCGATGGCTCTTCTTCCCGCAGGCGTCTGCTGAAAGAGTGCGAGCGCCTGACGCTCCAGCTCTGCCGCTTCTTGCAGGCGACCTTGCGCCCGGTAAATGCCCACCAAGTGGATCATGGACGTGAGAGTGTCGATGTGTTTCTCGCCCAGTGTGCGACGGCGGTGCGCGAGAACTTGGAGGTACATGGTTTCGGCTTCTGCGAGGCGACCTTGCTCTTGCACCACGGCGGCCAGGTTGTCCATCGACCAGATGGTGTCGGGATGCTCTTCGCCCAGCCCGCGGCGAAAGTGCGCGAGGGTCCGGCGGTACAGACCTTCCGCTTCTCGCAGGCGGCGACCATCCTTTCGATACATACCAGCCAGGTTGTTCATCGCCCTGAGAGTGTCCGGGTGCTCCTCACCCAGCCCGCTGCGAAGGAGCTCAATCGCCTGGCGGAGCAGGTCTTCCGCTTCCTGCGAGCGACCACGCGCTGCCACCACAGCGGCCAGGTTGTTGATCGACCTGAGAGTGTCCGGGTGATGGTCGTCGAGAACATGGCGTTGCAGCGCGAGAGTCCGGCGTTGCAGGGCTTCCGCCTCGGCGAGGCGATCTTGCATCGCATAGACAACGGCGAGGTTGCTCATGGACGTGAGCGTGGCCGGGTGCTCCGACCCCAGCACTCGGTGGTGGATCTCGAAGCCCCGGCGGAGGAGGTCTTCCGCTTCTTGCAAGCGGCCTCGATCTCTATATACAACCGCCAGGTTGTTCATCGCGGCGATCGTGTCCGGATGCTCCTCGCCCTGCACGCGGCGACGGAGCGCGAGGATCTGGTGGTACAGCGCTTCCGCCTCGTCCAGACGACCTTGCTCGTAAAAGGTATTCGCCAGGTTTTGCCGATACATGAGCGTATCCGGATGCTCTTCTCCCATGACCCGGCGAGAGATCTCGAAGGCCCGCCGCTGCAGCTCCTCCGCCTCCTTCGGGCGCCCTCGCGCGGAAACCACGTTGGCCAGGCTGGTCATCGACGCGAGCGTATCCGGATGCTCCGCACGCAGTACGCTGCGACGGGTCTCTAGAATCTGGCGGTGCAGGTCTTCCGCTTTTCGCAGGCGGCCCTGGAAAGCATACAAATTGGCCAGATTGGTCATCGCTTTCAGCGTGTCCGGATGCCGGTCGCCCTGCACGCGGCGGAAGATCTCGAGGGTCTGGCGGTTCAGGTCTTCCGCTTCTTTCAGACGGCCTCGATCTCGATAGGCTGTCGCCAGGTTGCTCATCGACTTCAGGGTCTCCGCGTGCTCGTCACCCAACACTCGACGGCGGCTCTCGAGGACCTGCCGGTAGAGTTCTTCGGCTTCCTTGTAGCGCGCTGCCGCAGAATACACATTGGCCAGGTCATTCTTCGCGACGAGGGTGTCCGGATGCTCCTCGCCGAGTGCGCGGCGACGGAAGGTGACGACCTGCTGGAGGAGCTCCTTGGCTGGACGCAGCAAACCCAGGTTGCGGTAGACGACCCCGAGGGTCGCCCGCAGTTTGTCCTGCGCCTCCGGCTCGCCCGCGAGATCCTTTTCGATTCTTTCCTTGCTCCGCCCCAGAAGCTGCGGCAAGGAGTTCTTGTCCAGCGCCACCTGATACGGGTCGAGCTCCTGGAACATGTTCGTCAGGAAGCCGGTGACCCGGCCGGCGGTCCTTGCTTCCTTCTCGGCCCGGGCGCGCTGCCACCAGGCCGTAGCGGCGGACGCCGCGATGACCAGGACGGCCAGGATTGCCGCCCACTGCAGGTTGCGCCGCAGCCGCCTGCGCCGTGTCCGCTCGTCTCGACTCCTCTTCACCAGCCGCTTCTCGTCGGCGGTCCAGGCGCGCATGCCGCCTGCTCCCTGCTCGACGATGGTCAGATCCATTTCGTCAAGCGGCGGCCCCTCCTTGCCTCCCGCCCATTCGACGGCGCGCTGCTGAAGGATGCGCAGGGCCCGCTGGCCCGGCAGGTCCGAGGCCTCGAAGCGCCGGCGCACCAGAGGGGCCAGGGTGTCGTGGGCGAGGCGGGTGGTGTCATCGGTAGCGGAGAGAAGGTAGCGGTCCTGGCACTGCCGGAGCAGCTCCACCACCTCCTGGCGGCCTTCATAGCGGGCGACGATTTCGGCGGCCCGCCGCGTCTCGGCAGTGCCCAGCGCCATGGTGTGGTGGCCGAGCAGGTCCAACGTCAGGCCCGAGTCCACCAACTCCGTCCGCCATTGCCGCAGGCCGTCGAGCTGCTCGCCGACGAAGTCGTCCAGCAGGATGCCGCCACGCTTGAGCCGCTGGTAGAGCTCGACGGTGAACCGCGGCGAGCCGGGGCTCTCCTTGGCCGCCAGGGCCCACATCTTGGTCAGCAGGATCTGCAGCGCCGGGGCGATGGCGGCGCCGGGATCTTCCAGCAGGTCGTCGGCAACGATCCCTGGCAGCTCCGGCGCGACCTCCAGGCCGTAGTGCCGCTTGAGACGTTCGGTGCCGGCCGGACCGGCGATGACCTCCGCAATGGCGTCGCGGTCCAGGTGCGTCAGCTCGACGGGAACCCGGGGCAGCGCCTCGGCGTCGAGGAGCCGCAGCACCTCCGCCAGCCACTCCTTGCGGAAGCCCAGGACCAGACGCCCTCGCGGCCGTTTCTCCCGCACGGCGAAGATCGATCGTAGTGCCGCCGCCAGCTCCTCCGCTTCTTTCCGGCCGGCGAGCGGCCGAGTCCAGGCCTCTTCCACCTGGTCCAGGATCACCACCAGCGGCTTGCCCGTCGCCTCCTCGCGCGCCCGCCACGCCGCACCGAGGTCATCGCAAGTCCCCTTCTCCTTGAGGGCCGTCGCCAGGGTGCCGGCGAGCCCCAGGGCGCCATCCCGGCGCAGGTACAGCACCTCGTGGGTTGCCTCCAGCCGCGGCGCGAGCCCCGCCGCCAGCAGCGACGACTTGCCCGCCCCGGTGGCGCCGAAGAGAAGCATGATGGACGCCGCCTCGGCCAGGGTGACCGCCTCGTAGAGCTTGCGGATTTCCCGCCCGCGGCCGAAGAACACCTCGGCGTCTTGCCGGGTGAACCAATGGAGGTGCTTGAACGGGGAGGCCGGCAGGTCCAGGGCCGGCGGCAAAGGCAGCCCGAAGAGCGGGTCGCGGGCCGCCAGCGGCAGGCTCCAGCGTGCGACGCGCTCCTCGGCTCCCGGCGCGACGTAGAGATCCCATGGCCAGCGGTCCTCCGCCACTACCTCGGGCACGAAGGAGCGGTAGGTCCCCCGCGCCAGCTCGCCTCGCCGGGTCTGCACCCCTCCCTGCGCTTCGGCATAGGCGGTGGGGATGGGCACGCCGGAAGCGAGGGCCTTGTAGAAACGCATCGAGAACTCCGTGGCCACCCCGTCGTCGATGGCCTGCGAGGTGGCGACCACCGCCGGCACTCCGGCGTCGAGCAGGCCCTGCACCTGCCCGCGCGAGGAGCAGCCGTTGAGGAACACCAACTCGAGCCCTCGCTGCTCGCCGAGGAAGCGCGCGAGCCCTCCAGCGTGGGCCACGGTGGCCGCCCCGGTAACCGACTCCAGCAGCAGCTCGGCATCTCCGGCGTGACCGCCGAAGTGGAAGAGGGCCACCCGGTCGCGGTAGCGCTCGTCCTGGAAGACGTCCAGCACCTCGTCGACGGTGGCGTTGGCCCGCTCGATGACCTCGCAGAGACCGGCGTCCACCGCCGTATCCATCGCCTCGCGCACGTGGCGCTGCTCCTCGGGGAGGTTACGCAGGTAGCGGGCGCGCTCGACGCGGTCGTTGGCGAACGCGAAGAAGGCGACGACGGGACGGGCGGGGCGGCTCATAGCGCTGCGATCAATCCGCCACCGCCAGAGCGGCGACCGGCTCGGCCGCCTTCTCGGTGTCGCCCGCAACCGTTTCCGCGAGGGCTGCGAAATGCTCCTGCAGGTAGCGATGGATGAACATGTAGCCGCCGCCGACTTTCTGCAGGAAGTGGAGCTCGTCGGCGGCGTAGTCGAGGAACCGCGGCAGCCGGAAAGGCAGCGCGCCCCGCGCAGCGAGAATGACGCGCAGGACGCAATGGTAGACGCAGTCCACTCCTCCGTACCGCGCCCCACCGAAGTAACCGGCTACCAAGGCCACCATAAGGCCGACGCGAATCCCGCCGATGAGCGCCAGCAGACCGAAAGGAACCGCGACCAGACAGCCTCCGGCGAGAGCATTCTTCAGCGACAACCGGATGCCCTGGTTGGGCAAGGTCTTGATGGCCACGACTGTGCTCTGGAGCCCACCGAAAATACCTCCGATCACCCCGCCGCAGAGCCCGAAGAGCCCTAGCGCGACGACGCCGAGCAGCGCCAGCGACAAAGAGTCGTCGCCGGCAAACAGCCACCAAATCCCTGCCAGGCCCAGGCCCAAGATGGCCGTCCAGCCGCCTAAGAGACCCGCTTTCACGCCGGCGCGAACGGCTTTACCCACACCTACGCGGGCCACCATATTCACGATCAGCCCGGCGCCCGCACCCATTGCACCCATCAGCAGCAGCACCAACATCCCGGGGAACAGGACAGGGCTCAAGAGCAAGAGCGGGAGGATGATCAGTCCTTTGACAAACCCGCGCAGAATTCCCTTTCTGGCGCTAGCCCAGGACCAGCCGAGAGTCTCCACCGTCGCGATGTCGCTTCCCCGCCCGAGATTGGCGGCTCGCGAGCCCCAGATCAACGATCCAAGGAGAGCGAAAAATGGCACCAGGAAAACGACGAACAGGATGAAGAGGCCGGCAAAATCCTCGCTGGCTCTCCACCCAGACCAGAGCAGCCCAGCGAGCGCCCAGAAAGCATAGCCCAGCAACGTCAGGCCGCTGTGATAGATCACAGCAAAGGCCAAGTTGCGCCACCGTTCCCCGAGCTTGTCGGCAAGAGCCCAAATGCGGTTACCATGGAGGCGCCTAAAGTCGAGAATGGCAGCGCCGGAACCGAGCAGAACGCTGATCGAGAGAAAAATCGCGATCAGCGCATTACCGGCGGACGCTGCACGGCCGGCGACGTGCTCCAGGGAGGGGAGCCCCAGGTTGGCGACGTTTATGACGTCCTTCGCCAAGACGAGGATCAACACCACCGTAACCCCCAGGGACATCCCGATCACGATGCGGGAGGCCAGGGTATAGGCGGCGAGCTGCAGGCGGCTGGTCAACCAGCTCGGCTGAAGCTGTTCGATGAGAAACACCGTCTGGCCGTGCTGCCGCATGCCGCGGGCCAGCCACGACAGCCAGCGCGTCGCCTGCTTCTCGTCATAAGAAGGTTTTTTGGTGCGCCGGTCAGGCACGAGTTTCTCCCGCGCCGGCGCGGCGGAACATCCGGGCCACATAGGCGTCCATGAGCTGCTTGCGCCGCTCGGCCAGGCTCTGCGCGCCCCCGGCCGCCAGAGCCTCCACCGGCAGATCCTGATAAGCCTGCACCATCAAGCTCAGCATCAGGGGAGAGCGGGCTTCCACGAGCATCGCGGAATCCGTCTGCAACAGTTGATTGAGGGCGGCCAGGCGCTCGCCCACCGCCGCCACGTAGGCGAGGACCTTCTCGCGGCTCAGCGGCTGCAGGCGGATGGCGCCGTTGAGGCCGAGGCGCGCCGGCAGCTCCAGGTACTCCTTGAGGCGGCAGCAGACCGCGACCCCGGCGAGCGACTCTTGGGTGAAGGCGTTGAGGGCTTCCACACAGGCGGCCCGTGCCTCGGCGCGCACCTCGTCCAGGCCGTCGAACAGCGGCAGCAGGCGGCTTGCGCTCACCCAGGACTGCCCCACCTTCTTGGGGATCAGGTACTTGGCGGCCAACTCGTCGACGAGCCAGCCGGCGATTCCGCGGGCCGGATCGGTCCAGGAGGAGAGGGTGAACACCACCGGCACGGGACGGGTCGGATCCTGCTCGGCGCGAGCCAGCAGGTCGCGGGCCAGCTCGAGCAGGGTCACCGTCTTGCCCGAGCCGGGCTCGCCGAGGATGAGCAGCGAGCCGCCCATTTCCTCGAAGACCTCGCCGAAGGAGCGGCCGGCCGGCACCGGCTCGCTGCCGGCGCTCGGGGTCTCGAGCAGGCTTCCCCACGGGCTCGCCACGGCGCCCTCGACCTTCTCCATACCCAGCTCCAGGCGGACCGCGCGTTCCATGGAGCGCGCGAGCACGCCGTCCACCCAGAATTGCCGCACCTTGCGCAGCAGGATCTGCAGTCCCCGCGCGTCGGCGGGTCCCGCAGCGGCGGCCGGCGGCGCGGCCGGAGCAGCAGCCGGCGGCGCGGCGGCGGGGGCTTCCGGCTGGCGGAAGAGATCCAGGTCGAGACGGAACAGCACGCCGTCCCTCGCCCGCATGTGGAGCACCGGCGTGCCCCACTCCACCGTTTCCCCGAGCGCCATCTTGATCGCCTTGCGGGCGTCGGAGACCGCCTCGTCCACCGCCTCCCCATCAGCCAGGGAATCGTAGAAAGTGCGGGAGAACTCGACCGCCGCCCGGTCGGTGATCGCGTACTGCATCGACACCACCGCCGGAATGCCCCGGCTGGCCAGGATCGCGCCGGTGCTGGAGAAGACGTTCATGGCGCTCGCCCGCGCGCCCTCGCAGGAGTTGAGAACCGCCAGCTTGAGCGACGGGTGATCGGCGAGCAGGCTGCCCAGATCGCCGGCCGGGAACCGTTGCGGCACGCCCTCTTCCCCCTCCTTCTCCAGCAGGACCAGCCCTTCTCTCGTCTGCTCGTCGTAGCCGCCGTGGCCGATGAAGTGGAAGACGTGCCAGGGCCCGCGTTCCAAGGCGTCGGACAGGGCCCGCCAGGTGTGGCCCTCCACCCACGAGAGCTGGATCGTTCCCTTGTCGGTGAGATGCTCGATGGCCTCGGCCATGCGTCGCTGCTCCGCGGTCACGTCCAAGCCGTGGCGGGCTCCCACCATGCCGAGAATGCGGATCGGCGGCTTGAGGGTCAGCGACTCGATCGGCAGCCCCACATCCAGATGGCGGATGACGGGCGTCTCCTTCGACAGGCTGAGATAGTCACGCTTCAAGTCCGGATCGTAGAGGTACTCCCACGGCAGGGAGGCAAGCTCGGGGACCTCGAAGCGCAACCGCAGGCGCAGGCCCTTGCCCTCGTCGCGCGCTTGCACCAGGCTGGTGTGGTAGCAGGCATAGACGTTCTTCTCCCGGGTGAGCGACGCGAACAACGCCTGCCCGATCTCCTGAAACGCCTTGGACAGCGAGAGCGCCGGCGCTTCCCGTCCGACGGGAGCGAAGCTGCGATCCGCGCCGTCGTGATTGCCCTCGATCGCCCGCAGAAAATCCTGGAGCTGTGGAGGCAGCTCCAGCCGGGCGCGGCCCTCGCCGCCCGGCGAGCCGAGCACGGTGACGCTGTAGCTCCCTTCCTCGCCAGGGCCGATCAGGAGCTCGAAGTCGAGGTAGTCCATCGGCAACGCGGTCTCCTCCGGCGCCTACCGGCGCACTCCCAACGGCAGGTTGACCGTTGCCCAGTCCATCTCCGGCGCGGTCTCCGGCGGCGTGGGGCGGAAGCTCCGCTTGCCCTCACCCGCGGCGTAGAGCAGGGCGAGCCGCTCGAGCGGGTGGCTGCCCGCTGCGACCGCGTCCCGCGTGGCTTCCTGCTCCAGGAACTCGAAGTCGGCGCTCGCCGGGGTGACCAGGAGCTTGAGCGTGACGAGCCCCAGGTCCGCCTCCTCACCCGGCTCGGCCGTCCACGGGAAGCCGTCCGGCAGGTGCAGCGGCAGACCCTCCCGGACCGCCTCGGCGTAGCCAGGGTCCTGGCGGTAGTAGTCGGCGGCCAGCCGGACGGTCTCTCCCGGCTCGAGCCGCATCCCCCCGCGTGCGTAGGTGGCGTGCCCGGGCCGGGGCAGGAGGAGCGCGATCTTACCATCGCAGCCGAACTCCACCAGGGTGATCCAGACCGCGGCGTCGTGGCGGTTGACGATCTCGAACTCGGCCTTCTCGCCCTCGCGGAAGACGGCGACGCCGTCGCCCGCCTCCGGCACGGCATCGGCGAAGGCCTTCGGGTCGGGATGCCAGCGCCTGGCCCGCAGCAGGACGCGGCCCTTCAGCCGGCTCGCCGGGTCCGGATTGTCGAGGTCGAGGAGCTGACGGTAGCGGCCGACTCCGACGAGGTCGCCGAGCAGGCCTTGCATTTCCTCGGGCCGGTCCGGCCGCAGGCGCACGGCGAGGCGGCCGTCGCGCCCGACCGCCACCCAGGTCCGTTCGATCAGGGGACCCACGCCGGGGCAGGGATCGGCGGGACCGGCGGCCTCCCGCGGTCCGAGGCAGCGGACCAGGATGTCGGCTGCCCCGGTTTCCTCCACCACCTGGAGGAGCGGCACGCCGGCAAAAGCCTCGACAAGCCGGGCCCGCGGCTCTTCGGGCGCCGCGATCGCCACCCGCAGGCCGGGCGCCGGCAGCCGCTGCTCGCGCAGGAAGGCCCGCAGCCCGGCGGCGAGCTGGCCGGACTCCCGCGCCTCGACGACCCGGGCCGTGGAAGTCGCCGCGCGCACCGTCTGGACCTCGACGACCGCCACCTCGTCCCCCGCGTCGCCATGGCGGGCGCCGGGCGAGCGCACGGTCCATAGCGAGCCGGGCCGCACGCCGTGGGCGGCGCCGCCCGCGAGCTCCGCGGTGCCGTCGGCCGCTGAGAGGACCTGCAGGTAGGACGCCGGCCGGGTCTCCTCGGTGCCGAAGAGGAACTGGTCCATCCTGCCCTCGATCTGCGGATGCTGGCGGCCGTACTTCGACGTGATCCTCGGGGAGACCTCCTCGAAGACGTCCCGCCAGGTGGCGCCCGCCTGCGCCCGGAGCAACGTCTGGCCGAGGAAATAGGTGAGCGCGCCGTGCTTGACCACCGCGTCGCCGGTGAACGCCTTGTGCTCGTTGGCGTACTCGTCGGCGCGGCAGGCGGCGATCACCACCGCCCGCCGGCGGCCCGGCAGCCATCCCCCCTTCTCCTCCGCCGCCGCGGCACCGCGGGCCATCGCGAAGACCTCCGGCACCGGGCCGCCCGCGAACATCTCGGCCGGCGCGCGGAGATCGGCGGGGACCTCGCGGGTCGCCTCGCCGAAGGGATCGCGGGTCACCGAGCCCGAATGGCAGCAGTCGAAGATCAGGGTCACATAGGGAGTTTTTTCGTTCACCTCCTGGACCCACCGATCGATCTCCTCGTCGATGATGTCGAGGTTGGGCAGCTCGCCGCGGCCGCTGTCGTGGGTGACCATCGACTCGATCATGCGGCCCGGCTGGCGCGGATCCGCCATCCGCGAGCCGTGGCCGGCATAGAAGAGGACCACGACGTCGTCCTCGCCCACGGCGGCGGCGAGCTCGGCGAGCGCGCCGCGGATCCCCGCCTGGGTCGCCTCCTCGTCGCGCAGCGTCCGGGTGCGCTCGGCGGGAAAACCGAAGCGATCGATCAGCAGGGAGCGCATCAGCTCCATGTCGCTGACGCACCCCTGGAGGTCCGCGTTCGGGATCCGGGGATAGCGGTTGACGCCGATCAGCAACGTATGGCGTGCGGGCATTTCCCTCTCCCGTGTGGGGTCGAAACCTCGACCTGATTGGATGTACGCAATGCTGGCAGAAAAACGGACACGGCGCCAGCCCGGCTTCCCGCGACCCGTGCTAGCATCCGGCCGGTGAGAGTCGCGGTCATCGGCGGCGGGCCGGCGGGGCTGTATTTCGCCCTGCTGATGAGGAAGGCGGACCCGGCGCACGAGGTCACCGTCCTCGAGCGCAACCCTCCGGACGCCACGTTCGGGTGGGGCGTCGTCTTCTCCGACCAGACCCTCGGCAACTTCAAGGCCGCCGACCCTGAGACCTTCCAGGAGATCTCCGACAACTTCGCCCGCTGGGACGACATCGACATCCACTTCAAGGGGCGGACCATCACCTCGGGCGGCCACGGCTTCGCCGGCATCACCCGGGTCAAGCTCCTGGAGATCCTGCAGCGCCGCGCCGTGAGCTTGAGGGCCGACCTCCGCTTCGGCGTCGAGGTGCGCGACGACTCGGCACTCCCCGCCTTGGGGCTCGGCGGCGTGGACCTCGTGGTGGCCGCCGACGGCGTCAACAGCGCCGTGCGCCGGAGGCACGCCGGGGACTTCCAGCCCGACCTCATCCAGGGTAAGGCCAAGTACGTCTGGCTGGGCACCACGCGCCTGTTCGACGCCTTCACCTTCGTCTTCATCGAGAACGACCACGGCGTCTTCCAGGCTCACGCCTACCGGTTCAGCGATCAGCTCTCGGCGTTCATCGTGGAGTGCGACGAGCCCTCCTGGCGTAACGCCG
>DASWME010000082.1:0-8079 GCA_036399915.1 Thermoanaerobaculia bacterium
CGGCCGGCGCGTCTTCGCAGTTGAGGCGCAGGAGCGGCGTGCGCACGGCGACCCCGGCCAGGCGCTCGCGGGCGGCGCGGATCTCGTCGAGGCTGGGAGCGGTGAGAGGTTCCATATCGCCAGAGCGTATCAAGGCGAAACGATCATCGGGGAGCGGCAAGCACCCCGGCTAACCGCTGCCCGAGGACAAACCAGGGCTGCACCCGGAGCCACTGGGCCACGTTGTCGGGCAGGTATTCGCGGTCCGGTTCGCTCTCGAGCTGCAGTCCAGGCGGTTCAGGGGGCGCGTCCCGGAGGAGCCGGCTGCAGAGATCGGAAGGTAGAGCGGACCGGTTCTTGATGTCGTCCGGGAGATTCCGATTCGCCCGGCGGCAGGCCCGGCGCGTCCAGGATTCCTCTGCGAAGTCCCAAACCAGCACGCGCCCATCCGAGGTTCCGGCGGCGATGGTTTTCCCGTCGCGAATCGGCGAGAGGGAGTACACGAACTCGCCATACGCCCGCAGCCGGCCCAGGGATCGCCAGGGACTGATCTCCAGATGCTCGAGGGAGCCGTCTTCACAGCCTGTGACCAGAAAGCGGCCCTCGCCGTGGAAGGCCACGGAGAAGACGCGGGGACAGTCTCCAGCCAACTGGTTCGGCACCCCCTCCCTCTGAGGATCGAGCAGGGTGATCTGTTGGTTCCCGCCGTTGACGACGGCAAGCCGCCGACTGTCAGGGGAGAACGCGAGATCGGTCGTCCCTCCCGCAACCTCCCAGGTCCGGAGACGGCGGAGGGAGGCGAGGTCCCAGAGGAGCACGCGGCTGCCATTGTCGCCCGCGGCGAGAAGACGACCATCAGGACTGAAGGTCAGATCCATGATGGTGCCCGTCGGTTGTCCCGGTGCAGCCCCGGTTTCGAGAGGAGTCTCTCGAAACCCGCTGGGGTCTGAGTCCCGGCGCCAGAGCGAGACACGGCCGTCTTCACCGCCGGTGGCGAAGGCCGCTCCGTCCTCTCGGAACGCGACCGCTGTGATGGTCGTGCCTCGCGCTCGCCAGGTCAGGGGCTCGCTCTTGCCCGTGAGGTCCCACATCCCGAAGACGCCTTCGTCGCCGCTCCAGAGGAGACGGTCGCCGGCGATGGCGATCCCCCAGATGTCTCCCCCAGTGTCCACGGGGATGTCCTCCACCTTACCGGAGGTGGATGAGGTCGACTCGGAACAACCGGCCGTCCAGACCTCCGGCGATCAGCCATCCTCCGTCTGGAGCGAGGGCCACCTGCTGGATGGCGCTCCTCCGGCGCAGGGCGAGCCGGGCCAAAGGCTGGAAGAGCTCCGGATCCCAGAGGCGGATTGCGGAGTCAGTCCCCGCCGACGCCAGGCGACCGGTGCCGGGCTGGAAAGCGACTGCGAAGACGCGACCCTGCCCGGGGAGGGTGAGCAGCGGTTCGCTTCCCCTCTCGCTCCATATCCGGACCCGGCCGTCGCCGCAGCCAGCGGCGAGCAGAGAGCCGTCTCGACTGAAAGCGAGGTCGAGGACGTTTCCACCCTGCCCCGGGACCCGGCGGATCTCCTCCGGCTCCCCGGCATCCACCCAGGAGACTCCGCCGTCGGAATGTCCGAGGGCAAGGATCTGGCCGCCGGGTTGCCACGCGAGCGCGGTAGCGCCCAGGCCGGGCCGGTGCTGGCGACGGTTGGAGAGAGCGCCGCCGGAAAAGTCCCAGATCACCAGGGACTCGGTCCCTTCGAGCAGAGCGAGCGTCTGCCCCTCCGGATCGAAGGTCACTCCGGGGATGCGGCGGTCCTGGACTGGGAGCGCGACGGGGCGGGGAGGTGTCTGCCCGAGATCCCATAACAAGGCACCCGACGAGTAGCCGGCGACGAGGTAACGGCCTTCGGGATGGAATGCTAGGGACTCGACGAGCCCCCGCCCGCCGGCGTCCAGGGGCGGGCGGATCAGCGTTTGCCGGAGCGGGTCCCAGAGCTTGATCTTTCCTGCCTCGTCGCCGCTCGCCAGGAACCTTCCGTCCGGAGCGAAGGCGAGCTTCACGATCCGGTTACTCCCGGCGGGTAGGGTGCTGAGGCTCGTCCAAGTCCGCGTATCCCAGAAGCGGATGGTCCCCTCGGCCCCTGCGGAGGCAAGACGCGGCGCGCGGGGGTGGAAGGCCAGGGTCTCGACTTCCCGCCCGTGCCCATGGAGCATCGTGAGGAGCTGGGGAGCTTTCTCCAAGACGGTGAGGAGGGAGGCGGCGGCGTCGCCGGTGGGGGAGACCTCATGGGCCACGACGGCGAGGAGGAGTGCCCGGTCGAGGGCCTCGGCGGAGACAGCGTCCCGAGCCAACTGGTGGGAGAGATTGGCGCGCGAGACCTGGTAGCGCTGGTAGGCCACGTAGACGGCGGCCACGGAGATCACCACGAGGAGGGCTGCCACCACCGCCTGCCAGATCCGGCGCCGGGTTTCGCCCCGGCGGCTGGCGCGGATGAGCTCTTCCTGGAGCGCGAGGAGCGCTGGTTGCTTGCCCGGGCTGCGAGCGAGCCACTGCTCGGCTTCCCGCAGGGTGCCGCCACGCAAGAAGAGGCTGCGGTCGCGATGGGCGCGCTCCCATTCCAGCGCCCGGAGGAGGAGCCGGGTATGCTGGTGGAGGTGGTCGAGGTCTGTCGTGATGGCGTTCTCGAGACGCCGGAGACCCGCCTCGTTGTCGTCTTCAGCCCGGAGGAAGATCCAGTCGATGTCGCGCAAGCCGGGATCCACCGCCTCCACCGTGACGTCCAGGAGGATGACCGGGATGACGCGTTTGCGGAGTTGCCGTGCGTACTCCAATTCCTTGCGGCATTCGGGGGACGACACCGAGGCGGGGGTGAGGGCGAAGAGAAACACGTCCCGTTGCTCGATGGCGCGGGCGATCTCGTCGCGCCAGGGGGACGCCGCTGGGACGCCTTCGAGGTCAAGCCAGACGTCGTGCCCAAGCCCTTCGCCCCTTTTCTTCAGAGAAAGGACGAGACTGAGATCTTTACGGGCGTAGGAGATGAAAATCGTCGCCAAGATGGACCTCCCCGGCGGTTGCAGGGAATCGAAGCGATCGGTTCGGATCCCGACCCATTGTAGCTACGCTGGAGGTACTATCCTGAGAGGTGTCATGCCGCGTCTGGAGGGGAGCTCATGACCGGGCACGTCTTCGTCGCCATGCCTTACGGCCGCAAGGAGGACATCGATTTCAACAGGGTCTACTCCGACCTCATCAAGCCGGCTCTTGCAAGCGTCGGCTTCGAGGTCTTCCGCGCCGACGAGGAACTGCGGGCGGGCGACATCCGGACTGACATGTTCCAGGAACTCCTCCTCGCCGATCTGGTCGTGGCCGACCTGTCGATCGACAATCCCAACGTCTGGTACGAGCTGGGGGTGCGCCACGCCTTGCGGGCGCGCGGAGTCATCCAGATTCAGTGCAAACGGGATTACATGCCGTTCGACGTCTACGTGGACCGTGCGCTGCGCTACCACGTCAAGGACGGCGTACCCGATCCGGCCCACCTCGAAGCCGACAAGAAGGCCTTGGCCGCCTTCGCCGTCGAAACGATGGGGGCTTGGCGCGGACGCTCGGTCAGTCCGGTCTATCACCTGCTCCCCTACCTCCGGCAGCCGGACTGGAAGACCCTGCGCGTCGGAGAGGTCAACGAATTCTGGGAAAGGCAGGAGGAATGGGAGCGGCGCATCGAGGTGGCGCGCAAGAAGGGCCGGCCGGGCGACGTCCTGGTCTATGCCGACGAGGCGCCCACCCGGGTGCTGCGTCTCGAAGCCTTCCGCACCGCCGGGAATGCCCTGCTCAGGCTCGGGCACTTCGACTTCGCGGCGCGGCAGTTCGAGCGGGCCCTGGAGATCGACCCGGAAGACCTCGAATGCCGGCGAAAGAGGGGGATCGCGCTCGGCCGCCTCGGGAAGTACGCCGAGGCCGAGGTCTGGCTCGAGCGCCTGGTCGAGGACCACCCCGATAACGCCGAGAGCTGGGCCCTGCTCGGTCGCGTCGAAAAGGACGCGTGGACTGCGGCCTGGAGGACGCCGGGCTCGACCGCGGAGCAGATGCGGGGCAACGCGGCCGAGGAGCACGGGCGGCTGCTCGAATCGATTCGCGCCTACGCGACCGGTTTCCGCAGAGACCCGGGGAACTGCTATCCCGGTATCAACGCCCTGACCCTGACCTGCGTGCTCAAGCACCTGACGGGCAAGAACGAGCGGGCGCAGGAGCGAAAGGCCCTCGAGGGTGGGGTGCGCTGGGCCGTCCAGTGCGCACTCGAGAGGGACCCCAAGAATTACTGGGCCCAGGTGACGGCAGGGGATCTAGAGCTCCTGTCTGGCAAGGCCGCGAGCATGGAGGCGGCCTACAAGAAGGCGGTGGCGATCGCCGACCACGACTGGTTCGCCCTGGACTCGCCGCTCCAGCAGCTCCGGCTTCTCCAGGACCTGGGGTTCGAACCTGAAAAAATCGCGGCCGCTGTCAGGATTTTCGAACGTGCCCTGGCGCAGCTCCGGACGCCGCAAGCGCCGCGCCAGGTCTTCCTCTTCAGCGGTCATATGATCGACAAAGACCGCCCGGAGCCGCGTTTTCCGCCGGACAAGGACAAGGAATCGATTGCCGCCAGGGCCATCGCCGGCAAGCTCGACGAGCTGGGGGTCGGCCCCGAAGACCTCGCCCTCTGCGGCGGCGCCAACGGCGGTGACATCCTCTTTGCGGAGGCATGCCTGGCGCGCGGCCTGCAGCTCGAGGTTCGCATTCCCTTCGCCGAGCCGATGTTCCTGCACAGCTCGGTGAGCTTCGCCGGGGAGAGCTGGGTGCGGCGTTACCTGACGATGAAAAGTCATTCGAAGACCAGGCTTTTCGTCATGCCCGACGAGCTGGGACAGCCGCCCACTGGAGTCGACGCCTACGCGCGCAACAACCTCTGGCAGCTCTACACGGCACTCGCCTGGGGGCCGGAGAAGGTGCGCTTCCTCTGTCTGTGGGACCGCAAGGAGGGAGACGGCCCGGGCGGCACCAAGCACATGCATGACGCGGTCGAGAAGTACTCTGGCGAGGCTTATATCCTCGACATTACAAAGCTCTGGTGACTTCGACGCCCTGTTCGGGAAGCTGGGCACGCGCTGGTCGTGAGCGCGACCCGCAATCTCCACGACCGGATCGCTCTTCGTCGAGGACTTCAAGGCCGAGGGCTACTTCCGCTCCTTGGGAAGCGCGTTGTGGCGGACCTCGGTCAGCTTCCGCGTGGTCCCCAGGTGGTTGTCGTCGAGAAACGAGGTCTTCACGAGGAAGGGCACCTTCACGCCGCCGACGTCGCGGTAGTCCTCGTAATCCGTCTGCTCGGGGTCCGGCCCCAGGAGCGTCGGCCGGTAGACGGTCTGGCGCCGCAGGAGGCCGCCCTGGGCATCGAAGGCGAGGAGCGCAGGGCTCCCGTCGTCCGCGGGGACCCGCACGAGGATGACGTCGCGGCCGTCGATCTGGTCTTTGCCTACGACCCTCGCCTTGGCCGCACGGTCGCGCAGGGCGAGCTCCTTGTGGAGGCCGGCGTTGGCGGCCGCGCGGGCGATTTCCTGCGGCGTCATGGGACGCTCGCCGCGGGGGGTCTTGATCGTCCCGGAGGCGCCGTCGAAGCTCTGAACGATCTGCTGCGCGGGCGGGCCCAGGATCACGGTGAGCTTGTTGGGAGCCTGCTGGATGATCTCGAGCGGGTCTTCCTGGCCGCGGTTGACCGCCCGCGCCTTCGGCGTGCCCGAGTCGACCACCTTGGGGCGCAGGAGGGTCCCGCGCGAGACGCGGCTCGCGACCGACTCGAGAGCGGCGCGGCCGCCGAGCGCCGCGATGTAGCGGTCGAGGACCGCGGCCGCTTCCGGCAGCGCCTCGCGCGTCGCCTCCTCGGGCTCGCCGCGGGTGGTGTCGGCGAACAGGCCCTGGCCGATCGGCGGGACGCGGACGGGGTGCTCCTGCCCGCGATGACAGGTGTTGCAGGTGACCTCGGGCCGTCCTTCGAAGTTGTCCCGGTTGATCGCCAGCACCATGCGGATCATGCGGCGGGCCGTCTCCTTCGCGCGCTTGGTGTCCAGGTCGTACTTGTCGTTCTCCGCCACATGGCAGAAGTCGCAGCGGACGCCCAGCGAGGCCCGCATGATGTGCATGACCGGAAGCATCTGTGAGGCCGGCATGCCGTTCAAGACCTTGATGTTCTTGAACGCCTTCTCCACCGGCTGATCCTCCCGGCTCTGCGGGGTGGACGGCGCGGCGGCCGCGGGGCCCTGCGGACTCGCAGGCGGGGCCGCCGGCTTCGGCGGCTCGAGAGCGGGCGAGCGCCCCGCCCAGGCGGCGAGAGCCGCCGCCAGGAGCAGGGCCGCAAGGCCGGCGCGGGGATGGAAGGCCTTCGCTTCAGCCAGGGACGACTTTGCCATCATGGATCTCCTGTTCTCCGGTGACGGAGGAGGGCGTCGAGGTCCGCGCGCATCCAGTCCGACAGCGACCCCTCGCGGTAGAAGGCCCAGGTCATCAGCGACCCGCTCAGGGTGACCTCCACGGCGCGGGCCAGGGCGCCGGCGTCCACGCCCGGCGCCAGCTCGCCGGCGGCGACCGCCTCCTCGAGCAGGTCGCGGAATCCCGCGCGCGTGGCCTTTGCCTGCTCGAGGATGTGCCGGTGAAAGTCCGGGTCGGTCAGGTCGAGCTGCAGATAGGAGAGGTGGTGGGCCAGCGTCGCCGGCGACTCGCCCATCTGGGCGTAGCAGTCGGCGTAGGCGTACAGGGTGGCGAGCGGGGAGTCGTGGGCCGCGCGGAGCTGGACGAAGTAGTCGCGCGTCCAGTCCGCCATCTGCACCATGATGGCGAGCAGCAGCCCTTTCTTCGAGCCGAAGCGCTGCACCAGCGCGCCCGCCGTCACCCCGGCCTCGGCCGCGATCTCGGCCAGCGTCAACTGCGCCGGGCCGAGCCGCGACATGGCGCGGTGGGTCGCCGCGAACACCTCCTCATCGCTCGCCTTCCGGGGCCTCGGGCTCATGTCCCTCTTGACGGTTTCTAAATGCTGGTTTAGGATCGTTACTGCATCGCCGTTTAGTATAGCAAGCAGACGGCGGGAAGGAGGGGAAATGAAACCACTGGCAGGCAAGGTCGCGGTCGTCGCAGGCGCCACGCGGGGAGCGGGGCGGGGTATCGCCTGCATGCTGGGCGAGGCGGGGGCCACGGTGTACTGCACGGGCCGCAGCGTGCGGGGCAGGCCGTCCACGAAGGGGCGCCCGGAGACGACCGACGAGACGGCGGAGATGGTCACCGCGCGGGGCGGCGCCGGCATCGCCGTGCAGACGGACCACACGGACCGGGCCCAGGTGCGCCGGCTCTTCGAGCGCGTGGCCTCGGAGCAGGGCGGCCGGCTCGACGTGCTGGTCAACAACGTCAACGGCGACGACCTGACGAACTGGAGCAAGTCCTTCTGGCAGGAGTCGCTCGACACCGGCTTCCGCATGATCGAGCGCGGGGTACACTCGCACCTCCTCACCACCCACGCCGCGATCCCGCTCCTGCTGCGGAACGGCCGCGGGCTCATCGTCGGGATCACCGACCTCGGCTCTCCCACCTTCTACTACGGCTTGGTGAAGAAGTCGGTCATGACCATGGCTGAGCTGCTGGCGCCGGAGCTGCGCCCACACGGCGTCGCCGCGGTCGCGGTCGCGCCCGGCTTCCTCCGCTCGGAGGCGATGCTCGAGCGCTTCGGCGTGACCGAGGCGAACTGGCGGGACGCGGTGAAGGTGGACCCCTACTTCGCCGGCTCCGAGACGCCGTACTACGTCGGGCGCGCCGTGGCCGCGCTCGCCGCCGATCCGAAGGTGATCCTCAAGACCGGCAAGGTGCTCAGATCCTGGGAGCTGGCCGACGAGTACGGCTTCACCGACGTCGACGGCGAGCGGCCGCACTGGGAGCGGTTCTGCGCTCCGAAGATCGACGAGCGGTGGGTGAAGATCGCCCGGCGGGTGCGGACGGAGTTCAAGAAGCAGGGGCTCGATCCCGCCGCCGTCATCGAGGACGACCGCGCGGGGCTCACCCTGCGCGCCCGTCTCTCGCCGGACGGCGAGCCGCCGCGC
>DASWME010000083.1:0-5280 GCA_036399915.1 Thermoanaerobaculia bacterium
ACGAAGAGGGCCACGTGGTCGCCGGGCAGGACGTAGTCGGTCAGGCAGAGGCCGCTGTTGCGTGACTGGCGCGGCAGCTCCCAGGACGCCGCGGGCTCGCCCGTCTCCGGATCTACGAGCGTCAGCCGGTTGCCCTCCGCCTGCGCCGGGAAGAAGCGCCAGACGGCCCTGGCCTTCATCGCGCCGCTGCGGGCGAGGTCCTTCAGCTCGCCCACCACCGCCTCCAGCTTGGCGAGCTTGGGGTCCCCCTGCTCGCGCAGCCGCTTGATCGCGCCCTTGAGGCCCAGGTGCTTGCCGTAGACCATCTGCGGGTTGAGGTACTCCCAGACGCGGTCGAGGTCCAGCTCCGCCACGTGCCGGTCGAGGTCGGGCGGCTGGGGCACGGGGATGTCCCGCCGCACCTCGGCCGCGGCGGCCCGGCCGGCGTCGGCGGCCTCGGCGGTCTCGATCACGGCTTCGACCGTGTCGGCGGCGATCAGGTCGGCCACCTGCTGGTCGAGGTCCGGCCGCTGCGCCGGATCGAGCAGCCGCTCGACGAGCTTCAGGCCGTGCATGGCGTCCTTGGCGTAGGTGCAGAGGCCCGTGTAGGCCTGGGCGATCTTGCGGTGGGTGAAGCGCCGGGTGAGGGCCGCGCCGCCCACCAGCAGCGGCGTGTCGATCCCCACGGCCGCCAAGTCCCCGGCCGTCAGCACCATCTGCTGGGCGCTCTTGACCAGCAGGCCCGAGAGGCCGATCACGTCCGGCTGGTGCTCGCGCACGGCCTGGATCAGCCGCTCGGAGGGGACCTTGATCCCCAGGTTCACCACCGTGAAGCCGTTGTTCGAGAGGACGATATCCACCAGGTTCTTGCCGATGTCGTGCACGTCCCCCTTGACCGTGGCGAGGAGGACCTTGCCCCGGGAGGAGTCGCCGCTGGCGGACTTCTCCATGTGCGGCTCGAGGTAGGAGACCGCCGCCTTCATCACCTCGGCGCTCTGCAGCACCTCGGCCACGATGAGCTGGTTGTCGTTGAACAGGCGGCCCACCTCGTTCATGCCGGCCATCAGCGGGCCGTTGATGACGTCGAGCGGCGCGGGCCAGCGGGGGTCGTGGAGGGCCGCCTCGAGGTCCTCTACGAGGCCGGTCTTGCTCCCCTCGACGACGGCCCGGGCCAGGCGCTCGGCGAGCGGCAACTCGGTCCTGGGCCGGGCCGCAACGGAGGTCCGGCCCCGGAAGTGGGCCGTGAAGGCCTCGACGGCGCGAGAGCCCGCTTCGACGTCCCCCAGCGGCAGGAAGATCAGCGCCTCGGCCAGCTCGCGCTCCTCGGCCGGGACGTCGGCGTAGCGGGCGAGCTTCTCGGTGTTGACGATGGCCCCGTCGAGCCCCGCCTTGGTGCAGTGGTAGAGGAAGACCGAGTTGAGCACCTCGCGGCCGGCGCCCGGCAGGCCGAAGCTGACGTTCGAGATGCCGAGGATCGTCCGGGTGTCCGGGAACAGCTCCTTGACCGCCCGCACCCCCTCGACCGTCTGCGCCGCCGAGCCGATGTAGGCCGCGTCGCCCGTGCCGCAGGGGAAGACCAGCGGGTCCCACCAGATGTCCTCGGGCGCGACGCCCATCTCCTCGACTAGGATCTGATAGCTCCGGCGGGCGACCTCCACCTTGCGCTCGACGGTGACGGCCATCCCCTTCTCGTCGATCAGGCCCACGATGAGGGCGGCGCCGAAGCGCCGGGCGAGCGGCACGACCCGCTCGAAGCGGGAGAGGCCGTCCTCCAGGTTGATCGAGTTGAGGATGGACTTGCCCTGGCAGTAGGTGAGGGCCCGCTCCATGACGGCGGCGTCCGTCGAGTCGATCATCAGGGGGACCTTGACCAGCCGGATCAGCCGGTCGAGGAACGCCTCGACGTCGGCGATCTCGTTCCTGTCCGGGTCCTGGAGGCAGACGTCGAGGATCTGGCCGCCGGACTTGACCTGGGTCCGCCCCACCTCGGCGGCGGCCTCGTGCGCGCCCGTCTGGATGAGCTGCTTGAACTTGCGGCTGCCGAGCACGTTGGTGCGCTCGCCCACCAGGATCGGCCGCTGGGCCTCGGACAGCTCGACCGCCTCGAGCCCCGAGACCAGGCTCCGGCGGTGGCTGGGGACCGGCCGCGGCTGGCGCCCCTGGACCAGCTTCGCCAGGGCGGTCACGTGCGCCGCGGTGGTGCCGCAGCAGCCGCCCACGAGGTTGAGCCAGCCGGCGTCCAGAAAGCGGCCGATGACCCGCTCGAAGACCTCCGGCCCCTCGGTGTAGCGCCCCTCCTCGTCCGGCAGGCCGGCGTTGGGCACACAGGCCACGCGCATCCGGCAGATCTCGGAGAGGGTGCGCACGTGGTCCGCCATCAGCTCCGGGCCGGTGGCGCAGTTCAAGCCCACGTAGAGGAGGTCGGCGTGGAGCATGGAGACGGCGAAGGCCTCGGCGTCCTGGCCGGCGAGCATGGTGCCCATGACCTCGATGGTGGCCGAGACGGCGACCGGGATTTTCCACCCCGCCTGCTCGAACGCCTTCCAGATGCCGAGCAGGCCGGCCTTGACGTTGCGCGTGTCCTGGGCCGTCTCGAGCAGCAGGTAGTCGGCGCCGCCGGCCATCAGCCCCAGGGCCTGGACGCGGAAGTGCTCGGCCAGCTCCTCGAAGGTGATGCCGCCGGTGACCGAGATGGCCTTGGTCGTCGGCCCCATGGAGCCGCAGACGAAGCGGGGCTTCTCCGGCGTCGAGTGGCGGGCGCAGGCGCCGCGGGCAATTGAGGCCGCCAGACGGTTCAGCTCGAACGCCTGGTGGGAGAGCCCGTACTCGCCGAGCACCAGCGGCGTGCCGCCGAAGGTGTTCGTCTCCACGATGTCGCAACCCGCCGAGAGATAGCCCTCGTGGACGCCGTCCACCACGTCGGGACGGGTGGCGCAGAGGTTCTCGTTGCAGCCTTCCAGCTCGGGACCGCCGAAGTCCTCGGCGGTCAAGCGGGCGGCCTGCATGGCGGTGCCCGTGGCGCCGTCGAGCACGAGGACGCGCTCCTCCAGGGCGGCCAGCAGGCGGGCCGTGCGCTCCTCCACGTCGGCGGGACGTGGCGGAACCGGGGTGTTGAAGACCAGGTCGCTCACTCTCTCCTCCTCGCGGGCACAACAAAAAACCCGACTCGCGGCATCACGAGACGGGCTTTCCGCTCCGGACACTTGTTTGCCGCCCTCGGGGGTGGCCGCATCCTCGCCTCGTAGCGAGAGGGCACCTTGGGTGTCCGTCCCAGGTTGCCGAGCCCGGCCGGAGCCGGACCGCTCGTAATGCAGGGAGAGGATACCGGATGGGGACGGGGCTGTCAAAGCCGCGGTCTGCCCTTCGAGGCCTCACCCCCTGGCCCCCTCTCCCTGACGGGAGAGGGGGAACGATTCCGAACCGATGAAGCCCAGATCCGGCAACACCGCCTGCGGAGGGGTCCTCCCTCTCCCGTCAGGGAGAGGGAGAAGGAGGGTGAGGCTTCGGAGGGCAGACCGCCCGGTCTGGCACGCCGGTAGCATCCTTCAGCATCTCCTTTTGTAGACGACTCCTCTCCCCAGGAGGCGTGGGAGTCGTTACGGACTTCGAAAGGAGCGAATCATGAAGAGACTCACCTACTGTGTCCTCTGCCTGGCGCTCTGTCTCGCCGCCCTGACCGTCAGCCCACCGCCGGCAGCCGCCGACTGTCATGAGAACTGCTGCGCCGACATGCAGCAACAGGTCGAGCGCTACTGCGCCGCGATGGGCAGCTATGTGAGGTACTTCTACTGCGAGGAGGGGTATGCAGGCTCTTGCTGCGCCGCCTGGTACGACTGCTCTCCGCCGCCAGTCTAGTCGGGCACCGGCTCCACGATCCTGTAGATCTCCCGGTGCCCGCCGTCCACCAGGTCCATGTAGCCGGCCATGGCTTCCTTGACCTCCGGCCGGGCGCTGAAGCTGCGCATGTGGGCATCGAACTTGCCGATGTCGTCCACCTCCGCCTGGAGGACCACGGTCCAGTAGGTGGCCACGTAGTCGGTCATCACCCGCACGTTGCGGAAGCCGTCCGCCGTCTCCATGGACGGCACGGTCGCCAGGAACTTCTTCGCCAGGGCCCCGGCCTTGCCCGGCTTGCAGCGGAAGATGTCGCGGATCAGGAACATGTCGCGCTCTCCTGCCAGGTCAGGCGGTCCCTCCAACATGCGCGTCGGGATTGTGATCCGCGACGAGGTTCAGGTCAACGCCATGCTCCAGAAACGCCTTGCACCCAGCCAGCACAAAACTGAACCCGCCCATCGAATCGATGGCTCGCGCGACCTGCTCTTCATCGGTGCCGGTGAACCCGGAAGCCGTGATGACCACAAAGGTCGTGTCCTCCGTTCGCGGCGTAAACACCCACTCGACGGGTGTGGGCCACCGGATCAGGATTCGCCGATTGTGCTCGACCGCTTCCACCGTCACTTGTGCCGAGGCCCCGTACATATCCCAGTACCACGTCACTTGCGCGCCCGGAACCAAACTGCCACTGCTACGGGTGAACCAGAAGCGACTGGTGATTGCCGGCTCAGTGAACGCTTCGAATACCATACCGACTGGCCTGCGGATCAGCATGTGAGCGCGGGCAATGGGAGCTTGCTTAAGACTCATGGGATTCTCCAGTGGTCGTGCTTGATCGGCGGTGTTGGGCGGCTTCCCTTGAGCCGTGTCTTTCCTACCCGGATCGTCATCAGACCTTCTCCACTATGACGTCGTGTGCGTATTGAGCGAGGGCGCCGAGATCGCCAAGGTCCGAGGTGAGCACCGTTCCTCCTGGTTCAGCCAAGGCGACTACGAGCGCATCGACCGCGGAGCCTCGCGCTGACGGGTGGGTCGTCGTGCAAGCCGCCGCGCGACGGCGGCGGCACGCGTGCGCTGAGCTGCGGCGGGTGGCCCCACTTCGGCGACCAGATCCGCAACGTAGCGGTGGGTTTCGTTGAGCAATTCCAGCCGACGCAGTTCTGCACGCACAGCCTTCTGAAGCAGCTCGGAGGCCGGTAGATCGCGGGCCTTCACCAGTTCGTACAAGTCGTCGGGGAGGTAAACTTGCATACGGGCCATACGCCTAAGCATACACCCTCAACGCCTACATGCAAGCCGGCGATTCGCGTGGCCCACCTCAGACTCATGGATCCTCCAGTGGTCGTGCTTCTCCGTGGCCTACCGTTGTGGTCCCTTAGCGTGCGGCGTCAGCCATCTGCTGCAGGCGTGTATTAGACGCCCAACTGATTTCGTAGCCACGAGATCGCCTCCCGGTTAGCATGA
>DASWME010000084.1:0-7573 GCA_036399915.1 Thermoanaerobaculia bacterium
TGGAGCTGGCGGTGCTTTATCTGGAGGAGGGGCGGATCTCCGACGTCAAAAGACTGGCCAAGGAGATGCTCTGGATCTTCAAAACGCAGGGAGTGCATCGCGAAGCCCTGGCGGCGCTCAAGCTGTTCTGCGACGCGGCCGAGCGGGAGGCGATCTCCCTGGAGATGGCCCGGCGGATCGTTGCCTATCTTCTCCATGCCCAACAGGACCCGGATCTGAGGTTCGAGGCACTGGCCGTTCAGGAAAGCCGCCCCCTCACTTCAAGAAACCGAAAAAGAGAGGGGGCTTAAAAGGAGACTAGGGAACGCAGCGGCCGTCAGGATCGATATGGCAGCCGTTCTTGGTGCTCGGCGTCGGCTTGAGGCAGTGTCCGTTGGGATCGACTTGGCAGCCGTTCTTGGTGCTGCCGGCCGTGCTGGTTGCCGCCTTCAGGCAGCGGCCAAAGGGATCGACTTGGCAGCCGTTCTTGACCCAAACCGAGGTCCATGCGCTCCAGAGCCAGCCCAGGAAGTCCGCCCCTCCAGCGCTACGGTAGGTGCCCGCAGGCCCATTTCCGGCGAGGGGTGCCGCGGCGGCGGTCAGGGGCGCCGCCACGATGAAACAGAGGACGAGGAGAGCGACGGTGCGTGCAGCCGTGGATCGGACCATGAGATGCTCCTTTCGGAAGGGCGCGCCGCGGCAGCCCCCATGGCCAGCCTGGGCGCCCTTTTCTGGAATGTTGACAGCAAGACAGGTGAATTAGCTCACCGCAGTCGTCATTCGACATGCCGACTTTAGTGGAGATGGGATGAGCCGAACCTACGAAGCCGGGCACCTCGGGGTGGCGGTGGCGGTGTTTCGCGCTCTCCGGGGGTGGACCCAGGCCGAGCTGGCCGCGGCCGCTCGCGTGGGCGCGAGCGCCGTGAGCCGCTACGAGTCCGGCGACCAGACGCCGACCCGGCGGACCTTCGGCCGGCTCGCCGCCGCCGCGGGCGTATCGCCGCCGTTGGTGGACCGGCTCCTTTCCTGGATCGCCGAGGCGCGCGCGAATATCCATGGAAGGCCAGTACAGATGACAAACACAGGGCCGGCCGACGCCGCTGCCGCGGAGCTGACCGAGGCTGTCGTTGGCCTATTGCGGGAAGCCCTCGCAGCCGAGCCGCAGCGCCGGGATGAGCCCGCTTCGCCGTCGGAGGAGGATTTCCGGGAGGCAACAGAGGCGTGGAGACGGCTCGAGCCCTACACGGCCGAGGACCGGCTCTTCTTGGTCGAGGAGGCTCCGGAGTATCACCAGTGGGCCCTGTGCGAGCTGGTGTGCGAGCAGAGCCTGAAGGCGGCGGCGGACCGGGCCGAGCGGGCCCTGGAGCTGGCTGCGCTCGCCGTGCGCATCGCCGAGCTGGTCCCGGGAGAGGAGGGCTGGAAACAGCGCCTCCAAGGCTACGCCTGGGCCCACCTCGCCAACGCCCGCCGCGTGGCCGGACAGCTCCCCTCAGCCGAGGAGGCGTTCGACCGCGCCCTTGCCCTCTGGCAAGTAGGGACGCATGCCGACCCGGGGCTGCTCAGCGAAGCCCGGCTCCTCAGCCTCCAAGCCTCTCTACGCACCAACCAGCGGCGGCTCGCCGAAGCATCGACGCTGCTCGATCAAGCTCTGGCATTAGCCGGCGAAGAGGAAAGGAAGAAGCTTCTCCTGAAACAGGAGCACGTCCGTTACTTGGCGGGGGACTTTGAAGGTGCCATCACCATCCTTCGGGAAGCGGCGGCCCTTGTTTCCCCCGAAAGTGAGCCGAGGCTGTATCTCGGGTTGCGGTTCAATCTTGCCGACAATCTCGTTCAGGTAAGAAGGCCCGAGGAGTCGGAGGCCCTTCTGCCGGAGTTGCGGGAGTTGACGGCCCGGCTTGGCAATGACCTCGACGCTCTGCGCCTGCGCTGGCTGGAGGGTCGGGTGGCGGGCGCTCTCGGTCGCCGGGAAGAGGCGATTGTGGCTCTCTCGCGGGTGCGCGAGGAGTTTGCCGCCCGCAGGATCGCCTATGACACGGCGCTGGCGACGCTGGAGCTGGCGGTGCTTTATCTGGAGGAGGGGCGGATCTCCGACGTCAAAAGACTGGCCAAGGAGATGCTCTGGATCTTCAAAACGCAGGGAGTGCATCGCGAAGCCCTGGCGGCGCTCAAGCTGTTCTGTGAGGCGGCGAGACGAGAGACGGCCACGGCGAAGCTGGCCCGACGGGTGGCTGAGTACCTCGCCAAGGCGCGGAATCATCCCGACCTCAGGTTCGAGCCCTGAACACGAGGCCGCGGAGCCGGCCCTCCGAAGATCCCGGTGAGGAAACCCAGCGCGAGAGTGATGTGGCAGCACGCGGCAGGAGGGCTCCAGGACGTGACCGCCTGACAAGGCGTTTCCCACGTCCTCAGGCCCGAAGGGCCGACAGCATGCAGCCTGGGGCGTGAGCCCCAGGACCACGGAGCGCCAATCCCCCGTGCCCCGAGGGGGCGGCAGCAGCCCCGGGTCCAGCAGTCTGCTGCCGCTCCTTCGGAGCTTGAAATCGAGGGGGTCTACCGTTTTCCTGGGGCTCGCGCCCCAGGCTCCATGCCGTCGGCCCTTCGGGCCTAGCCGCGTCGCCCGGTCTTCTTCGTCTGCTTCAGGGCGGCGCGGATCCTCTCGTCGATGACATAGGCGACATAGTCGTCGAGGCTGCGCCAGTCGTCCGGCTCCCGAGTTCGGGAAGGGCCGCCACCGTCCTGGCCCGACTTGTCCTCGAAGAAGTAGGTCAGGGGCACGCCGAGCTGCTCGGCGAGGCGGCAGAGCAGGTTCACGGAGAGGCGCTTGCCGCCCTTGCGGCGGAACAGGTCGCTGATCTGGCCGGGCGTATACCCCTGCGCCTCTTCAAAGGGCCTCACTCCGCCGCGCTCGCGCAGAAGAAGCTTGAGCCGGTCGAGGGTCGTTTGCTCGAAGGGATGCCGGGGGGCTGCCATTCGGAAAAAAGGATCGCCTGAACAGGCCGGCGCTGTCAAGAGGGGGATTCGTTGCTATTTCCGAAATAATCTATTGACTCTTCGGAGAGGCGGTCATAGCCTGCGCCCATGCAACCAAACCAACCGCGTCGCGTTCGCAAGGGCGCCCGGCTGAAGGCTGGCCGGGCCGTGGCGAGCAGCCCGATCCAGGCCCGCCGCCTCGAGCTCAATCTCACGCAGGACGAAGTCGGCCAGATGGTGGGGGTCACGGGCCGGCACATCGCCAACATCGAGGCCGGCCGGGTCGCTCAGCCTCCGGAGTGGCTGTTCCTGCTGGCGGATGCGCTCGAGGTGGATCCGATGGTGCTGTTCCAGTGGTTCAAGGCGGCGCAGCGGAGCCGGGCCGGGGGCCGGCCGTGAGGGGTCCACGGACGCTCGCAGCCGCCGGCGGGCTCTGCGCCCTGCTGGCCCTGTTGCCCGGCTGCTGGACGGCTCGGCCCAAGTCGCCGCCGCGGCCGCCGGCGGTGCAGGGCTATGCGCTCTGCGCGGAGGTGGTGACCTCGCGCGGCACTCAGACGCTGCCGGTGGACCTCTCGCCCAACTACGCGATCCACGTCTCCGTACCCGCGGTGATCCGGTTCCGCGCCTGCCGGGAACCGCGGCGGCCGGGCAATGGAATGCGGGCCGACGGGGGATTGGGGAAACGCGACGGCCGGGGGCTGACGGACTAAGAGATCCGAGTTCCGGGGCCATGGAGGCTCCGGTTTTTCCGAAAGGAGAGTGTATGAGTCTGTTGCAAGTATCCAATGTCACCCTCCCTCAGCCGGCAGGGAGACGCCTGCCGCCGCTCTGGTGGGCCTCCGAGGAACTGAAGCCGGAGCGGGTGGAGGAGGCCCTCAGGATCCTCCTCTCGCGTCGGCAGGTGGAAGACCTGCTGCCGCTGCTGCCTGGCTGGCGGCTGGTGGCGGACGGCAAGGCGATCGAGCGCACCCGGGCGCTGGCCAGCCGCGAGGTGGCCTCGCTCTACGGCGCCTTCGTGACCGGCTTCGCCGGCAGGCTGGGCATCTCGGCGGCGGTCAAGGTCGCAGACTCCGAGGTGGTCGTGCGGCTGCACTCGGTGCGCAGCCAGGGCCGGCCCGGAGCGTTGTCGGAGGGGATCCTCGGCTTCGCCAGGATCCTCGGCTGACCTCAAACCTGAAACTCTTCAGAAAGGAGACGAACGATGCCTGAAATCAACGCGTATGCCAAGGTCTTCCGCGACTGGGAGGGCCTGATCGGCGCCGTCGATCGCAACCACGAGCTGCTGCCAGGCGTGGACCCCATGCAGGAAGAGATGAAGGGCTTCCTCGCCCAGGCGAGGGAGCTCAAGGTGGAGCAGGAGAACCTGGAGGGCCAGCGCCTGGCCGCCACCCAGCGGCTGGTCAAGCTCGTCGACGACGGCCGGGAGATGACGCGCAAGCTCCGCAGCTTCGTCAAGTCCCGCCTCGGCACGCGCAGCGAGCTGCTCCAGCAGTTCGGGATCCCTCCCAACCGCTCACGGCCCCGCAAGGCCAAGAAGCCCCAGACGCCGGCGCCGGGTGGCGGAACCAATCCGCCGGCGCCCGAAGGCGGAGCCAACCCGCCGGCCATGACCAAGCCAACGGACTGAACCGAAAGAAAGGAGGAAACCACGATGGTCAGCAACTCGCATCAGTACCTCGTCGCGGTGTGGCAGGACCTGATCGCCGCGGCGCAGGAGCACGAGAGGGAACTGCCGGATCTCACGAACTTCAAGATGGCCCTGGAACAGGCTCTGGAAGACGTCATCGCTACCAAGGCCAGGCAGGTCAACCTGGAGTCGCGACGCCGGCAGGCCACCCAGGATTACAACGACAAGGTTGCCGAGGGCCGCGAGCTGGTGAGGCGGCTGAAGAACCTGGTCAAGGCCGCTTTCCCCCGGACGGACCCGCGGCTGGCTGACTTCGGACTCAAGCCCGGGCGGCCCAATCGCAAGCTGCCGGAGATCAGAAGGCAAGACGGCTCCCCTGGCTACCACTAGGGCTGCGGTAGTTGACGCCGGGGGCGTGTGTGCGGCACGCTCCCGGCCTTTTTCCAAGAGAGCCTAGAGAAAGAGTATAGCACCGCGCCGTCAAGGCTCGCTTATACGACACCTTCTATAGCTTTGACGCGGATACGCTGAAAGCGTAGCATGCAGTCCAAGCTGCACAATTACAGGGATTTACCGGCACCTAAAGTCCCGGGTGGGCTTTTATGACACCACTCTTCTCCATCATTCTGCCGACGTACAACCGGGCGTACGTGCTCTGGCGCGCCATTCAGAGCGTCCTCGCCCAGACCGAAGCCCGCTGGGAGCTGCTCGTGGTGGACGACGGCTCGACGGACGGCACGCGCCGCCTGCTGGAGGAATTCCCTGACCCGCGCATCCGGGCGGTGGCGACGCCGAACCGGGGACCGTCGGCCGCCCGCAATCTCGGCGGGCGGCTGAGCCATGCGCCGTACCTGGCCTACCTGGATTCGGACAACACATGGCGCCCCGAGTTCCTGGCCACCATGCTGGACGCCATCGACCGCCATCCGGCGGGAGTGCTGTGGTATTGCGGGCAGCACACCACGATCTGGCGCCGCGCGGCAACTGGCGCGTGGACGGTGGAGCAGAGGCACGACGACCTGCGCGCGCAGTACACCATGGACGAGGCGCTCCGGCTCAAGAGCCCCGACACCAACTGCCTTGTGCACAGACGGCCGCTGCTGGCCGAGATCGGCGGGTGGGACGAGGCCTGTCGCTGGCTGGAGGACTGGGACTTCTTCACCCGCTGCCTCATCCGCTACCCGACGAGCGTCCACTGGGTCCCGCAGGTGCTCGTCGAATACCGGCAAGTCCACGGGCCGGGAGCGGACGGAGTCTGCGCCACGACTGTCCAAGACCCGGCGCGCAACCGTGCGGGGTGGCAGTACCTGGTTGAGAAATGGCGTCTCCATCCGGGTTTCGCCGCCACCGCCCAGAGGCTCGCTGCAAAGCATCTGCGGGAGATCTCGAACCAGGATGGGCTGGGTTCTGAGCATAGCCCGAAGGAGGTCACCGCAGCAGCGGAGTGAGGGGATTCGCGACGGCATTCGTCATCTACCGAAGACTGGTCATGTGACCCAGTCTCCCGAGCCACGATTCAGGCTTTTCAGGCCAAGGAAAGAGAGAAGAATGATGAGACACCATCCAAGCTTTCAGGTCCCCGCTGTTCCTTCGCTCCTGCGGTTCGCCGCGGCGCTGCTCTGCGCGCTGGCCGTCGCCGCGCTCGTGCCGTCCAGCGCCTGGGCGGAACAGGGCGGGCTGCGGTGCGAGGAGGTGACGTTTCCCGTGACCCTGTCGCCGAGCGACGCCACGGTCTACAACGTGTTCGGCGTGCTCTGCTCGCGCGGCAGCCTCGAGCACAAGACGATCCAGATCACGCTCCACGGCGCGACCTACAGCCATCTGTACTGGGACTTCCCCTTCCAGCCCGAGAAGTACTCGTACATGCGCCGCGCCACGGCGGCGGGCTACGCGGTGCTCAACATCGACCGCATCGGCATCGGCCAGAGCGACCATCCGCCGGCGGCGGCGGTCACCATCCCCGCCAACGCGCACGTGGTCCACCAGCTCGTCCAGGCGCTGCGCGGGGGCGATCTGATCGTGCCCTCGTTCGGCCGCATCAGCGCCGAGCGGGTGGTGCTCGTCGGCCACTCGCTCGGCTCGGCGATCTCGATCCAGGAGGCGGCCACCTACGGTGACGTGGACGGCGTGGTGCTGACCGGCGTGTCGCACACCGTGACGCCGCTGCTGAATCAGATCCTGTTGAGCTTGTATCCGGCGAACCTCGATCCACGTTTCGCGGCGCGCAACATCCCGGATGGCTATCTCACCAGCCTCCCCGGCGCCCGCCCCGTCTTCTACTACACGCCGTCCGCTGACCCCCTGGTCATCGCCATCGACGATCAGACCAAGGAGACGGTCACCGTGGCCGAGCTCGACACGGCCCTTCCCGCATTGTTCCAGTCGGGCGGGGTCCACGCTCCGGTGCTCGTGGTGGTCGGCGATTTCGACCTGGCGTTCTGTGAGGCGCCGTCGTGCTCGGCCTCCGGCAGCCTCGCCAACGAGGCGAGCTTCTACCCGCCGGATGCCTGCGCAGAGGCGGTGGCCATTCCCGGCGCGGGGCACGACCTGAACCTGCACCTCCAGGCCCAGGCCGCGTATGACACCGTGCTGGAGTGGATGGACCGGCGCGTGGGCAGCGACACGAACGCGCCGCCGCCGTCCCCCTGCCAGCCGTAGAGCCGGCCTGACGGCGGCCGGCAGACCCTGCCGGCCGCCGCTGTGCCACAATCGCGGCATGGCCGAGGAAGATCCGCTGGAGGCGCTGCGGCGGCTGTGCCTGGCGCTGCCGGAGACGAGCGAACGGCTCAGCCACGGCGAGCCGACCTGGTTCGTGCGCGGCAAGAAGACGTTCGTGATGTACGCCGACCATCACCACGACGACCGGCTGGCGTTCTGGTGCGCCGCGCCGGACGGCGCGCAGGAGACGCTCGTCGCCGCGCATCCCGGCCGGTTCTTCGTTCCACCCTACGTGGGGCACCGCGGCTGGCTCGGGGTGTGGCTCGACGTGCCGGTCGA
>DASWME010000085.1:0-2212 GCA_036399915.1 Thermoanaerobaculia bacterium
GGCCGCCCTGGGGCGGGCGGTTTGACCTGTGGGGCGGACGGTTGGGCGTGCCGCGCGGGCGGTTGGCCCCGCTCCCTGGGACGCAAACGGCGACGGACGGGCAGTTGGTGGCGGTCCACGAACCGCCCGAGGTCGATCCCGGGCGGTTTGCCCCGCGGGTCCAACCGACCGCCCTGTCCCACGGGCGGTATGACCTATGGGTCAGAGCGTCCGCCCCAGAGGTCCAACCGCCCGTGAACCAGGTCCAACCGCCCGCCCTGGTTCGGCGGCGGGGCCCAGACCAGGTCCAACCGTCCGCCCTGCAGGTCAACGACCCTGTGGACCAGGTCGAGCCGGCCGTGCCGGACCGGCGGAGGGGCATGGGCGAGGGCGGAGGGAGAGGCCCTCAGGGCCAAGCGGTCACGTTCTCCCTTCCAGCAACGGGGCGAGCCCCGCCGCGGTCCAAGGAATTTTCGCGGAGGTCGCGCGTTTTCCTCTGCGGGTCCGGCCCCGGAACTTTGCCGGGGCGGCCATCTCGGGTAAGATACGCCTCCGTCGCGGGCGGGCCTGCCTTGGAAAGACCCGAAGACCAGGTCTGGATGACGGAAGCCCTCGCCGAGGCGAGGCGCGCCGGCGAGATCGGCGAGGTGCCGATCGGGGCGGTGGTGGTGCGGGACGGGGTGGTGATCGGGCGCGGCCACAACCGCCGCGAGAGCGACGGCGACCCGCTGGCCCACGCCGAGCTCCTGGCGATCCGGGAGGCGGCGGCGCGGACGCGCGGGTGGCGGCTCTCGGGCTGCACGATGTACGTCACCCTGGAGCCCTGCGCCATGTGCGCCGGTGCCCTGGTCAATAGCCGGATCGACCGGCTGGTCTACGGGGCGGCCGATCCCAAGGCCGGCTGGTGCGGTACCCTGGGCAACCTGGTGCAGGACCCGCGGCTCAACCACCGGCTGGAGGTGACGGCGGGCGTCCTGGAAGGCGAGAGCGCCGCGCTCCTGCGCGGCTTCTTCGCGTCGCTGCGGCAGGGGCCGTAGCGCGCCTACGTTCTTTGGAAGAGATCTGGAGAGGTGTCCGAGTGGCTTAAGGAGCACGCTTGGAAAGCGTGTGTAGGGGGAACTCTACCGTGGGTTCGAATCCCACCCTCTCCGCCATGATCCCGAGACTTGAACCGGAGAGGTGCCAGAGCGGTCGAATGGGGCGGTCTCGAAAACCGTTGACCGGGCAACCGGTCCGTGGGTTCGAATCCCACCCTCTCCGCCAATCGCTTCAGGAGCGGCGTCCTTGACGCCCGGCTCCCCGGTGAACTACTTTACGGGTTTCGTTCGAGCAGAGCGGGCGGTTCCAAGGGGGCCGGCGGTCCCGCGATCCATGACCACGACTTCGAAGAAGGCGGTTCCCAGTGAAACGGACCTATCAGCCCAACAACCGTCGGCGCAAGCGGACGCACGGCTTCCTGGTGCGGATGCGCACCCGCCACGGCCGCGCCGTGCTGGCGCGGCGGCGCCGCAAGGGACGCAAGCGCCTGAGCGTCTGATGCCGGACGGGGAACGTCCGCCGGGCCCGCAGCGTGGCGCGGTGGGCGAGCGCCTGCGAGGCGCAGAGAGGCTGCGGCGGCGGACGGACTATCTCAGGTGCTATCGGACGGGGCGCCGGCGCCACGGCTCGCTGGCGATCGTCTATTTCGTTCCGAACCAGCTCGGGCACCCGCGCATCGGGATCACCGCCAGCCGCAAGGTCGGCAAGGCGGTGGTGCGCAACCGGCTCAAGCGCAGGATCAAAGAGATCTACCGGCGATGGCAGGACCGCGACAAGCTCCCCGCCCTGGATCTGGTGGTCCACCTCAAGCCCGAGGCGGGGGCGAGCGGCTTTCCGGCCTTGAAGGCGGAGCTGCTGCGGCTCTTCTCGAGCCTCCGCGAGAGGCGGGAGCGGACGGGTTGACACGCCTCCTCATCTTCCTGCTCGCGGCCTACAAGCGGCGCGTCTCCCCCCTGCTGCCCAGCGCCTGCCGCTTCACCCCGACCTGCTCGGAATATGCCCGGCTCGCGCTGTTGAAGCACGGCCTGTGGCGCGGCAGCGCCCTCGCGGCCGGCCGCCTGCTGCGCTGCCACCCCTTCCATCCGGGCGGGATCGACCTGCCGTAGAGAGAGCGGCCCGGCGCCCCCCCGCAGATACCTATCCGAAGAAAGAGGACTGGAAACCCCCGTGGAACCCCGCCGGCTGCTCGTCGCCT
>DASWME010000086.1:0-16475 GCA_036399915.1 Thermoanaerobaculia bacterium
TGAGATCGACTTCGTCAACACCCAGGCGGGGGACCTCGTCGAGGTCCAGCCCGCGGTGCGGTTCAACCTGAGCCGGCACTCGCGGACCCAGATCTCGCACGACTTCCAGCGGCTCGACGTGAAGGGCGGCACCCTCTTCACGGCCAACCTCACCCAGCTCTCGACGGTCTACCAGTGGAACGTCCGCACCTTCGTGCGAGCCATCCTCCAGTACACCCACGTCGAGCGGACGCCCGAGCTGTACACCGCCCTGGACCCGGCGGACGTGGACCCGAAGAGCGAGCGGCTGTTCACCCAGCTCCTCTTCTCCTACAAGCTCAACCCGCAGACGGTCTTCTTCCTGGGCTACTCGGACAACTCCCTGGCGGACGAGCGGATCGACCTGACGCGGGCGGACCGCACCTTCTTCCTAAAGCTCGGCTACGCCTGGCTGCCATAGGAATCCCTCAGCCGTCCCGTCTGTTGTTCCGGTTGAGTCGAATAGAGGAGGGACTCAAATGCCCGAGGGAATCATCCGAACCTGCCCCACCTGCGGAAAGAAGAACCGGATCCTCTACTCCCGGCTGGGGGAGCAGGCGCGCTGCGGCTCGTGCGGGACGGCGCTGCCGTCCATCGCCGAGCCGCTCGCCGTGGACCAGGGGAGCGAGCTGTCCGGGCTGCTGCGTGAGTCCAGCCTGCCGGTGCTGGTGGACTTCTGGGCGCCGTGGTGCGGGCCCTGCCGCATGGTGGCCCCGGAGGTCGCCAAGGTGGCGGAGCGCAACGCCGGCAAGCTGCTCGTGGTCAAGGTCAACACCGACGCCGATCCGCAGGTGGGAGCGGAGCACCGCGTCCAGTCCATCCCCACCATGGCCGTGTTCCAGGACGGCCGAGAGGTGGCCCGCACCAGCGGCGCGCGTCCGGCCGCGGCCATCGAAGAGTTCGTGCGGCAGGCGCTGGGCGTGGCGGTGTAGGCGGGCTGGCCCGGGCATTGATGCCCGGGCCGGCGGCGGCGCGAAGAACCTTTACTTCTTCTGCCCCTTCTGATATTCCTTCAGCGTTTTCTCGCTCTCGAAGTACAGCACCTTGCCGTCGGGCAGCGCGGCGATGACCGCGGTGGCCTTGTCCACCTTCTTGCCGGTGACGGGGTCGACCGATGTGCGGGAGGCGACGTCCTTGGAGAGGCGCTCCTTGCACATCTCGCAGCAGCCGTAGTAGGTCTTGCCCTGCACGGAGACGGGGATCTGGTCCTTCTCGAAGAGCTGGTCGTTGATCATGCAGACCTTCTTGGCCTCGACCTTTTTCAGGGCCGGCTTGGCGGGCTCGTTGCCGGCCAGCGCAAGAACGGCGACCAGCAGCGCGAGGATGCCGAAGACGGAAGTGAGGAGGAAGGTTCTGGACCTGGGCATATGTCGTCTCCTTGGGTTGTTGAAAAGAGTGCCTGCCGTCCCCCTGTGGCGACAGGACGCGCCGTCGCTGGTATCCTTTGTGCTTCCGCCACATACGTAGGATTCCTCTTGCGGCGAGGGGACTCCCTGGTAAACAGGCCCGCGAGGCCAATCATTTCATAACGGAGAGAGCGTGTGGTGAACGAAGCGACTGTACCAAAGCCCCGGCTCAACAAGCTCAACATCCTCTTCCTGCTCGGAACCCTGCTCGTCGCGCTGGTCGGCACCCCCTGGTACCTCCTGAAGGTGGGCCTGGGCTGGCCGGAAGCCGTGACGTTCGTGGTCCTCTACCTCTTCGTCGGCCTCTCGGTGACCGCCGGCTACCACCGGCTCTTCGCGCACAAGACCTACCAGGCGGCCTGGCCCGTGCGGCTCTTCTTCCTGGTCTTCGGCGCCGGCGCCCTGGAGAACTCGGTCCTCAACTGGTCCGCCGACCACCGGGTGCACCACGCCCACGTGGACGAGGAGCGCGATCCCTACAACATCCAGAAGGGGTTCTGGTGGGCCCACATGGGGTGGATCTTCTTCGAGAACGAGACTCCCCCCCCGAGCGTGGTGCGGGACCTGGCGGAGGATCCGCTCGTCGTCTGGCAGGACCGCTGGTACAAGTGGATCGGCCTCGCCGTCGCGCTGGGCATTCCGCTCGCCGTGGGCCTCGCCACCGGCCGGTTGCTCGGCTGCCTGCTGATCGGCGGCGTCCTGCGGGTGGTGGCGAGCCACCATGGCACCTTCTTCATCAACAGCCTCTGCCACATGGTGGGCCGCCAGCCCTACAGCACCGAGCACAGCGCCCGCGACAGCGGGGTCATGGCGGTGCTGGCCTTCGGCGAGGGCTACCACAACTACCACCACAGCTTCCCGTTCGATTACCGCAACGGCGTCAAGGTCTGGCAGTTCGATCCGGCCAAGTGGACGATCTGGACGCTCTCGCGGCTCGGCCTCGCCCGGGACCTGCGCCGCGCCCCCGAGGCCGCGGTGCTCAAGGCCAAGATCGAGGTGCAGTTCGAGCGCGCCAAGGAGCGGCTCCAGCAGGTGGTGCACGACTTCCGCGCGCATCACGAGGCGCGGCTTCACGCGGCTCACGCCTCGCTCCAGACCGCCCTGCACGACCTGCTCACCCTCCAGCGCCGGCAGAAGAAGCCAAAGGCGGTGGGCGAGGAGCACCTGCCCCACGAGACCGTCCTGGGCCTGACCTACCACGCCCTGGAGGAAGCCCTCGCGGAGTGGAAGCGGACCCTGCGGCAGATGAACCGCCTGCCGATCGTGGCAGCAGCCTGACGGGGAGATCCCGGATGCGCGACCGCCTCTCCGCCTCGCGGCGGTTCCTGGCTGCCGCATCGATCCTGGCGCTGGGCTCCAGCCTCTGCTGGGCCCAGACTTCCGCGGCCCCGGCCGGACTTCCCGAGGAGGTCCGGGCCACCGCATCCTCGCTTCACAAGCAGGCCCTCGCCGGCACGCGGGCGTTTGACATCGTCCGCTCGCTGACGGTGGAGGTGGGACCGCGCCTCGCCGGTTCCCGGGGCCACGACGCCGCGGTCGCCTGGGGATTGCGCACGCTGAAGGACTTAGGCTTCAGCAACGTCCGCGCGGAGAAGGCGACCGTACCGCACTGGGTCCGGGGCGCGGAATCCGGGGAGATCCTCGCACCGTGGCGGCAGCCGGTCCATCTGGCGGCACTCGGCGGCAGCGTGGGCACGCCGGAGGAAGGAATCGAGGCCCAGGTGATCGAAGTCCCCTCCCTGGACGCCGTGGACAAGCTCGATCCGGCCCAGGTCGCAGGAAAGATCGTTTTCTACAACGTCCGCATGGAGCGCGCCCGGGACGGCTCCGGCTACGGCCGGGCGGTCGGCGTGCGCGGCGCGGGCGCTTCGCGGGCGGCGAAGCTCGGCGCCGTGGCCGTGCTGATCCGCTCGATCGGCACGGACAACAACCGCACCCCGCACACCGGCGCCATGCGCTATGCGGACGACGCGCCGAGGGTCCCGGCGGCGGCGCTCTCCAACCCGGACGCCGACCTCCTCTCGGCGCAGATCGCCTCGGGCAAGCCGGTCACCTTCCGCCTGAAGCTGGGAGCGCGCACGCTGCCCGCGGTGGAGACGGCCAGCGTCGTCGGCGAGATCCCCGGCCGCGAGAAGCCGAAGGAGATCGTCCTCTTGGGAGCCCACCTCGACTCCTGGGACCTGGGGACCGGAGCCATCGACGACGGCGCCGGCTGCGCAATCGTGATCGAGGCCGCGCGGCGCATCGGCCAGCTCCCGAAGAAACCCCGCCGGACCGTCCGGGTCATCCTCTTCGCCAACGAGGAGTTCGGCCTCTCGGGAGCCCACGCCTACGCCGAGGCCCACAAGGACGAGCTGCCCCGCCACGTCCTGGCTGGGGAGTCCGACTTCGGCGCCGGGCGCGTCTGGCATATCTCCTCGAGGGTGGACCCGAAGGCCCTTCCCATCATCGCCGACCTCGCGAAGCTCCTGAGCGTCGAGCAGGGGGACAACGAAGCCGACGGAGGAGCCGACCTCGGCCCCCTCGCCTCCGCCCAGGTGCCCGTGATCGCCCTTGGCCAGGACGGCACCACCTACTTCGACTACCACCACACCGCGAACGACACCCTGGACAAGATCGACCCCAAGGACCTCGACCAGAACGTCGCCTCCTGGGCCGCCGTGGCGTACGTCGCTGCCGAAATGCCGGGCGACTTCGGCCGGGCGCCGGAGGGGGAGGAAGGGGAGTAGCTCCATGGTCACCTACTCCAGCTATCTCCGCCTCGGCGAGCTCCTCGACCTCCAGACTCCGGCGTCTGAGGGCGAGGACCACGACGAGATGCTGTTCATCGTCATCCACCAGGTCTACGAGCTGTGGTTCAAGCAGGTCCTCCACGAGACGGACATGCTGCGCCGGGCACTCGAAGGGAACGACCGTCCCACGGCGTTCGCCACCCTGAAGCGGATCCTGACGATTTTCAAGACGCTGGTCTCCCAGGTGGACATCCTGGAGACCATGACCCCGGTCTCGTTCTCCTCGTTCCGCTACCGGCTCGATACGGCGAGCGGCTTCCAGTCGTTCCAGTTCCGGGAGTTGGAGGTCGTCCTCGGCCACCGCGCGCCGGGTGTCGCCGAGCGGATGCCTGAGGGGAGCGAGGAGCGCCGGCGCACGGAGGAGCGGCTGCGCCAGCCGAGCCTCTACGACTCCTTCCTGCGGTTCCTGGCCCGCAACGGCTATCCCATTCCCGAGGAGGTGCTGGAGCGCGATGTCTCGGGACCGCCCGTGGAGGACGAGCGGGTACGCCAGATCCTGGTGCAGATCTATCGCTCCGATCCCTCGACACGCGAGGTCTGCGAGCGCCTGGTGGACCTCGACGAGGGGATCCAGGAGTGGCGCTACCGCCACGTCAAGATGGTCCAGCGCACCATCGGCATGAAGACCGGCACCGGCGGCTCGGCGGGAGTCGAGTACCTCAAGAACACCCTCTTCAAGCCGCTTTTCCCGGACCTGTGGACGATCCGGACGGCGTTATGAGGAGGGCTGAGGCTCGACTCCTTCAACGAATCGGGCTTGGACAGTTCTCCTCGGCTTCCGCACTGGTTTTGAAGAAGGTACCCTGCCGCCGGTCGCAAGCCCCCGGGGTGAGCTCGAGGATCTCCCCTTCGATGCAGCACCATCCCGTCTGCGGTTCCGGCGGCGGCGTCTCGCGAGACGGCCGGCACTGGATGAGGGCCTGGCCCGGCGTCATCGCCGCTCCCCCGCGCTGAGCGCACTCCTCCTCCGGCACGTTCGGCTCGAACGTTCCATTCAGACAACAGCCGGTCTGCCCGGTCTCGCAAGCGGTCTGGGCCTGTCGTCTCCCCTGGAAGAAGGTGCCGCCACGCTCGGCGCACACGGCCTCGGAGCTCTGGAAGGCCTCGCCGCCGGCGCAGCACCACCCCTGCTGGATCTCGCCCTCGGTTCCACCGATCGGAAGGACCGTTCCGGAGACCTCCACGGTCCGCTGCTCTTGGCGGTCGGTCTCGATGGACAGGGTCGCCCGGTAGTCCCCCGCCCGCGGCGGATGGAAGAGGATCTGGACCTCACATTCGTCTCCGGGATCGACGGGACGGCCCGGGCAGCTCGACTTCCAGTCGAAGGCTCCGCCCGGGTTGTCGGTGAAGGAGATCCCGGCCACCCGGAGGGGAGAGTCCCCCTCGTTGCTGACCGAGATCGTCTCCACCCGGGTCTCGGTGCCCAGCACCGTTCTGGGAAACTCCACGTTGTCCCGGGAGATGTCGAGGAGGCCCATGCCCTCGTCCGGGGGTGTATCCGTCTTCGGGGCCGGAGTGGGCGTCGGCTCCTCGATCGTCACGCTCGCGGACATCTCCGAGGGGGTCTCCTCCACGTTCAAGATCGGCGTGGCCGGTTGCGTGCCGCGGTCCTGTCCGGTCCTCTGGGAGAGAAACCGCACTCCTGCCACCGCCGCGATCAGGAAGACGAGAACGGCGGCGGCGAGCCAGGGCAGCAGCCGGACGGGGGGGAGGGACCGCGGCGGGACTTCGATGGGAGTCTCCGGGGGCGGCGCCACGCCCAGAAGGCCGAGGTTGTGGCGGGTGACCGCCGCTCCGGCGCGGTCCCCCAGCGACTCCCGGATGGCCAGCGCCCGGGTGAGCAGCTCCTGCGCTCCGGCCCGGTCGTCCAGACACAGGAGGCGCGAGCCGAGCTGGTGCAGGGCCCAGGCTTCCGTGGCCCGGTCCCCCAGCGCTCCGGCCGCCGTCCGCACCCGCTCGAGGATCTGCTCCCAGGCGCCCCAGCGCCCTCCCACGGCGCACGCCGTGTCGAGCGCCCGCCCGAGCCGTAGCGCCTCTTCGTGACGCCCGGCCTGCACCGCCCAGTCCAGCAGATGGCGGAGAACGCCCATCTCCTCTCCCAGGGTCAGCGGATCCTCCCGGTGGGCTTCCGCCCAGGGCAGGAAGTAGGCGAGGGCCCGCTCGCCCCAGGGAGCGAGGTCCCACGTCGACGGCAGCAGGCCGGCGAGATCGCCCGTCAGGCTGTAGCGGGGGCTGTGCGCCTGGACCAGCTTGCGCTCGAGCAGGGCGTTGAGGGCCGGCATGGGATCGGGGACGTCCGCCAGCGAGGCCACGTGAGTGGCGCCCACCGGGCTTCCGCCGACGGCTGCGAGGGCGGAGAGGACGCGCTTCTCCTCGTCCGGCAGCAGGGCGAGTGTCTGCCGGACGGTGTCGGCATGGATTGGGGCCGCCTCGGCCATGGGCCGGCCCTCCCGGACCTGGACTGCCACCTGGAGGAGCCGCAGGGGATTGCCTTCCAGGCGGACGTGGAGGCTCTCGAACGCGGCGCCTTCCTCCTCCATGAGCGGGCGCCCCAGCTCCCGCTCGAACAGAGTCCGAGCGTCGCCCGGGGGCAGCGCGCCGAGATGGATCGCCCGGCCCTCGCCCCACAGGCAGCGCTCCCGCGAGGCCAGGATGAAGGCGCAGGCCGGCCCGGTGTCCAGAAGCTCCTCGGCCGCCTCGCGCCCCAGTTCGCAATCGTCCAGCAGGATGAGAGCCTTCCGGTCCCTCAGCAGGAGCCGTGCCTGGGTGGAGGAGGGTTTGAACGGCGCATCGCACTCGTAGAAGGCCTCGAAGAGGGCCTGGACGAGGTCCGCCGCAGGCTGCTGGCGGGCGGCGAGGTGGACCACTCCGTCTGGCAGCGCACCGGCGTCGGCCACATTGGCGAGGTGGCGCAGCAGGGTGGACTTGCCGATCCCGGGCGGGCCGTGAACCTCCACCGGCAGGCACGACTCCACGGCGCTGAGCGCGGCGGTGACGTCCTCCTGACGGTCCACGAGGCCGCGGACGGGGCGCGGGCGCAGCAGGACCGGGCAGGGCCGCAGGCGCGGCGCCGGCGGCTGGCTGAAGTGGACGACGGCCCCATGCTCGGCATGGATCTGGACGTTGTAGTTGCCAACGGCCACCTGGCCGCTGACCCCGCCCTCGATCAGCGCTTCGATGCTGGTGGGAGTGAGGGGTTCGATCATAGGAGAGGACGTCCTGGCAGATTATCCTCCTTCTTCGATCCTCCAGGAGCCCTCACCTCCCCGGCCCCCCGAGCTCTCCTGGCACAGAACCTGCTCTCGAAATTTTGTCTCAAAGGCGCAGACCGAGGGGAGAGGAGACGATGAATTTCTCGCCATCGAAGAGTGTTTGCCTCTGGGAGATGATACTGCTGATCCTAGCCCTCCCCGCCCTCGCCGGCGCTACCCAGGAGGAGACGCGGGTCGAGCCTACCGAGCTGAAGAAGTTGAGCATCGAGGAGCTGATGGAGGTCGACGTGACTTCGGTCTCGCGCCGCAGCGAGCGGGCTTCCAGGGCCGCCGCCGCGGTGACGGTCATCACCGCCGAGGACATCCGCCGCTCCGGAGTGACGAGCCTGCCGGAGGCGCTGCGCCTGGCCAACTCCCTGCACGTGGCCCGGTTCGACTCGCGGACGTGGGCCATCAGCGCCCGCGGGTTCAACATCTCGACGGCCAACAAGCTGCTGGTGCTGATCGACGGCCGCACCGTCTACACCTCGCTGTTCTCCGGCGTCTTCTGGGACGTCCAGGACGTCCTGCTCGACGACGTGGACCGCATCGAGGTCATCCGCGGTCCGGCCGGGACCTTATGGGGAGCGAACGCGGTTAACGGGGTGATCAACATCATCACCAAGAGCGCCCGCGAGACGCAGGGCGGGCTGACGAAGCTCGGCGTCGGCAACGAGGACCGCGGCTTCGGCGCCTTCCGCTACGGCGGCGCCCTGGGGGAGCGGGCCTGGTACCGCGCCTACGCCAAGTACCGGTATGTCGACGCCCTCGCCCTCGCTGGGGGCGGCAGCGCCGAGGACCCTCTGCGCATGGCGCAGGGGGGGTTCCGCGTCGACGGAGACCGCTCGGACCGCGACTCCTTCACCCTCCAGGGCGACGTCTACCGCGGCGTGATCGGCGAGCTGACCCGCTCCGACACCGACGTCGACGGCGGCAACCTGCTCGGCCGGTGGTCGCGCCGGTTCTCCGCGGCGTCGAGCCTCGATCTGCAGGTCTACTGGGACCGGACCCGCCGCATCGTTCCGGGCCAGTTCGAGGAGAACCGCCGCGACACCTGGGACCTGGACCTCCAGCACCGGCTCCCCCTCGGCGGACGGCACGACCTCGTCTGGGGTCTGGGCTACCGGGTCACCAGCGATGCGGTCGAGGACACGCCCCTGGTCGCCTGGGTGCCCAACCGCCGCACGGTAGAGCTGTTCAGCGCCTTTGGCCAGGACGAGATCGCCCTGGTTGCGGACCGGCTGCGGCTGGTGATCGGCTCGAAGTTCGAGGTCCATGAGTCGACCGGCCTTGAGGTCCAGCCCAGCGTGCGCATGGCCTGGACGCCCGACGATCGCCAGACCTTGTGGGGGGCCGTGTCGCGGGCCGTGCGTGCGCCCACGCGCCTCGACGAGGACGTCCGCTTCCCGGCGCCCAACGGGGCCATCCTCCTCCAGGGGAGCCGCGAGTTCGAGTCCGAGGAGGTGATCGCCTACGAGCTGGGTTATCGCCTGCAGCCCCGCGGCGGCACCTCCCTGGAGCTCGCGGCCTTCTACAACGTCTACGACGACCTGCGCAGCCAGGAGCCGCCGGCGAGCGGCGCGCCGTTCCCCATCACGCTGGCCAACAATCTTAACGCCGACACCTACGGGGCCGAGCTGCGGTTCAACGTACAGGCGGCCCCGTGGTGGCGTCTGTACACCTCGTACACGTATTTCGAGAAAGATCTCAGCCTCGACCCGGGCAGCCGCGACCGGACCGGCGGGCTCGGGGAGGGCAACGACCCGGAGGACCGCTTCGCGCTGCGCTCCTTTGTCGACCTGCCGGGCGGAGTCGAGTTGGACGCCTGGCTGCGCTACGTGGACCGGCTGCCGTCGCCCGTCATCCCGGCTTACACGGAGCTGGACCTCCATCTGGGGTGGAAGCCGACCGACCGGCTGGAGCTGGCCCTCGTCGGGCAGAACCTCCTCCACGACCAGCACGCCGAGTTCTTCACGGCGCGGCCCAAGGAGGTCCAGCGCAGCGTCCATGGAAGGGCGACGTGGCGGTTCTGAAGCGCTCGCTCGCCGCGCCGCTGCTCCTCGCGGCGGCCCTGCTGGCCGCGCCGGGAGCCGTGCGGGCCCAGGTGGCGGCCGAGTACGACGTCAAGGCGGCGTTCCTCTACAACTTCACCAAGTTCGTGGAATGGCCCCCGTCGGCCTTCATCGATGATGGGAGCTCGCTCAAGCTCTGTGTCCTCGGCGAGGACCCCTTCGGCAAGAGCCTGCAGACGGTGGCCGGCGAGGAGGTGGCGGGGCGCAAGCTGACCGTGCTCGCCAAGGGGACCCTCCCCGACCCGGCGATCTGCCAGATCCTCTTCATCAGCCGGTCGGAGAGGGAGCGGCTCTCCGAGATCCTCTCCGGCGTCCGGGGCCGTCCTGTGCTGACGGTCAGCGATACCAAAGGGTTCCTCGATCAGGGAGGGATCATCAACTTCACCCTGGAGGGGACCAAGGTCCGCTTCGAGATCAATCAGGAGTCCGCCGAGCGGTCGGGCCTCAAGATCAGCTCCAAGCTGCTGCGGCTCGCCACCCGCGTCGTTCCCGGTCCGAGGCCGGGTCCCTGAGCCATGGAGCTGCTGCAGAGCCTGCCCATCCGGCAGAAGCTGATGCTGATCGCGATGCTGACGACCGGCGGCGCACTGCTGCTGGCTGGCGCCGCGCTGATCGTCTTCGACACCGCCCGTTTCAAGAAGGAGATGGCCCAGGACCTGCTGACCCTGGCCGAGATCGTCGCCGAGAACAGCACCGCCGCGCTGACCTTCGAGGACCAGACCGCCGCCAACGAGACCTTGCGGGCGCTGCGCGTCCGCAAGCCGATCGTGGCCGCCGCCCTCTATGACGGCCAGGGCCGCCTCTTCGCCCGCTTCGAACGGGAGAAGGGCAGGGAGCGGTTCCCGCTGCGGCCGGAGGAGGACGGTTACGAGTTCGGAGATGGCGGCCTCGTGGCCTTCCGCGGCGTCGAGCTCGAAGGGGAGAGGATAGGCATGGTCTACCTGCGCAGCAACCTCGACGAGCTGACGGCTCGTATCCGAGCGCAGGCGATCTCGGTGGGCGTCGTCTTCCTCGCCGCGGGGGCCATGGCCCTGCTCCTCTCCTCCGGCCTGCAGCGCCTGGTGTCGCGCCCCATCCGGGAGCTCGCCGAGACGGCGCGGGCCGTATCCGAGCGCAGGGACTACTCGCTGCGGGCCGGGAAGCGCAGCTCCGACGAACTGGGCCGGCTCGTGGACGCCTTCAACGATATGCTCGGCCAGATCCAGGCCCGCGACTCCGAGCTGCTGCGGGCCAAGGAGGAGCTGGAGGAGAGGGTGCGCGAGCGCACCCGCGAGCTGGAGGTGCGCAACGAGGAGCTCGCTCAGAGCAACAAGGAGCTGGACGACTTCGCCTACATCGCCTCCCACGACCTCAAGGAGCCCCTGCGCGGCATCCACAACTTCTCGAACTTCCTGCTGGAAGACTACGGCGACAAACTCGACGAGGAAGGGCGCTCCAAGCTCATGACGCTGACGCGGCTGACCCGCCGCATGGAGACGCTCATCGACTCGCTTCTGCACTTCTCCCGCCTCGGCCGCGTGGACCTCGCCATCGACCGGGTGGACCTCAACGGCATCGTGGCCGAGGTGCTCGACTCGCTCGCCATCTCGCTCGCGCAGGAGAACGTCGAGGTGAGAATCCCCCGGCCCCTGCCGGCCGTGCGGGCCGACCGCGCCCGGGTAGGCGAGATCTTCCACAACCTGATCGTCAACGCGATGCGCTACAACGACAAGCCGCGGAAGTGGATCGAGATCGGGGTGTCCGAAAACGGCGGTCAGCCCGGCGCGACGCCGGTCTTCTACGTGCGCGACAACGGCATCGGCATTCCGGAGAAACACCACGACGCGGTGTTCCGCATCTTCAAGCGCCTGCACGGCCGCGACCAGTACGGCGGCGGCACCGGCGCGGGGCTGACGATCGCGAGGAAGATCGTCGAGCGCCATCATGGCAGAATCTGGCTCGAGTCGTCCGCCGGCGAGGGGACGACGTTCTATTTCACCCTGGAAGAAGGAGACGCACGTGCCTGACACCCTCAGCCAGCCGATCCTCCTGGTGGAGGACAGCCCCGAGGACTTCGAGACCACCGAGCGCGCCTTCCGCCGCTCGGGGCTCAAGAACCCCATCTACCGTTGCGCCGACGGCGAGGAGGCGCTCGACTTCCTCCACCGCCGGGGGCGGTTCGCCGACCCGTCGCAGGCCCCCTGCCCGGGGGTCATCCTGCTCGACCTGAACATGCCCGGCACGGACGGCCGGGAGGTGCTGGCCGAGATCAAGACCGATCCGCGCCTGAAGAAGATCCCGGTCATCGTCCTGACCACCTCCAGCGACGGCCGGGACGTCGAGGCCTGCTACCGCGCCGGCGCCAACAGCTACATCCAGAAGCCGGTGGACATCGAAGGCTTCATGAAGGCCATCGAGCGGCTCAACGACTACTGGTTCGAGGTCGTGATCCTGCCCCGGGAGTCCTGATGGCGTCCGAGCGCGTCCGCATCCTCATCGTCGACGACAGCCCCGAGGACCGGGAAGCCTACCGGCGGCTGCTCCTCCAGGACCGCCGGCACGCCTACGAGTTCCTGGAAGCCGAGACGGGCGAGGAGGGCCTGCGGGCGGCCCTCGACGAGGAGCCCGACTGCCTGCTGCTCGACTACAAGCTCCCGGACGTGGACGGCCTCGAGTTCCTCGACCGGCTGCTCCCGCAGAAGCTGGTGCCGGTGATCGTGCTCACCGGCCAGGGCAACGAGGCGGTGGCGGTGGAGGCGATGAAGGCGGGAGCCCAGGACTACCTGCTCAAGGGAGCCGTCTCCCGCGACCGGCTGCAGCACGCGGTGCACAACGCCATCGAGAAGGTGACCTTGCGCCGCAAGGTCGAGGAGCGCACCGCCGAACTGGCCGAGGCCAACGAGGCCCTGCGCAGGATGTACGACGACCTGGAGATGCTGGTGGAGCGCCGCACCGCCGAGCTGTCGGTGACCAACCAGGAGCTGAAGAAGGAGATCCGCATCCGCGAGTGGGCCGAGCAGGAGCGGGCTCGGCTGCTGGTGCTGGAGCAGGCGGCGCGCCAGCAGGCCGAGGAAGCCAACCGCATGAAGGACGAGTTCCTGGCGACCCTCTCCCACGAGCTGCGCACTCCGCTCAACGCCATCCTCGGCTGGGTGCAGGTGCTGCGCACCGGCAAATTGGACGAGGCGGCTGCCGCCCGGGCGCTGGAGACGATCGAGCGCAACTCGCGGATGCAGGCCCAGCTCATCGCCGACCTGCTGGACGTCTCCCGCATCATCACCGGCAAGCTGCGGCTCGACTTCAAACCGGTCGAGCTCCACCGCATCATCGACGCGGCGCTGGAGAGCGTCCGCCCGGCGGCCGACGCCAAAGGCATCCAGCTCGCCGTCTCTCTCGGCCGCCTGTCGAGCCCCGTGCTGGGCGACGCCGACCGCCTGCAGCAGGTGGTCTGGAACCTGCTGTCGAATGCCATCAAGTTCACCCCGCGCAGCGGCCGGGTGGAGGTCCGCCTGAGCGAGTCGGCGCCGAACGCCCTGATCCAGGTGAGCGACACGGGGATCGGCATCCGTCCCGACTTCCTCCCCTACGTTTTCGACCGTTTCCGGCAGGCCGAGAGCTCGCTCACCCGCTCCCACGGCGGCCTGGGGCTGGGCCTCTCCATCGTGCGCCATATGGTGGAGCTGCACGGCGGCACGGTGGAGGTCGACAGCGTCGGAGAAGGGCAGGGTGCCACCTTCACAGTACGGCTGCCGCTCAGGGCGGAGCTGGCGGAGGCGTCCCCCCTCGAAGGCCGGCCGGCGGCGTCCTCGCGGGTCTGGAGCCTGCCGGACCTGCTCAAGGACGTCCGCGTGCTCGTCGTGGAGGACGAGGAAGACACCCGCGACCTGCTGGTGACGGCGCTCGAGCAGTGCGGAGCCGAGGTGGCGGCCGTCGGTTCCGTGCCCGCGGCGCTGGCGGCGTTCGACCGCGCGACGCCGGACGTCCTGGTGTCCGACATCGGCATCCCCGAGGAGGACGGCTACTCCCTCATCCACAAGGTGCGGTCGCGGGAGGCGGGCAACGGCGGCAAGGTCCCCGCCGCCGCCCTGACCGCCTACGCCCGCGCCGAGGACCGCCTCCGCGCCCTGGAGGCGGGGTTCCAGACCCACCTCGCCAAGCCCGTCGACCCCTCCGAGTTGGTGGCCACGGTGGCGCGGCTGGCGGGACGGCGGGTGGCGCTCGCTCCCTGACCTCAAGGAGGAGGTGCCCCAGAACCTCCGCCCCTCCCATCCGTAAACATCCCCGATGAAGATCCGCACGCAGCTCAGCCTGGCCTTCCTGCTCCTCGCCGTCGTCCCCCTGACGGGCATCGTCCTCTACTCCTATTACTCCTCGCTCCGCGCTGTGCGCCAGGCCACGGAAACCGAGGCGCGGTCGCTGACGCGCGAGATGGACGGCCGGATGGCCATGATCCGCAATGACCTGGGACGCGGCGTCGAGCGGATCGGCGACGTCCCCATGCAGGCGCTCCTCTCGGCGGCGAGGTCGAAGCAGGAGGGCAGGGCCGATCCGTTGCTGAACCGGATGGTCCTCGGGTTCGGCGAGGCGGCTCCCTTCATCCAGTCGCTGGAGTTCATTCCTCAGCCCCCTCCAGCACGAGCGCCCACAAGCGAGGGCGCGCCGCCAGGCACGTCAGCCACACCGGCGGCTCCCGTTCCGCCGCCGCCTCCGGGCGTGAAGGTCCTCGTCGACGTCCCCCAGATCCTGCGCGAGGTCCGCAAGGAGATGGAGTCGGTGCCCGGGGTCCCCCCTGAGGCGCTCCAGGGAATCGACGAGAGCCTGCGGATCGAGACGGGCAGGAAGCTCCGCGAGCGGCTCGCGGCCCAGGCCGAGGAGCGGAGGAAGTTCCTCGCGAAGATCTCCGAATTCGAACAGCGTCAGAAAAAGCTCGCCGACACGACGCGGACGGCCACGGACCGGTCCCTCCTGGGGCGCGACTTCGAGATGCCGGTGGTCGAAGAAGGGGAGGTCGTGGGGAAGGTCAAGGCCCGCATTCGTAGCGACGCACTCCTGCGCGGGGTGCTGGCCCGCAACCGCTCCGGCGAGGGGGACATCCCGTTCGCCGTGGACGCTGAGGGGAACCTCCACACCGTCAGCGACGAGGACCGGCGCAAGATCGAGAAGCTGTCGGTCCTGACCGGCGTGCACGCTCACGCGAGCTCGGCCCGCTGGGTGCTCGACGACTGGGCGGTGGCCACGCACAAGGACCCGGAGAGCGGGCTCATCTTCGGCATCGCCCGCCCGGTGCCCTTGGCCGAGGTGCGGCGCACCGCGGCGCGCAATTTCGGCTATGGCCTGGGGATGATCGGCCTCGCCCTGCTCGGCATCCTGCCGCTTTCGACCCGTATGACCCGCAACCTGCGGCTCGTCACCGCAGGAGCGGACCGCATCGCCCAAGGCGACCTCGACACGCGGATCCCCGTGCGCTCGCGCAACGAGTTCGGCACGCTGGCCCTCACCTTCAATCGCATGGCCGAGGACCTGAAGCGGCATCAGGAGAGGGAGATCGAGCAGGCCCTGCTCCACAAGGAGTACGAACGCAAGACCCGCGAGCTGGAGGAAGCCCGCGAATTCCAGCTCTCCTTGCTGCCCAAGACACTTCCCGAGCATCCCGGCTTCGAGATCGCGGTCTCCATGCGGACCGCGACCGAGGTGGGGGGCGACTACTACGATTTCCATCTCTCAGACGACGGGGCCTTGACCGCCGCCATCGGCGACGCCACGGGCCACGGCGCCCGGGCGGGGACCATGGTCACGGCGGTCAAGAGCCTGTTCTCGGCCGACGCCGGGGCTTCGGGTCCCCGGGAGTTCCTGGCCGAGGCCGCGCAGGCCGTCAAGCGCATGGCCCTGGACCGCATGGCCATGGGGCTGTGCCTGGTCCGGCTGGAGGACGGGACTCTGACGGTCTCTTCGGCCGGCATGCCGCCGCTGCTGCTCTACCGGGCGCGAACCGGGCGGGCCGAGGAGGTGGCCCTCGCCGGCATGCCCCTGGGCGGGTTCGCCTTCGATTACGACGAGCGGCGTTTGGAGATCGATCCCAGCGACACCATCCTGCTGATGACGGACGGCCTTCCCGAGCTGACCAACGGCGAGGGCGATCCCCTCGGCTACCCGCGGGTCCGCTCCCTCTTCGAGTCCCTTGGCGCGAAGCCGCCCGAAGAGGTCATCGCCGGCCTCGCCGCCGCCGCCGAGTCGTGGGCCGGCGGCAACGCTCCGAAGGACGACATCACGTTCGTGGTGATCCGGGCGCGGGCCGCGGCCTGAAACACCTCCACCCCCACCGCCGTAAACGGTCTGGAGGCGCTCGTGGAAACATCTCTCTCGTCCAACACCAGAGCGGACCGGCGGAGCCAGGCGCAGGAGGGGTTCAGCCTGCGCCGGCTCGCGCTCGTCGCCGGCCTCGATCTCCAGGAGAGCCTGCGGCGCCCCCTGTTCATCATCTTCGCGCTGCTGATGGTCTGGAACGGCTGGATGATGTCGCGGGGATCCTGGATCTTCCGCTCGATCGACACCTCGCTGGGCGGCAGCAAGGCCTGGGCGGACTCCGAGTTCCAGACCACCTACGTCTACGCCCTGATCAGCTTCTTCATGGTCTCCTTCTTCGTCGCGGTGGCGGCCGGCATGCCGCTGATCCGCGACGCCGAGTACAAGGTCGGCGACCTGCTGCACTCGTCGCCGCTGCGGCCTGCCGAGTACGTGTGGGGGAAGTTCCTCGCCGCCCTGCTGGCCACCCTCGCGGGCGTGGCCGTGCTGCCGGTCTCCACAGGGCTGCTCACCCATCTCCTGCCGGACCCCGGCAGCCCCGAGATCTACGGCCCGTTCCACCTGATGAATTACGCGCGGCCGCTGCTGGTCTTCCTGGTGCCGGCCGTGGTCTTCACGGCAGGGGTGACCTTCGCCATCGGCCGCTGGACGGGA
>DASWME010000087.1:0-5619 GCA_036399915.1 Thermoanaerobaculia bacterium
TTGAAGAGTGCGTTTTTCTCCCCTCTCCTCTAGGAGAGGGGCCGGGGGTGAGGTCGCACGACGGCCGAACTCAGAGGAGTTCCATAGCTTGAAAGTCCTTGTCACGGGGTCGGCGGGGTTCATCGCCGGCTATCTCGTCCAGCAGCTCCTCGACGCCGGCCACGAGGTGATCGGCCTCGACAACTTCTCCAAGTACGGCACCGTCGAGCGGAGCTATCAGCACCATCCCCGCTACCGCTTCCTTCAGGCCGACGCCTGCGATGTGGAGCTGATGAAGGAGCTGGCGTCGGAGTGCGACCACTTCATCGCCTGCGCCGCCCGCATCGGCGGCATCTCCTACTTCCACGAGTACGCCTACGATCTCTTGGCGGAGAACGAGCGGATCACGGCCGCGGCCTTCGACGCCGCCCTCCACGCCCACCGCCACCACCGGCTGCAGAAGATCACGGTGCTCTCGAGCAGCATGGTGTTCGAGAACGCCACCGTCTTCCCCAGCCCCGAGGGACACGAGCGGCAGTGCCCGCCGCCGTCGAGCACCTATGGCTTCCAGAAGCTCGCCTGCGAGTACTTCGCCCGCGGCGCCTGGGAGCAGTACCGGCTCCCCTACACCATCTGCCGGCCCTTCAACTGCGTCGGCGTCGGCGAGGGCCGCGCTCTCGGCGACAAGGACATCCCCAGCGGCAACATCAAGCTCGCCATGAGCCACGTGGTGCCCGACCTGGTGCAGAAGGTGCTCAAAGGGCAGGACCCGCTCCACATCCTGGGCGCCGGCAACCAGGTGCGCTGCTACACCTACGGCGGCGACCTCGCCCGGGGGATCCTGACCGCCATGCTCCACCCGGCGGCCGTCAACGAGGACTTCAACCTCTCGACGCCGGTCTCCACCACTGTCCTGGAGCTGGCCGAGCTGATCTGGCGCAAGGTGCACGGCGATGCCAGGCCGTTCCGCTACGTCTCCGACCCGCCCTTCCCGCACGACGTGCAGATGCGCGTCCCCGACACCCGCAAGGCCCGCGAGGTCCTGGGCTTCGAGGCCGCGACCCCCCTCTCGGAGGTGCTCGACGAGGTCATTCCATGGGTGGACCAGGAGATCGCAGTGGGGCGGATCTGAGTGAACGACTGCAATCACCGTCGCTAAGACGGCATACGTGCTACAATACCGCCTGACGAAGAGGATCGCCCACTCCTCCCTCTCGGCCGTCCTGACCGCCTGCCTCGGCGGCTCTTGGTCCGTAACAATTAGTGAGCGTGGTACGCCTCATCTATTGACGTCTTGCCGGAGTAGGCCTATAGTCGTCGAGCCTAGAACTCCACCACAGCCTTTAACGATTTTTTGAGGGAGAACCTCCATGAAGAGAACGTCCATCCGTACCCTGCTGCTGTCGTTCCTCATCCTTCTCACCTTGAGCGCCGCCGCTCAGGCCCAGGCGACCCGCACCTGGGTTTCGGGAGTCGGCGACGACGCCAACCCCTGCAGCCGCACGGCGCCCTGCAAGACCTTCGCTGGTGCCATCTCGAAGACCGCGGCCGGGGGTGAGATCAACGTCCTCGATCCGGGTGGCTTCGGCGGCGTGACGATCACCAAGTCCATCACGATCTCCTCCGAAGGCTTCGAGGCCGGCGTTCTGGTGTCCGGGACCAACGCCATCGTCATCAACGCGGGGACGACCGACGCCGTGGTCTTGCGCGGCCTCGACATCGAGGGGTTGGGCACGGGCTTGGTCGGCATCAAGGTGCTTGGCGGTCTGGGCTCTCTCCACGTCGAGAAATGCACGATCAACAATTTCCGGGGCTCGAACGGCTCGGGCATCGAGATCGCACCGACCACGGCGGGCACTACGGAGGTTTTCATCAAGGATACAATCGTGCGCCGCAATGGCCAGGGCACCGGCGGTGGCATCCTCATCAATCCCGGCTTGAGCGTCACTGTAGAGGCTTCGCTCGACAACGTCCGGATGGAGAACAACACCTTCGGCTTCAAGAATCAAGGCACTTCTACCGCCTTAATAAATCACAGCGTTGCCGCGGGTAACTCGGGTGCCGGCTTCCAGGTCGTCAACGGTAGCGCGGTGCTGAACATCGAGGGTAGCGTGGCAGCCAACAATGGGACAGGGGTCGTTTGTTCTAATGGCACCGTCCGTGTCGGCAACACGGTCTTCTCCGACAATACGACTGCCGTGACGACGGCTGGCGGCAACTGCTTCTCGTTCGGTAACAACGACGCCGACCAAGTGATCGTTCCGCCTCTCATCCAGGGCACCGAGCAATAGAGCTGTTTCACATCCCCTCCCGGTTGCCGAAAGGATACTGGGAGGGGCTCGTCTAAAATATTCCCAGCGGTGAGTCGATTCGCGAGCCACGCGGAGCGTCAACGGACGCGCAGCATCGTCATCTTGCCGGATTCTTCGAGCTTTTCGTAGCCGCGCGCGCTCGGCGATCAGGGCCTAAGCCGGCTCACGGAGCTCCTCGCAACGGCCGCGGTCCAACTGCTCGCTCTCGGTCCACCCCCAGTCGCGGTGCCCCCCGTCATCCGGGAGCGTCGCCTCGACAAGCATATGCCGGTCCAGAGCGAGGAAATCCAGATCCTCGAAGTACCCCCGCGGGTTGTTCTGATCGGCGATCCGTTGCTCGCCCATGGAGATGCCGAACGCCGCCAGGATGGACGCGACCAGCGAGGTTCCCGAGCGGTGCATCCCCGCGACGACAATGGTCGATTTCATGGTGGCCAGATACTATACGCCGACGAGCTTTGACGCCTCTTGAGAGAGCCATGGCAGGGACAGCCCGGAACACCCCCTCGCCCGCCGAGCGCGAGGGCCGCTACTTCGACCGCCTCGTCGAGGAGAGCGGCGACTTCAACCCCTTCACCGACCGGGGGTGGGAGACCCTGGCCCGGCGCTTCGCCGCCGCCGTGCCGGGGACCGAGCTGCGCGTGCTCGACGTCGGCTGCGGCACCGGCCGGTCGCGGCGCATCTACCGCGACCGCAGCTCCGGCTATGCGGGCATCGACCTCTCGCTCGGCGCCCTGCGGCTCGCCCGGCGGCGCTTCGCGGACTCCTCGTGGCTCCAAGCCGACGCCCTCCGCCTCCCCTTCCGCGCCGGCAGCTTCGACGTGGTCGCCTTCAGCAGCGTGCTCCACCACGTGAGCGACCGCCGGACCGCGCTGGCCGAGGCGTCGCGGGTGCTGCGGCCGGGGGGCTGGGCCTTCGCTTTCGATCCCAACCTCCTCCACCCGGCCATGCTGCTGTTCCGCCACCCGAGGAGCCCGTTCTACAACCCCGCGGGGGTGAGCCCGGACGAGCAGCCGCTGCTGCCGCGCGCGCTGCGCGAGGACTTCGCGGCGGCCGGGTTCGCGGCCCTCGGCCAGCGCTGCCAGTCCGACCTCCCCTACCGGCAGGTGGCGCCGAAGGGGCTCGACGCCCTCCTGCCGCTCTACAACCGCGCCGACTGGCTGTGGGAGAAGAGCGGCCTCGGCCGCTGGTTCGGCACGTTCGTGGTCACCTGGGGCCGCAGGCCATGAGCGGCGAAGCCCCCCTCCGCTACTCGGTGGTGGTGCCGGTCTTCAATGAGGCCGCGAACATCGGCCCCTTCTGCCGCGCCGTCCGCGCGTCGTTCCCGCCCGGCTACGAGCTGCTGGTCTGCTACGACATGCCCGAGGACCGCACCTTGCCGGCGCTCGCCGCCCTGCCGGCGGAGGAGAAGCCCCCCGTGATCCGCCTCGTCCACAACACTCTGGGCCGGGGGGCGCGCTACGCCATCGAGGCCGGCATGCGGGCGGCCCGGGCGCCGGTCGTCGTCGTCACCATGGTGGACCTCTCGGACGACTACCGGATCGTGGAGGCGATGGTGGCGCGGGCCGAGGCCGGCGCCGCGGTCGTGTGCCCCAGCCGCTACATGCCGGGGGGCCGGCAGATCGGCGGCCCCTGGCTCAAGGGGCTCCTGAGCCGCACGGCCGGCCTGACCCTGCATTGGCTGGCGGGCCTGCCCACGCGGGACCCCACCAACAGCTTCAAGGCCTACCGCCGCGACTTCCTGGAGCGGACGCCCATCGAGAGCGAGGCGGGCTTCAGCCTCGGCCTGGAGCTGACGGTGAAGGCGCACTTCGCCGGCGAGCGGGTCGAGGAGATCCCCGCCACCTGGCGCGACCGCACCGCCGGGGAGAGCCGCTTCCGCCTGGCCGCCTGGCTTCCCCTCTACCTGCGCTGGTACGTCTGGGCCCTGCGCAAACGGTGGCTGGGGTGAGCCGACCCTTCTCAGCCGGAGAGGGCGAGGAAGCGCCGCTGCATCTCCTCGGGCGAGATCTCCTCCGTGCGGGTCGAGACGTGCCAGACGTAGCCGAAGGGGTCCTCCACCTGACCCGACCGCTCGCCGTAGAACTGGTCCTCCACCGGCCTCTTCAGCTTCGCGCCCGCGGCGACCGCCTGGCGCACCACCGCGTCCACGTCGTCGACCTCGAGGGCGATGCCCACCGGCGAGCTGCCGAGCGTCTGCGCGCTGAGGATGCCGAACTCCGGGTGCTCGTCGGCCAGCATGAGCGGCGCGTCGCCGATCCGGATCTCGGCGTGCCCGATCCTGCCGCCCGGGTCCGTCAGGCGCAGCGTCTCCCTGGCGCCGAACGCCTGATGGTAGAACTCGAGGGCGCTCGCCGCGCCCTTGATGCACAGGTATGGTGTTACCTTGCTCATAAGGACCTCCTGCTACTGCGTCCGTCGCGCCACGGCGATGACCCCCAGCCCGCTCCAGGGGAGCAGCCGGTCGATGCGCCGGATCATGGGGACCGCCATGTTGAAGACCTTGAGCTGCGTGCGGCTGAAGTGGCGGCGCTTGAGGACCCTGCCGTTCAGGATCCAGCCAGGGACGCCGAAGTGGTTGAAGTCCTCGAGGACCTCCACCTCGAAGCCGGTCGCGCGCAGCTCCTCGCGCAGCATCTGCCGCGAGTAGCGGCAGCGGTGGCCCAGCACCTCGTCCAGGCTGGAGTAGCGCTTCTGCCCCTGGGGGACGTAGATCACCGCGCGGCCGCCCGGCTGCAGGGCGTCGTGCATGTTGCGCAGCGCCGCCAGGGGATCGCGGACGTGCTCCAGCACGTTGAGACAGACCACCGTGTCGAACCGCTCCCGCCAGGGCTCGAAGCACTGCGGGTCCTCGAGGTCGATGCGGTCCACGTGGAGGTAGGGCTTGCCTAGGGAGAGGTTGCGCAGGTAGTCGAGATAGTGGGGGTTGATGTCGCTCGCCACGTAGAGGTCGCGCGGCAGCAGCCAGGAGGTGATGTTGCCGATGCCGGCGCCGATCTCGAGCACCCGGGCGCCGACATGGGGGGCGATCGCCTCGGCCATCCAGCGGTTGAACTTCTGCGCCCGCTCGAGGCTGTGGAGGATGTGGGAGCCGTACTCGTCCTCGGCGTAGAGGTCGTCGATCAGGCGGTACTTGAGCATGGTACGGAAGGCTTTGAAGGCGTCCTTCCAACCGATCTTCTTGCCCTCGCGGTAGGTGCGGCCGAGATAGCTGATGGGCACCTCGAAGACCCGGCACTCGCGCTTGGCCACCTTGGCGGTGATCTCCGGCTCGAGGGCGAAGTCGTTGGAGCGGATGGGGATGGATTTGAGCAGCGGCGCCCGGAAG
>DASWME010000088.1:0-3274 GCA_036399915.1 Thermoanaerobaculia bacterium
CGGGCAGCAGACCGTGCACGCTGCGGTGCAGAAGCTGCAGGCTCTAGTGAAGTTGGTGCAAGCCTCGGTGGCTCCGCCGGCCGCCTCCTTGAGATCGTCGGGCTCGGTGAGGTTCTTGAGGGTCTCGGTGCTGAGGGACAGTTTCTTGAACTTTTTCTTCATGATGACCTCCTTTGGATCGATCGGTGGGAATCGACCCCGACCCAGCGAATTACATGCATAAAACAATCCATGAAGTGCGCTCACTCCGGTCTTCCTGGTCGGCCGGAGAGCAAGAGGAGCCGGTCCCACGCCGGCTCGACCGGGGTGGCGGCGGCGAGGAGGGCCAGGCCGATTCCCGCGGCTCCGCCCAGGAAGCCGGGGTCGGGGATCCATCCGAGACGGCCGTCAGCCTGCCGGCTGCGGCACAGATAACCGCCAATCCCTTGGCCGGGCCGCCGCCGCGCCAAAGTGCGCTCGAACCAGCGGCGCGCCGCGGCGAGCAGCGCAGGGTCGCCGGTGGCCTGGTACCAGCGGTGGAACAGGTGGGAGAGCCCGGCGGTGCCGTGGCAGAGGGCGGGGTCGAAACCTCCGGGGTCGTCGGGGTAGCGCTCGGCCGCGGCGGCAGCGAGGCGGCGCGCCGCGCGATCCCAGTCGTCCCGGCCGCAGGCGCGGCCGGCGGCGAGCAGGGCCACCGACAGCCCGGCGTTCCCAGCGCACCAGGCGAGGTCGCCTTCCTCGTCTTGGGAGGAACGAGCGAGGACGCCGTCCACCGTCGCAGTGAGCAACGAGGCCGCCTCCGGACCGGCCGCGCCTTCCTGGAGCATCCGGGCCAACAGGGCGATCGCGCCAGCGGTGCCGTGGGCCATCCCTGGATCGGGCTCCCGCGCAGCGTTCCGCGGATCGCGCCAGGCAATCCCGTGCGCTCCCCGCTCGGCGCACTCGGCAAGCCGCGCGACGACGAGCGGGAGCATCGCTGCCGCCGAGGGGCGGGGCAGCCGTTCGAGGGCGTAGACTCCCCAGCCTACGAGCCCGCCCAGCAGGTCGAACTCTCCCCGCCAGGGGCTGCGCCGCAAAAGGGAGAGGAGCGCCGCATCGATGTCTTCGTTGGGGTCTTCCTCCTCAGCGGAGGTCTCCCCGGCCGTGAGGTGCTCGACCACCCAGGCTACACCCGCAAAGCCGCCATACAGGCTGGCGGCTGGCGCCGGCTGCTCCGCTAATTCGGCGATGGCCCGGTCGAGATGGCGCTGGGCGCGCTCGCCAGCCTCGGCGTAGCCCAGCGACTGTTCGAGATAGGCGAAGAAGAGCGCCAGGCCCGCCTGGCTCCCGCTCAAGCCCAGCCCAGGCACCGCCGCTTGGGGGTCTCTCGCGAGGTCGCGGGCGATGGCCTCGGCCGCCGCGAGGGCTTGCGCGGCGGCCTCCCCTTCGACCAATGGAGACCAGGCACCTGGAGCGGATATCACCCTCGGCCTCTAGAGCGCGCTCTTTCCGGGCAGGGGCGAGGTGAGCAGCACGCGGTCCCAGGCCGGATCGACCGCGCTGGTGGCGGCGAGCAGGGCCAGAGCCATGCCGGCCGAGCCGTTGAGGAAGCCGGCCTCTTCGTTCCACACCAGTTGCTCGAAGTCGTCGTCGGGCGGAGTCAAAGCCAGGAAGCCGCCGATTCCACGGCCGGGTTCCCGGTACCTAAGCGCGCGGCCGAACCAGGCGCGAGCGGCTGCCAGGAGCTCGGGATCGCCGGTCGCCTGGTAGAGGCGATTGAACAGGTGACCAAGACCCGCGGCGCCGTGGCAGAGGCCGGCGTCCTCCACGCCGCAGCTCTCGGGAGGCCGACGGGCGACCGTGTTGGCCAGGGCGAGCGCCTCGCGCTCCCAGGCGGGCTCCTCCGCCGCCCGTCCGGCGAGGAGCAGCGCCAGGGCGATCCCCGGGTCCCCGTAGCACCAGGCGGCGCGGGCCGGCCGGATCCTGACTCCGGGCCCCACCGCGTAGGGAAAGACCGAGATCTCGCCCGTGGGCAGCTTTTGCGTCAACAGCCACGACACCGCGCCCGCCAAAAGAGAGCGCGCCCGCTCCGCCGCCACGCCGGAGGTGCAGATCCGGGCGAGCAACGCGATCACCCCGGGCGTGCCGTGGGCGACTCCGAGATTGTCCAAGCCCTGAGGGTACCAGGGTCGGTTCGGCTCGGGGACCAGATGGAAGGGCGTGTGCCAGGCGAGGCCTCCGGTGCGGGGCTGGGCGATCTCCGCCAGACGTTCGACCACCAGCTCCAGGCAGGCGATGGCAGACGGGCGCGGCAACCGCTCGAGGGCGTAGACGCCGTAGCCCACCAGCCCGCCGACCAGGTCGTAGTCGTACATCCAGGGCGTCTGGCGCAGGTGGTCGAGAAGGGCCGCATCGATGTCCCCATTGGGGTCTTCCTCTTCCGTCGACCCGCCCTGAAGATGCTCGACCACCCAGGAGACACCGGTGAAGCCCCCATACAGGCTGGGGCTCTGCGTGGAAGAGGCCAGGGCGTCGATCGCCCGTTCGAGCCGCTGCTGCGCGCTCTCCCCGTAGCCGGCGCCGGGGCGGGCGCGGTCCAGGTATTCGAAAAAGAGGGCGACCCCGGCCTCGCCGCCGGCGAGGCCGGGGCCTGTGTTCCGGGCCGGCAAGGGGGCTTCGCTGAGCGCCTCGGCGACGGCGGTGACAGCGGCGGCGGCCTGGGCTGCCTCCTCGCCTTCGAGGATTGGAGACCATGTCTGCGGGGCAACGGAAGCTGACGTCACGGGCCGGCTGTCTCTCTTGCGTTCATGCTTATTGGGGAGAGTAGCAGAACCCGGTCCCAGGCCGGTTCGACGGAGGTGGTGGCGGCGAGCAGGGCGAGGGCCACGCCGGCCGCTCCGGTCAGCAGGGAGGGATCGTCGCGCCAGTCCATCGCGCCCGTGGCGTCCGGTCCCCAGGTGACGAACCCCGCGACGCCCCGGCCGGGCTCCCGCAGGTCCAGGGCCCGCTCCATCCAGGTGCGCGCCGCGGCGAGCAGCTCGGGGTCGCCGGTCGCCTGATAGAGGCGGTTGAACAGGTGGCCGAGCCCTGCCGCGCCGTGGCAGAGGCAGGCGTCGCGCACCCCGCCGGTCTCCGGCGGGCGCCGCGCCGCCGTATGGGCGAGGCTGAGCGCCTCCGCCTCCCAGGCGGGCTCGCCGGCGACGCGGGCGGTGACCCACAGGGTCGCGGCGATTCCCGGATCCCCGTAGCACCAGCCGGCGCGCGCCGGGCGCAACTCGGCACCGGGTCCCCAGGCATCGGGGAAGACCGATTCCCC
>DASWME010000089.1:0-4518 GCA_036399915.1 Thermoanaerobaculia bacterium
GTAGCTGATGACATGCCCTCACCCTGACTCCGGATCAATTAGTCCTAGTTGTCATCTATCACGTTCCACGAATAGTCGCGTTCCTCTCTTTCTGCCAAGAGCAGGGTCGAGTCAACAGTAGAAACAGAGTAGTTCGGGTACAAGATCAATAATACTGATTTTTGTAGAGTTCACCTCTTCGACGCGATCCGGCTCTGCGACTGCCGAGGCTCCTGTCGGCACGAGCACGCTCACGACCGCCCATGTGGCTATTATGAGCGCGAACTTCTTCAGGACAAATCCCCTCGGGTTTCCCATGATGATAGTGCGCCTAATGCGCCCCACACCGATCACCTCCTTTCTTCATCGCACTCGTCACCGCACGGCGCTGCAGCAGATAGAGTGTGCCGCCCGCGAATGCCCACTCGAGATCCTGAGCGCCGCCGAAGGCTTTCTCGCACCTCATCGCCAGCGCGTGCAGCTCGCGAAGCTGCTTGTCACCGAGGCAGAGTGCACGTACGAGCTCGGCAGGAACTTCAGCTTCCCGCGTTCCACCCTCCGGCAGGACGCGAACGTCAATGTCCTTCATGCCGGGCGTGCGCTCGAGCACCCTCCCCTCGCGGCTCAGACGGAAGTGATCCGGCGTAACCAGTCCTGCCACCACCGATTCGCCTAGCCCCCAATTGGCCTCGATCACAATCTCATCGGCGCCGTCAAACGGATTCCGGGTGAACAGGACGCCCGCGCAATCGGCGACCACCAGCTCCTGAACTACGACCCCTATCCGCGGCTCGCTCGGTAGCCGCAGGCGCTGCCGGTAGGCTAGGGCCGACCCAGAGTACGCCGATTTCCAGATCGCGCCCACCGCATCGGTCAGGGCCGGCGGCGATGGTCGGACATTCAGGCACGTCAGGTGCTGACCGGCGAAGCTCGCCGTTTCGGAGTCCTCGCCCACGGCCGACGAGCGAACAGCGACGGGACCGTCTAGAGTGGCGCAGACCTCCGCCAGCTCGCGGATCGCGGTCGGGTGGCCGGCGGATACCGCGTCAACAAACCCGAACGACAATGCCACGCCGCCCGGAACGGGTAGGCCGGCGCGGATCGCCGCCGCCAGCTGCGCCGCTTTTCCGCCGTACGCCGACTCGTCAACGCTCTCGACCAGCGCGATCGGTCTCATGCCACGATCGCCGCTTCGCCGGCCTCGCCGTCCACGCGCACCCGCGCGCTGTCCGGAATGCGAGTGGTTGCGTCGGTGCAGCCCACGACCGCCGGGATGCCGTACTCGCGCGACACGATGGCCGCGTGCGACAGGAGCCCGCCACGATCCGTCACAATCGCGCCGAGCAGCGGTAGCACCGTATTGAAAGCGGCGGTCGTTGCCTTGGTGACGAGGATGTCGCCTTTCTTGATGTGGGCAAAGTCCTGCGTGCCGCGGACGAGGCGCGCTGAGCCTTCGTAGACGCCGGGGCTTACCCCGAGGCCATAAACCTTCCGCGCCTCGCTGCGCGCCTCCGGTGCCATGAAGAGGGCCTCTATGGCCGCACCTAAGGCTCGCTCCATACGCGCCGCGGCGGGCGGCAGCCACTCGGCGGGCAGGGGCGCACCGGGCTCGGCCCCGAGCATCGGAGGCGCGTCGACGAAGCTGACCTCCGCACGGTAGCGCGCACGTTGCGCCAGCTCTTCGGCAGATGGGCCGTCGTCGTGCTGGATCAGAGAGCGCATCTCGTCGTATCCGGCCTCGACGAGGTGGGTGGGATACGCAATGCGTCCGTTCTCGGCCAGGGGCTTGCCAGCCGCGAGGATAGCGCGGCGCGTGAGCCCCTCGGCCCAAAGATCGCAGAAGAGCCCCCGCTCGTCGCGCAGCCGGTACATGGTACGCGCTTCGGCGAGAAGCTCGTCGAAGGCGCTACGATGGGGCTTCGGCACGCCGTCCCGCGCCTCAGCGGTGCGCCGCGCGAGCACGTCTCTCGTAGGTCCAACGTTTACCCCTTCCACGGCGCTGCGAATCGCGCCGAGCAGAACCTCCGGCATCTCCAGTACGTAGGGCTCGCCGACGTCCTCGCCGTTGACGGGACGGTAGCCGACGAATCGGAGGTAGGCAGAGAGCGCCGTGCTGATTTCACCGGACAGTTCGCTCAGGGACGCGAGAACGTCGCCGGCCGGATTGGGGGAGGCGATTAGCGCGTGTGCCCTGGAGTCGGCCCGAATGGCCCGCGCAAGGCGGTCGAGTTCGTCAGCGGATCCTCGGGAGATGGGCGTGGCGCCTTGCAGGAGGCCTAAGAACTCTATAGCGGAGCGTCCGGTCCATTGCTGCGCGTGCACGAAAAAGTCGCCAACCGGCAGCAGCGCCGGCACGTTGTAGAGGTGGTGCAGGTAGATCTGGTGCTTGAGGTTTTCCCGGCATCGATCTAGGTGCGCTAACAGCTCCTCGGTCGTCAGCGTCGATGGATCGACCGCTTGCAGCTGGAGATGGTCGCGGATCGCCGCAGGCTTCGTCTGCTCATCCCAGACTTGCAAGTCCTCGCGCCACAGCTTGCGCTCGACGGCCATGGCGCTCGTTTTCAGGCGCTCGGAGATCTCCGGATCGGTGCGCCTGAGCTCGTCCCAGACGTGCTTCGGTGGGTGGCCGACCGCATCCTTGGACGCGCCGACCGGCCGCGGGCAGTAGTAGGGGAAGCCGTTGACGAACTCACAATCGAGGTAGTCGAGGAGAAGCCCGTAGCGCTTCAAGGATTCCCCGAATCCGCGAACGAACTGCTCGGGGAAGACCTCGGCCTGGAAGCGGGTCACCGGTCGCGTCCAGTGGGTGTAGTCGAGGGACCAGGATCCCGGCCCAGGGGGCTCAAACTTCAGTTCCGTCACGGCGCTCATAGTTACTCCTCCTTTGCTCTTCCCTCTCGCTGCTTGAGCGTATGGTGTCCCCTCACCCCTGCTGTTCCGGTTACTACTAAGTCATGCTAATTCCTCCTTTTCGCTGCTCGAGTGTCCGGTGATCTCCTTCATGCTGTTCGGGTTCCTACGAAGCTCGTCGACCAGGATGCGTATCGCCCAGGCGACCGCCTCCCCGGCCTGCTCGCCCGTGAGGTTCCAGTTAACGCGCATCATCTCCCACGCTCCGCTGTTCATGAGAACGCGCACCACCGCGCACGCGCGTCGCGCGTCGAGTGGGTCGAGTCGCGCGGTCACGTCTTCCATCGCCTTCTCGACCAGCTTGTCTCGACGACGCCTCGTGTCTTGGTGGATCTGTCGATGAACCCTCGAGAGCAGCCGGGCACGTACCAGGGGCTCGTTCTCGTCAAGGTACGCGAAGAATCGCGGCATGTACTCCGTGAATTCGTCGATGCTCTCTGGCACCTCGCTGAGCTTCAGCTTCCGGTCGACCCAATCCGTGAGCTCCTGCATCAGCGCTTCCTTGGTCGAGAAATGGCGGTAGATCGTGGGCACGGAGACGCGGGCCCGCTGAGCCGCGCGGGGAAGCGAGAGCTCCTCAAGCCCCTCTTCGAGGAGCTGCTCGGCAGCCGCCTCGAGGATCCGCTCGCGGGTTTGCTCCATCTGCTCGGCACGAAGCGGGCTGTTGTAGGTGCGGGTCGCGCCCTTGTTCGGCTCATTCATGCTATTCATTTTCTAATTGTGTTATCATAAATATTATCATGATAACGAAATTAACACGAATATCGGGACCTGTCAAGGCCTCTCAAGAGAATTGGCCAGCTTCTAGGATTTTGATCTACACCAGAGGCATCCTCAGGGTTGTCGCGGGTAATGCCGGGGTCGCCCGTATCGGACCGGGGGTCTGAGGCGACAGGGATGGTTTCCGATCGGCGGACAGCTGAGCGCACTATTCTCGTCACCGTGGTACTTGGTGCCATGCTAGCGCCGCTCAATTCGACGATGATCACCGTGGCGCTCCCCACCCTGCTGGGAGACTTCGGCCGCTCGCTCGTCTGGGGCTCCTGGATCGTGGCCTCGTATTTGGTCGCCATGGCCGCCTTCCAGCCGTTGGGTGGCAGCTTGGGCGACCGCTATGGTCGACGGCGACTCTTCCTAATAGGGCTTATGCTCTTTCTGGTAGCGACAGTCGTCGCCGCACTCTCCTGGAGTATCGAGGTGCTGATCGTCGCCCGCACGGTGCAGGCGGTCGCCGGCGCCACCGCTATCCCGAACGGCACGGCGCTGGTCCGTTCGCTCATAGTGCCCGAGCGACAAGGCCGGGCCTTTGGCACCGTGGCCTCCGCCCTCGCCTTAGCGGCAGGACTCGGCCCACCACTCGGCGGCGTCTTGACCGCTGCCTTAGGCTGGCGCTGGATCTTCGCCGCCAACATCCTACTGATCGCCCCCGCCCTGATCCTTGGATTGCGACTACCGGCTGTTTCCTCGGCCACGTCAACGGGCCGATTCGATCTGCGCGGTGCAGCACTGCTGATCTGCGGGCTTGTCTCGCTCGTGCTCGCTCTGACCGTCTGGCGGCTGCCGGGCGTGCCGCTCGTGCTGGCACCGGTGCTCGGCCTACTAGCGGTCGGAACGAGCCTCGCGTTGGTC
>DASWME010000090.1:0-8103 GCA_036399915.1 Thermoanaerobaculia bacterium
TGACATGTTCTCCATGCCGCCCACGAGGCAGGTCTTCGCCTCGCCCGCGAGCACGAGGTGGGCGCCGGAGATCACCGACTGGACACCTGAGCCGCAGAGCCGGTTGACGGTCAGCGCCGGAACCTCCTTCGGCACGCCGGCCTTGAGCGCCACGTGGCGAGCGCCGTAGATCGCGTCGGGCGAGGTCTGCAGGGCATTGCCCACGACCGTGTGGTCGATCTCCTGGGGATCGATGCCTGTCTTCTCGAACAGGGCGCGCGCCGCGTGCGCCCCGAGGTCGATCGCGGAGATATCGGCGAACGAGCCGTTGTACTCGGCCATCGGGGTGCGCACCCCGTCGACCAGGACCAGATCACGAGTATCCATCAGCGGATGCCTCCTCTTTCACATTATCCGTCGGGCGCGGTCGCCACGCGATGGAAGCGCCGGCGCCAGCGGTTCATGTCCGTCGCGGGATCGAGACGGGAACCGAGCAGCACGAAGACCCGGCGTCGTTCCGGGTCGATCCAGAGACTGTTTCCAGCGAAACCGGTGTGACCGAAAGCGGTGGATGGGAGCGCCGGCCCCGCGCTGTTGCGGAGCGTCCTGCGCCACCACCCCAGAGCGAACGGGCCGCCACCTCCCAGGGCCGCGGCCACGCCCTCCAGTTTCAACACGCGTCCGGGCGCCAGCCATTCCGCGCCGAGCCGCCACAGGTCATGGGCGCCGCCGAACAGGCCGGCCTGCCCGCAGACGCCGCCAGCCCCGAGTTGCACGAGGAAGCGGGCGTTGCCGTCCTGCGGCCTCCCCAGCGGCGGGGGGCCAAGGTTGGGAATGACGAAGCCCTGCTTCGCCGCCAGCTTCACCTCCTGGCCAGTCCCCATGCGGGACTCGGCGAGGCCGGGCCGCGCCCCCGGCGACGGCTCGGTCGAGGTCAATCCCAGAGGATCGAGGACCCAGGTCCGCAGCAGCGCCGCCAGCGGCTTTCCGGTCGAGCGCTCCGCCGTCCGCCCCCAGAGGATATACCCGAGATCGCTGTACGTGCCGGCGCGGGCGCCCAGCAGATCGCCGTTCCGCCCGCCGCCCGCGATCAGTTCGTCCGCTTCGTCCAGCGAGCGGCAGCGATGGTAGAGGGGCGTCCACCCCGCGAGCCCCGAGCGGTGCCGCAGGAGATCGGAAAGCGGCCTGCGAGCCAGGGCCCGATGCGCCCGCGGCCAGACGTCGCCGATCCGCGTGGCCAGAGGCAGGACGCCCGCCGCGTCCAGAGCCAGGGCGAGGGTGGCCACGAAAGGCTTGGTAAGGGAGGCGTAGTCGAAGCGGGTCGAGACGGTCGCCGGCACGCCCTCGCGCGCCCATCCGGCTGCGCCCTCCCATTCGACCTCTTCGGGCGTGCCCCGGAGGACGACGGCGGCCGAGAAGACGCCGGCGCGCAGCGTCTCGTCGAGGAACGCGCTCACCTCCTGGGGGAGGCGGTCAGACATAATTCGACGGATCGCCCGTCTGGAAGACCACGACCCGCTCACCCGGGGAAAAGGCGCCAGCGGTTTCCAGATCCTCGACGGCGGCGAGCGCCGCAGCGCCCTCGGGTCCGATCCTCAGACCCTCGTGAGCCGCGACCCAGGCGGCGATCTTCTCCAGCCGGGCTTCCTCCACCGCGATCGCCCGCCCGCCGGTCTCACGGAGAGCGCGGAGCACGAGGAAGTCTCCGATCGCCTTCGGCACCCTGAGACCCCAGACCCGCGTCTGGGGATCCTCCCACGGTTCCGCTGCCTCCTTGCCCTGCTCCCAGGCGCGTACGATGGGAGCGCAGCCGGCGGCCTGGGCCACGACGAAGCGCGGGCGCTGCGGGCCGATCAGGCCCAGCCGCTCCAGCTCGTCGAACGCCTTGTGCATCCCCACGATCCCGGTGCCGCCGCCGAGCGGATAGACGATCCAGTCCGGCAGGTCCCAGCCGAGCTGCTCGGCGAGCTCGAAGCCCATGGTCTTCTTCCCCTCCACCCGGTAGGGCTCGCGCAGGGTCGACACGGTCCAGTACCGGTCCGCTCCCTGCTCCAGCAGCTTCGCCGCTTCGACCAGGGTCCCCGGCCCGGAGAGCACCTCGGCGCCGTAGTCCCGGCACCGCTCGAAGATGGTGCGCGGCGTATCCGCCGGGAGCGCCACCCGCGCTGGCAGACCGGCCGCGGCGGCGTAGGCGGTGAGCGCCAGGGCAGCATTGCCGGCGCTCGCGAGCTGCACGCCGGGCGCCCCCAGCTCACGGCACCGGTTCACCGCCAGCGAGAGGCCGCGGGCCTTGAAGGAGCCGGTCGGGTTTCCCGACTCGTCCTTGAGCCAGAGCTCGATCCCCTCCGGAGCGAAGCGGCGAAGGCGGAGGAGTGGGGTGGCGCCCTCGCCCAGGTCCACCCGGCCGTCGAAATCGGCGACGGGCAGCAGCTCGCGATAGCGCCAGAGCGTCCACGGCCGCTCGGGGAGGGCGCGGCGCAACGCCTCGCCCTTCTCCGGATCGAGGTCGTACTCCACCAGCCAGGGAGCGCCGGCCGGAGAGAGAAAGGCCGGCTCGTCGAGCGGCGCGGTCACGCCCATCCGCGAGCAGACCAGCCGGCGGGCCCAGCGCTCACTACTGGCCACCACCCTGATTGCCCGACTTCTGCAGCTCCTCGGCGATGCGTTGGTCCTCGGACTGGAGCCTGTCGAAATCGTCCTTGTACCTGGCGATCAACTGGGCGTTGAATTCCTTCGCAGGATTGCTGTCCGGCACCTCGCCAGTGTTGCTCTTCAGTTCCTGGATCTGCTTGTCGATCTCGGCCCGCTGCGCGTCGTCGGTCGCCTGCTTCTTCTGCTCCTCCAGCATGTTGATGAGCGACTGCTGGCCCTGGGCCACCTGCTGGTTGAGTGCCCTGGTGGTCTGGAGCATCTTCGCCTCGAGCACCTGCTCGTTCACCCATTGATACTCCTTGGGGTTGTGGCCCAGCTCCTGGGCGGCGCGCAGATCGGCGGTCGCGACATCGGCGACGTCACCCACCGCCTTCATGGCCTCGAAGAAGCCCACGTTCCGCTTCTCCTTCTTCGCCTGGTCGTCCTTGGCCTTGAGGTTCTTGTACGCCACTTCGCGGATCTTCTGCGCGCGCTGCCGGACGTCGATGTACATCTTCACCTGCTTGTCGGTGAGATGGCCGTCGGCCGGCGGCTGGTAGTCGGGAGCTTTCGAGACCTGCTCCATCACGTCCATGGTGCCCTTCTCGTTCAGGCGCTCCTTGATGGACGCCTCGTCTTCGGCGGGCTTGCCCTTACAGCCGGCGGCGATCAGGGCTGCGCCGAGCAGAAGAAGGGCGAGAGTGAAACGGTACGGCTTCATGAGATCTCCTTGAATGAGTCCTTCGAATGCGGCCCGATCTTATCAGCGCTGCCGTCACTCCGTCCGCCGGCGCACCACCAGCCGCACGGGCACGCCGGAAAGGTCCAGCTCCTCGCGCAGGCGGTTCTCGAGGTAGCGCCGGTAGTGGCTGTTGCGGGGCAGCGCCCGGTTGGCGAAGAGCATGAAGGTGGGCGGGGCGGCCGAGACCTGGGTGACGTAGTAGAGCTTCCAGGGAGCCCCGCCGAGCGAGGGGGGCGCCACCTTCTTGACGAACGCCTCGAACATGCGGTTGAGCTGGCCGGTGCTGAGCTTCAGGTTGTAGGCCGCGAGGGCCCGGTCGATCGGTCCCCAGAGCTTCTCCACCCCACGGCCGGAGAGCGCCGAGACGTTGACCCGGCCCGGCGAGGCCAGCAGCTCGTCGAGCCGCTCGAAGGAAAGCTCGAGCTTCTCCCTCTTCTCCTCGTCCAGCAGGTCCCACTTGTTGATCGCCACCACCGCGGCGCGCCCCAGCTCCCAGATGGTGCCGGCGATGGCGAGGTCGCCGCTGGTCACCCCCTGGGCGGCGTCGATCACCAGCACGGCCACCTGGGCGCGCTCGATCTGCCGGCGCGCCATCATCACCGCCAGCTCCTCGGGCGCGCCGGAGACCTGGCTGCGGCGGCGGATGCCGGCGGTGTCGATCAGCAGGTAGGATCTGTCCCCGCGGGTGATGAGGGTATCAACCGGATCGCGGGTGGTGCCCGGCATGGGCGAGACCAGGGAGCGATTCTGCCCCGAGATCTTGTTGAGCAGCGAGGACTTGCCGACGTTCGGCCGGCCCACGATAGCGACCGGTGGCGCGTCGGGCACCTGGATGTCCGGGATCTCCGGCAAGGCGTGGCCGAGGGCTTCCCGCAGGTCCTCGATGCCGCCGCCGTGCTCGGCCGAGACCAGGATCTGCTCGTCGACCCCTAAGCTGTAGAATTCCGGAAAGCGCTCGCGCGCCTGCCGGGTGTCCCCCTTGTTGACCACCAGGATGGCGGGCTTACCGAAGCGCCGGAAGTGGGACCACACCTCTTCGTCGGCGGACACGAGGCCCTGTTTGCCGTCCACCACGAAGAGCAGGAGGTCGCTCTCCTCTACCGCCAGGAAGACCTGCTGGTTCAACCCCAGCAGGTCGTCCCCCGGCACCAGGCCGCCGGTATCGACGATCTGGAGGGGCCGATCATCCGAGAGGTGCGCGATCCCCGTGATGCGGTCCCTGGTGATCCCAGGCAAATCATGGACGATCGCCTGCCGCCGTCCCAGGAGACGGTTGAACAGGGTCGACTTGCCCACGTTGGGCCGGCCGACGATAGCCACGGTCGGGGTCAGCGGCATGGCGGGTCCGGGGCGAATCTCTGCTTGACGGCCTCGTGCGGTACAACCCGGTCCTCATCAGCAGCCTTGAGACCCATGGCAATTTTCTGGCGGACGTAAATTGCGTACATCACTTCGCCCCAGGTGGCATCGTCTGGCAGATTCTCGACCAGATCCCGAAGCTCGTCTTTGATCGTACCAAGGACCTCCTCCTTTATCGCCAACTCTGCCAGCTTGAGCACGTCCGTCGGACACCGATCCCGTCGTTGTCGATGACTGAAGCGCGGTCCGTGCCGCCGGGGAGGTGAGGACCCCGGCGGCGCCGCAACCGGTGCGCTTTACGGGAACCTGGGGATCGGAGCCGTCCTACAACCTCGCCGCCGCCGCCCGCCGCTGGAGCTGGAGCACGTTGGCGTCCGGGTCCACCACCACTCGCTGGGGCTCGAAGGGACAGCGGATGCGGACCACTTTCGACTCCCCCGCTCCCAGCACGACCGTCGTCCGGGCGTCCCGGTACTCGGGCGAGGTCCTCCCCTTGTCGTCGAAGCGCTCGCCGCGGGTGGCCGCCACCTCGACGGGTATGCGGCCGGTGCCGGCGTTCTCCACCTTGACGGCGACCTCCCACTGCCCTCCCCCCACCGGCTGCTTTCGTTTCTCCTCGATGCGGTACTCCGGGACGACCAGCTCGAAGAACCACTGCCGGACGAGGTCGTCGAACGCTTTCGGGTCCGGCGCGTAGGGGCGCATCACGGCCACGAAGTCCTCGATCACCGGATGGTCGGGGTTGCCGTGGTAGATCTGGAAGAACCTCTTGACGCCGGCGAGGAAGGCGTCCTGGCCCATCTGCTTGTAGAGCATCCAGAGGGCCCAGGCGCCCTTGTCGTAGATGACCGTGACGTCCCCCCGGCGGCCTTCGAGCTCCAGGGTCTCGGCCAGGGGCTTCTCGTCGCTCGGCTGGCGGTTCTCGCCGTACCAGGCTTCCATCTGCCGGGCGTAGAACTGCCGCGCCTGGGGGCCTCGCATCTGCTCGAGGAGCATCAGGGTCGCGAAGTTGGCGGCGCCCTCGGCGAGGACGATCCCGCCCGGCCCCTCGCCCGGCTGCATGATGTGCCCCCACCACTGGTGGGCCGACTCGTGGGCCGCGATGGTGAAGGCCGTATCGTTCTCCGGCGTCGGCTGGAAGAGGAAGCCGACCCCCTCGGAGAAGAAGATGTTGGTGGCGTTGCCCCGGCCGTACTCGGCATAGGCGGGGAACTCGTTGAGCCGCAGCTCGCGCCAGGGATAGGGCCCGTACCACTCGGCGTAGTACCGGCGAGCGCCGTTCAGGGCTGCGAGGAGACGGTCGACGTTCCAGGGGTGGACCGGGTGGTAGTAGACCGCCGTGCCCGGTCCCCGCTTGACGGCCAGGCCACGGCCGGCGGCCACGTTGAAGACGCGCACGGGATAGTCGCTCACCCAGACCGCCGTCCGCCGGCCGTCCTTCACCGTCTCGCTCTCCAGGATGCCCGTCGAGCTCACCGTGTACTCGGCCGGCGCGGTGATCCTCAGGCGCTGGACGAAGGCCGAGCGGTCGAGCTCGGCGTCGGTGACCCCCTCGTAGAAGCGGGGCGGATAGATCCTGGGCTCGGTGCGGTTGTCCTCGTCGATGCCGATCTTGGGATCGAAACCGAGCTTCGGCACGAAGCCGGGGTTGCGCCCGGTGAGCAGGATCCCCGCCGGGAGGATGAACTCGCCGAGGGCGAGATTGCCGCCGTTGCGCGAGATGCCCGGCAGGACCGTGGCCCGGTAGCTGAATCCGAGGCGGACCGACGCGCCGGGCACGAGCGGCTTCGCCGGCCGGAAGACGTACAGGCGGGAGCGGTCCTCGGGCTGCCACGGCCGGCCGTCGAGCGTCCAGGCGAGGTCCTGCCAGTGCATGCCGCCGGTGACGGGGAACCAGTAGAGCGGCTTGTCCTTCTGGTTCTGGAGATCGTAGACGCCGCGCACGCGGACGCTCCGCGCCGCGGGCTCGAAGTCGAGGTCCATCTCCACCCGGGTTACGTACGGGAGCGGCTGGCCGCTCCAGGTGGCGAGGTTCTTCCGCCAGTACTCCTTGTGCTCCTTGCGCACGCCCGCGCCCTGGAAGCCCTGGTTCACCAGGCCCTGGAGCGTGAAACCGAGCACCAGGGGCGGCAGGGCCAGCGCGGCGCCCGTTAAGAGGGCGCGCCGCCGCTCGGCGGGGCGCAGCACGGGGTGCAGGCGGTCGCGGTCGCGGCGGTTCAGGAAGCGCACGGCGATCCAGGCGAACAGGGCCGACAGGGCGAGGACGAACAGCCGGTTGAGCACCACCGCCGCGCGGTCGAGGCCGAACGGTCCCATGTCGGTCCACGGGATGGCGTAGCCCATGCTGGTGGCCCCGAGGAAGACCCAGTTGCCCGCCCAGCTCATGTGCCCCCTAAGGAGCAGGAAGCCGGTCAGGACCGCGACCGCGATGCCGAGGGCGTAGGTGGTGTAGCGGCTCCGCGTCAAGGAGTGGACCGCGGCCACGAACGTGATCCAGACGATCAGGGTGGGCGTCAGCAGGAGCCCCCAGACGATCAGGAACGGGCCGAGGGTCAGCGAGACCTTGCCCTGCCCCAGGATCACCAGGGCCGCCACCAGCAGCGCGCCGAGCAGGGCGACCCCCAGCACCGCCAGGTTGGCCAGCACCTTGCCGGCCACCACCGATCCCGTGGGGACGGGCGTCGCGTAGAAGACCGGAGCGGTTCCCGTGGCGGCCTCGCGCTCCAGCGACTCGACCGTGTAGAAGAGGAAGAGCAGTCCCAGGGCCATGGTCAGGAAGGTCGCCGCGTACATCGCCGCCACGCCCGGCGTCCACAGGAGGGAGCTGAGGAAGGCAGGGCTCCGGGCGTCCCGGTAGAGGATGTAGAGGAACGCCAGGATGAACGGGATGAAGATGTACAGGCCCGGCTGGGAGCGCAGTTCCTGGAGCTCGAAGCGGGCGACGGCGAGGGAGCCGGAGAGGAAGCCCGGCGGGCGCGAGCTCATGGCCAGGGAGGAGAGAGGCCGGGTCTCCTCCACCACCCCTGCGTGACCCGCCGGCTCCTCGGCCCGCCGGACGCGGGCCGGCCGGCGCAGGCGGCCGGTGAAATGACGCCGGGAGAGGTCCACGAACAGCAGGCCCAGGAGCGCGAAGCCGGCCCGGCTCAGCAGGAAGGGCGCGTCGAAGGCAACCGGCCGGGTGTTGTAGAAGGCGATGCCGCGGTCCGTGAAGAGCCAGCTCTCCTTGAGCCAGCGGAAGCCCGACGGGTCGACGTAGCGCAGGACGTCCGAGAAGGCCTCGCTGATGCGCGGCGGGTACGTGCCCCAGAGGAAGCTCTGGCAGAGCAGGAAGACGACGACCGGGAAGAGGAAGACCAGGATCGGCCGTCCCGTCCAGCGGCCGATGGCGAAGG
>DASWME010000091.1:0-21975 GCA_036399915.1 Thermoanaerobaculia bacterium
CGCTCGACCACAGCTCGTAGCCCGCCCCGGCGCTCCAGGCGGTGAAAAAGACGCGCGGCCCGGCCGGCGTGATCTGCTCGGGGAACTGGAGCGCGCCGGCCGCGATGGCGCTCGTCCCGCCCGCGGTGCCGTCGGTCTTCCACAGGCCGTGACCGTGGACGGCGTCGTAGCCCTGGAAGAAGACCAGCGTGCTGGTGGCGGCGATCGTCTTCAGCGCCGGCATCCAGAAGCCGCCGGGCGCCAGCGGCGCCGTCCCCGCCGCCGTGCCGTCGCTCCTCCACAGCGCGCCGTAGGGGCCACCGCCCCAGATCGATTGAAAGTAGAGCGAGCCCGCCAGCGAGGCGGCGTTGAACCAGTACGGCCGGCGGTCGTTGTCGCCCGTCGGCACGTGGCCGTCGACGGCGAGGGTGCCGGCCTCGGTGCCGTCGCTGCGCCAGAGCGCGTAGCCGTCGAGCCCGTCGGTGGCGACGAAGAAGACGGCGTTCCCGGCGGCCTGGAAGGGACCCGGGAACGAGCCGCCGTTGTCGCCGATGGAGATGTCGCGCACGAGGAACGTCCCTGCCGCGGTGCCGTCGGTGCGCCAGGGCTCGACGCCGAAGGCGGCCACCGACCCGGCGAAGAACAGCAGATTGCCGACCACGCCGCCGCCGCTGTCGAGCGCCGCGGCCTCGAGCTGCGCGCCCTCGAGATCCGTGAGCTGCCGCGTGCCGCCGGCGGTGTCGTCGGTGGACCAGAGCTGCTGACCCTGGGGGCCGTTCGTGGCGGCGAAGATCGCGGACGCGCCGAGCAGGCCGATCGGCCGCGGCGCGGCGTCGCAGCCTCCGGGGCACAGGTCGGCGACAATGGCGGTGCCCTTGTCGGTGCCGTCGGTCGACCAGAGCTCCTCGCCGCGGCCGTCCTTGCCGCGCAGCAGCAGGCGGTTGCCCACGGCCAGCAAGGGCTCGCCGTCGCCCGCGCAGAGGCCGGGGCAGACGTCCTTGAGCAGGCGAGTGCCCTTGGCCGTGCCGTCGGTGATCCAGGGCTCGACGCCGTGGCGGCCGTCGTCGGCGCGGAAGACGAGCTTCGCGCCGAGCGCCGGACCGGTGAGCTGGAGATCGTGATCGCCCGAGAAGAACGCGTTCGGCGCGCGCAGGGTGGTGAGCTGCCGCGTCCCCTTGCGGGTACCGTCGGTGACCCACAGTTCCTGACCTTCGGTGTGCTCCCGGTTCTGGCGGCTGGCGACGAAGTAGTAGCGGTTCCCGAGCACCCGCGGCGAGCTGATGTGCGTCGACCCGCCGCCGGGCGTGAGGTCGGCGACGAGCGAGGTGCGGGCCGCCGTGCCGTCGCTCTGCCACAGCTCGGTGCCGAGCCCCGGGCCCTCGGCGACGAAAACCAGCCGCCCCGCCAGCGCTTCCAGCCCGTGCATGTTGCCGACCCACGGGCCGGGGATCTGCTGCGTGCCGGCGGCGGTGCCGTCGGTCGCCCAGAGGCTCATGCCGCGCGAGTCGAGGCTGGCGAAGAAGAAGACCCGGCCACCGAGAGCGGCCGGCTCGCTCGGCGAGGAGCCGAGCGGTCCGGGAAACAGGTCGCTGACCATCCGGGTGCCCGCCGGGGTGCCGTCGGTCACCCACATCTCCTCCCCATGCGCGTCGTCGCGCGCGGCGAAGAAGAGGCGGTTCCCGAGGAAGGCATACCGGCGGATGTTGCTGTTTAGGCCGACGTCGAGCCCGTCGACGAGCAGGTTGGTGCCGGCGACCGTACCGTCGGTCACCCAGAGCTGCGGACGGTCGCCGTCGTACGCCGAAAAGAGGACCCGCTGGCCGACGCGCACCAACGGATACGCCCCGCAGTTATCCGCGCAGACGTCGGTGAGCCGATAGGTGCCGCCCGTCGTCCCGTCCGAGCGCCAGAGCTCGCGCCCGTTGTCCGCGTCCATGGCGCTGAAGACGGCAACGCCGCCGACGGCGACGAACCCGCCCGGCAGGGAGCTGCCGCCGGCGGGAACCTCGTTGATGTCCTTGACGAGATAGGGCTCGAGCGCCCCGGCAGGCGCCTGCCCGCAGACGACGATCAACGCAGTGCTGGTGACAAGCCTTCCGATGGCGCGCATCCATGCTCCTCTGGTTGGGCGCCGGGTAGTTTGTGACACCTCGCTGCCGGTGTCAAACCGGCGCGGCGGGCCCGCGAGGACAGCCGTTCCTAGTTCCGTGCTTTCACACATAGAGAAAACCCTCAGCGTAGCGCACGGCTCTTCCAGCAATGCTGACTCTGTCCCCAAGAGACTCGCACCATAACTCGCCGCGACGCTGAGAGAGCTGGATGGCGTGGAGTCTGCGTTGCCCTAATCTCTTGGCCCAATACGGCGCCAACGTGCAGTGCGTCGAACCGGTTGCCGCATCTTCAGGGATCCCCAGCTTCGGGGCAAAGTATCGCGAGACGAAGTCGGCCGCCTCCCCCTTCGCTGTGACGATCACCCCCAGACCCTCGACCGCTTGCAACAGCTCCATATCCGGAGTGATGGCGTGGATATCTGCTTCTGCCTCATACACCGCCAGATAATTTGCGGCCTGCAGGAGTTCCGTCGGTTCTCTGCCCAAGGCCCGTACGAGCTTCTCCGGTTTTGCCGCGCACGGCACCGCTTCGTGGATGGGGAAATCCATACAGAGGAGCGGACCCTGCTTGACCACGGGGAATGTTCCACCTTTCGTCCGAAAAGTAACGGATTCCTTGGAGGAAGCCACGGATTCGAAAATGACTGCGGCGGCGGCTATCGTCCCATGCCCGCAAAGCTGCAGCTCGACCGTGGGGGTAAACCAGCGCAATTCATAATCATCCTGGTTCGCAACGAAGAAGGCGGTGGCGGGAAGATTGTTTTCCCTGGCGATGAGCTGCAGGGTCTCGTCATCGAGCCAACGATCCAGCGGGCAGACCGCGGCTGGATTGCCAGAGAAGACCGTCCCAGAAAAAGCGTCGATATGGTATGCAGGAATCTTCAAGGTGTTGACTCCGAGAAGAACTCCTATGCTTTGACTTCCATCAAATAAGAGGTCAGGTGCCGGATCTTCGCGTCCTGCATGACGAACACATCGCAGAAGACGGCGTTCAGAGCGCCGCCATCTCTCCTGGCGGAGCGCACACTGCCTTCCGCTACGACTACGTCGTCCTCTTCCGTCATGCGAGTAACCGTGATCGTGGGGTTTCCTACGAAAGCGTCGTTCTCGATCTCCTTGTCGAAGGCGTCCTTCCCTATCACGTGAAATGCGCCAGGGATTACCCATTCGACGTCATCTGTCAGACAGGACAAGATTTCCGCGTGATCCGTCCTGGTGAATGCGTCCATGTATTTTTGTACGGTTTCCTTATTTCGGCTCATGGCTTGTCCCCATGCGGCTTGAACACTGCACGAAACGCCTTGAGAGCAGCGGGATGATAGATCGTTGAATGCTTCTCATCTGGAAACTTCTCGTAATGCCAACGGACGCTTGGCGGCGTATTCTTGGTGAGAACAGCCGCAAACTCTTGTGTTATCTCTGCAAGCCCCTTCTCGTCACTGCTGGCGAAATACAGCGTCTTCTCCAGCTTCGGCCGTGCACGTAACCGCGCTGCTGCGTCGTCGACGAGCTTGTGATTATTCCACCAGAGGCTTGGATCAAAGGCAATATAGGTATCGAACAGGTCCGGCTCCAGAAGGAATGTCTCCACCACAAACAACCCGGCAAGCGACTCCCCCATGATTGCCGCTTCATTGGTCGTGCGATAACGGGTCTTCACCTGTGGCATCAACTCCTGACGAATGAACCCCCGAAATGCTTCCGACCCTCCCACTTGCGGCGCGATTCTCTTGTCATCCGCGCTCTGCGTAGGACCCGTCAAATCGCGGCGGCGTTGGGTATTCTCGATGCCCACCAGAAGGAACGGCCGCATCGTTCCATTGCCGACTGAGACCTGCACAAGACCAGCCACATGCAGAAAGTCCTCAGCCATGCCTCCGTCAGGCATGTAAAGCACCGGGAGCCGCGCATTGGGAGACTCGGCATAACCAGGCGGGAGATAGACATTAATGCGCCGTGTCTCGCTCAGGATCCTGGAATCGATCGTGAATGTCTCACCGATGACCAACGGCGATGCGCTCTCTAGCGCGCTGGCCGGCATGCTGAGCCCCGGAACGATTAACGCGCACACAATTGCCCGTAAAACGATGCGATACCTGTTCATGCCAGTACCTCGGCCGAGCAGCATTCACTCCTCAACGCTTCAACTCCCGCTAGCCTCGTCTATCCCCCACTTCCAAAGATAGCACCGCGCGGCTCTGGACCGTGCGGCAGTGCGGCAGGTGACGTCGAAGAGAGCGCCCCCTTCAGGAGTATGACGGAGTCTGCGGGCCATGGCGGAGCCAGGGCTAGATCAAGGATCTTGCCAGGGCAGGTGCGACGGGCTAAGCTGTTGAGCACGGGCCACGGGCTACTTCGGCGAAGTTGGCCGCTTCGGTGCCTTTTCACGGTCGTGTCAAAAGATTTGGCGCCGAAGAGGTCATCATAGGCGTAAACCGTGTGCCTGCAGCCCTTTGGCCGCGCCCGGCCGCGGCGGCGATCGATCGAGGGCAACTCTCGCGTGTCTCTGGGGTGGAGCCGTGGGAGCGGCGGGAGGTGGCAATGAGGAGGAAGCTGAGTGCGGCGCTCTTCGCAGCCGCGCTGGGTTGCGCAGCGGCGGCGAGCGGGCTCGGGGTGCCGTACCGCCTGGCGGATCTCGACCAGGGACGGTCGCGGCACGTCCACGAGGTCGGCTTGGTCGGCGAACTGGCGGGCCGTGCCGTCCTGCTCTCCGGGGGATACAGCTACGACGCCGACGAGAAGGAGCACCCACGACTCGAGTTGTGGGCGGGCGACCCAGCGAGCGGAAGGGCGGAGCCGCTCGCCGGCTTCGTCCTGCCCTACGGCTCCCTCCGCCCCGAGCTGCTCGGCACGGTCTCGGGGAGGCTGCTCTTCCAACTCGACGAATGGGCGCCGGTGTGGACCACCGACGGAACCCGCGCCGGCACGGCCGTTCTCTTTCCGACCTTCCAGAAGCCGCTGAGCGGGCCGCACATGCCCCATGTTCGCGTCGGCGATCGCATGGTCCTCGCCGACGGCGACGGGATGGCGTGGTCGACCGACGGCACCGTCGCCGGCACGGAGCCGCTGGGTGTCCGGTTTCCGTCGGGGGCGGCGTTCGGCGATCCGCTTCCCACCCTCGGCGGCCGCACCTACTTCTTCAGCGGCAGCCGTCTCGTCGGTAGCGACGGGACCGCCGCCGGCACGTCGACGGTGGCCGACCTTCGCGATGGCGACCTCGACGGGCTGGTGGCGACCGCCGACCGGCTCTATTTCGTCCGCAGCACGTCCGATGTCCAGGAGCTGTGGACGAGCGACGGCAACGCGGCGGGGACCCGCAGGGTGCGGCGCTACGGCCGGAGGAACTGGGAAAAGAAGATCGACTTCCCGATGAGCCTCGTCCACGGCGTCGTCTTCCTCGAGTGCCCGGACGCCGGCTCGCGGTGCCATCTCGCCCGGGAAGGCGTGACCGGCTCCTCCCGCGTCTCCCGGCTGACCCCCGACCGCCTCGCTCTCGGGTCCGTCGCGCTCCACACCAGTGCGTCGGGGCTGCTCTTCGCCGACGGCGACGGACACCTCTGGCGGACCGACGGCACGCCGGGGGGTACGGCCGCGCTCGGCCGCTGTGCCGGCGTGTGCAGGAAGGGGTGGGTCGCGTCCCTTCCCGAGGCGCGATCCGGCAGCCGTAGCCTGTTCTCCGCCCCGACCGCCGACGGCGAGCAGCAGGTGTGGGTGACCGACGGCACGGACGCCGGCACGCGGCCCCTGGACGCCGAGTGCGCGCGCCGGCGCTATTGCGACACCCAGCTCGCCGCGGTGAACGGCGACGTGGCGCTCCTCGAGCGGTCCAGTGCACAGCAGCGCGAGGTGGCCCGGCTCGACGCGCCAGGGGTACGCCCAGTGCCCGAGCTGGGCCAGGGTCCGGCGGTGGCGAGCGGCGACGGGTTCCTGGTGGCCGGGGAGGATCTCCTCGCGCGTCTCGCCGCCGATGGTAGCGTGCGCGCGTCGATGCGCTCGCCGGGGCGGCGCAACGGCGACGCGGAGCCGCGCAGCCTGATCGCGCTCGGAGAGCGGTTGGTGTTCACCGCCTGCGACGGGGCACGGCAACAGGTCTACTGGACGGATGGCACTCCCGACGCGGTGGTCGCGCTGGCCGACGGAGCGCCGAGCTGCTGGTCCCTCAGGCATCCGGTGCCGCCAGTGGCCGTCGCCGGCGGGGTGGTCGTCGACGCCAGGTACGAAGTGGTCCGGGTGGACGTGGCAGGCAACGCCGTCGACATCCTCGACTCCGGCGCGACGGCGGTCGTGCCGGTGGGCGATGCGCTGACGCTGCTGGTCCCCAGTTTCGAGTGCGACGAGGACTCGGACGACTGTCTGTTCGGTACCTGGCTGACGCGGGTGTTCGTCTCCCCCGATGGTGTCGTGCCGGCGAGCGAGGTGGCGACGCTGCGGATCGCGGCCTTCCGCGATTCCGTGGCGCTGGGCGACCGCCTGCTCATCTCCGACCCGGCCACGGCGGAGGGTCTCTTTGCCATTCGCCCCGCGTCGGCGGGCGAGGGCCTCGAGCCGATCCGCTGCCCGGGCGGCGGCGACGTCTGCCGGCCCGGTGAGCTGGCGCGGCTCGGAGACGCCGCCTTCCTGCTCAACAGCGACCTGTGGCGGATCGACGGCAACGCGGCCACGCGCATCGCGCCGCCCGCGGAGCTCTACAGCCACTCCGATCTGGTGGTGTTCGATGGCGCGATGTACTTCGTGGCTCGGACGCACGGCGACGGTCGCGTGTGGCTCTATCGCTCCGACGGCAGCGAGGCCGGCACCGTCGCCCTCGCGCCCATCGGCGATCCCTATCGCGACATCGATTTTCGGCCGCTGGGCTTCGACGGCAAGCTGTACTTCACCGCCTTCACCCCGGAGCTCGGTGGGGAGCTGTGGGTGAGTGACGGCACGGCGGCCGGCACCCACCCGTTCCTCGATTTGCGGGACGGCGCCGCGGGCTCGAGCCCCTTGCTGCTCAGCGTGGCCGCCGGTCGGCTCTTCTTCTCCGCCGACGACGGGCTGCACGGGTTCGAGCTCTGGTCGACCGACGGCGTCGCGGCGCACACCGCGATGGTGGCCGACATCGCCCCCGGCCCGCTGTCGGCGTGGCCGGGACGGCCGGTCCTCGCCGGCGGCACCCTCTACTTCGCCGCCGACGACGGGATCGCTGGCAGCGAGCTGTGGGCGGTGCCGGTGGCGCCGTGATCCCACCCTCCTCGAAACGCATGGCACCTATTCTCGGCCGCGAGCCTCCCTGCCTTCGGTCCTGCAGGATAGCCGGTCGCCTCGTTCCAAGCCCCATACCACCTGAAAAGTTAGCCCCGAATACGGCGGTAGCACGTCGTGAAAGTGGAGGTGCCGCTTTCAGAAGCGGTCGTCCGGCTGTCGTGGCTGCCGTGGAAGGGTCTTGGTGTTGGCTCCGCGGACTCTTCCGGATTCTCCTGATAGCCGAAATCTGGAGATGAGCCCCTCTCCAACTATGGGATCTCCCAGAATTGGGTGGCACCTTGGCCCCCGGGCTCAGAATCCTTTCGACCAGCCGCGGAAGAGCAAGAGATCGCCGGCCCCTCGGGTGCACGCCTTCAGCAAATGGATCCGCCAGGAGATGCGCGACGCCTATGCCGGGTTCGTGAAGCCTTTTCGAGAGGCTGCCCAGAAATTACGCGCCGGGGATCGAATGGTGAAGTTTCCAGAAGGGAGTTTCCCGCCCGGACTGCCCTTCGTCCGGGTCGGCCTCGCCTTCGGTCCAGCAGGATAGCGGGTCGCCTCGCTTCCAAGCTCCACATCACATCTGAAAAGTCGGCCCGAATACGGCGATAGTACGCCGTGAAAGTGGAGGTGCCGCCTTCCTCGCTATCTCCCCCCCGGCACCTTTTTCCTACCCTTCCGCGCCCTTCAGGCGGCCGAATTGGCCCGGTCGGTATGCTGGAACCTGGAGAAGGCTGGTGAGCACCAGCCTTCTCCCTCGAGCCACAACCTACTTCGTCAACGTCTCACCTGCACGATGATCATGGTCTCAGACCAAATTGCACCGTGAAGGTCTGACCGTTGGACGGAGTGGTGACGGTGATGAGATACGTCGCAGAGGAATCGGGCAAAGGCTTCGAAGCCAGGTTGTAGATGTACTGGTTCGTGCTGAAGCGCATCACCCCCGTCGTATCCGCCGCGCTGGTGGAGACGGGCTCGTTGATCTGCAGGCCGGGCGTGGCTCCAGAGATCAGGGTGAGCTTGATGGTCGGAGCAAGGTCCGCCGGGATCGAACCATCGCAGTTCGTGAAACTGATCTTGACCGGAATGGTGCTGCCGTACTTGAACACGCTCGTTCCATCCGCGTTGATCGGCTGCAGGAAACCGCTGGTGTTGAATTTCACCAAGACGCTGGCCGTTGCGTTCCCGGTGCCGCCATCGTCGTCGCTGACGCCGACTGTGGCGGTGTAGCTTCCCGCCGCCGCGTAGGTATGCGAGAGCACCAGGGGACTGGTCGCCGTGCTGACGGTTTGGGTATTGCCATCGCCCCAGTTGATCACGGCGCTGTGCGTATCCGCCGCGGCGGGATCGCTGAAGGTGACGGTGAGGGTCGCATTGTTCGGACCGCAACTGACACTGCCGGCGCCAAACGAAGCGCTGACGGTCGGCGCGACGTTCGTCACGTTCACGGTCGCGGATGACACCGCCGACAACCCACCGGGATCCGTTGCGCGCACCTTGACCGTGTAGCTGCTCGGTCCATCCAGCAGCGCGGCGTTGAAGGAGACGCTCTGGCCGCTGGTTTCGAAGGAGCCGTTGTTGTCGAGGTCCCAGGCGTAGGTGAGGCTGTCGCCGTTCGGGTCGGAACCGCTCGCCGTGAGCGTGGTCGAGCCGCCTTCAGGAGCGGAATACGGTCCCCCCGCATTCACGGTGGGAGGCGCGTTGGGAACCAGCCCGACCACGACGGCGTCATGGTCCGAGGTGCGGTAGGGGTTCACTTCGTAGAGGGCGTCCTGCGCGGGGGGTTTGAAGGACGTGTCGTAGTCGAGAACGTCCGGCTCATCGGAGTTGATGTGCCAGTCCGCCGCGCCGGTCACCTGTCCCAACAGGCTCGCGTTCGCGAGCGCATGGTCCAGATAGCCCGCCTGGCCGTCGAAGGTGTACGAGTAGGCGAAGGCGCCATGGAACTGATAGATCAGGTTGGTGAAATCGTCGCTGGTGCCGGCGGTGTCGTCGGAGCCGGCCTTGATCTCGTCGAGCGTGTCTTCCTGAGCGTAGGAGTTCAGGTCGCCCATGATGAGGAAGTCGGGGTCGCCGCTGCCGGTCGGGTCGGTGGCAAGCCAGTCGACCAGGGCTTCCGCGGCGGCGCGACGGGTCTGGCTGCAGTTGCCCTGGCCGTCGCCGAGGTCGGGGTCGCCGACGTCGTTACAGTCCGACCCCTTGGACTTGAGATGGTTGATCGCCACGGTGAAGCGCGCGCCGGTGGCGTTGACTTCGAAGGTCTGCGCCAGCGACGGGCGGCTCTTGGTGTCGATGAAGCGCGGATCCACGGCCGACGTCAGCAGCTTGAAAGCTCCGACCGGCGTGACGACGGCGGGCCTGTAGATCAGGCCCACCTTGATCGCGTCCGTGCCGATCGTCCCGGTATTGATGTAGGCGTAGCCGGACATTCCGGAAGTGATGCTGGCAAGCGGCTCGACACCGGTCGAGTTTTCCAGCTCGTTCAAGCCGATGATATCGGCATTGAGACCGGAAAGGGCGGTAAGGAGCTTATCGCGCTGGCGGGTGAACTCATCGACCTGATCGCTGTCCCAGCCGCGGCATTCCACGTTGTTGGCCGGACCGCACTTGTTATCCAACGGATTTCCCGTCGGGTAATCTGCCGTGACGAAGAAGTTGAGCGTGTTCATCGCGGCGACGCGGATGGTCCCGCCCACCGGTTCGGGCGACGCCGGCCGCGGATTCACCGCAGTGTAGTCTGCCGGCCCGGTCGGGTAGATGCGATAGAGGCTGAAGTCGAAGCCGAGCACGCCGATGGCGTTCGCGGCCGTGTCGCCGCCGCGGAAGCGGTTGCTGAGCGAGAACGGCAGCCCGTTCGGGTGGCGCAATGTCGGCGGGTTCTGGGCGCTCTGCACGTCGTCGAGAGTGATGCGGCTCAGCGCATTGGCGGCCGTACGGGCATTTGCCGCCGCTCCAGGCTCGTCGATGGCCGTGCCAGTGAAGGGGCGGGGTTCGCCAGGGAGCGGCTGGGCGAGGACGATCTCGCCAAAGCGGTCGTAGTTGAAGTACTCCGCGATGACCAGCGCCTGCGGGAAGCGGACGAGCATGCCCTCGTAACGTTCGGGGAAAGCTGCGTTGGCAAAGGGCAGCGTCACGTCGGTCGGCGCCACCGAGCCGGTGCCGCATTGAACGATATTCGCAGCAGGCACCGCGGCCGTGTTGCTGTTGGAGCCGTTGATCGTGGTCTGGTCGAAACGCTCGCGGGCAAAGCCGGTGACGCGCACCACCTGTCCCACGCTCACCAGGTTGGCCGAGCCGCTGAAGACGAAGATGCCGTCGGAGGTGGCTGGATTGCCGTCACCGGTCAAGTCCTGGATAAAGAAGCCGGAATTGGCGGCCGTCCCTTCGAAGTCGCCGACCACGACGCCCTTGGTGGAGACGTTGCCGGTGATCGCGGCGGAGAGTCCGCTGCCCTGAATGGCATAGATCGGAGTGTAGTCGGAACAAACGTCATAGGCCGTAAAGGTGACCATGACGTTGGCCGCCATGTTGTCGGGCGGATCGTTTCCATCCTGATCGCTGACCTGATTCGCCAGCACGGTCAGGGTGCAGGTCTCGCCGTGAACGAGGGTGACGCCCGGGTCGAGGGTGAAGGTGGTGGGTCCGCCGCTGAAGGTGGTGGCAACCGTCCCGCTCGTGGAGCAAGTCAGCGTGAACCAGGATGCGGACACGTTGACCGGTTCACTGAAGGTGACGGTGAGATTGGAGCCAACGGGGAAGTTGGTGGCGCCGTTGGCAGGGAAGGTGCTGGCAACGGCCGGAGCGGCGTCGGCAACGTCGTCGTTGACGATCGTTCCCACGCCCTGACCGTCCACGAGCACGGCACCGGTCACATTGGTCACATTGACGAAGAAGGTCTCATTGGCTTCGTTGGCCGTGTCCCCATTCACCAGAACGCTGAACGAGTAGCTGGAGCTTCCAGACGGGATGGTTTGACTCGTCAATGATTTTGCCGTGAAGTCGCTTGGCGAAGTGGCGCTGTTGTCGGCGGTGGCGATATCGAAGGTCACGCCGCCCGCGCCCGCCTGCGACGAGAGGTTCACCACGAAATTGAATGACGTGGTGCCGGCATTGCCTTCGTTGGCAGAGACATCTGTGATGGTCAGGTTGGGCAGGATCACGGAGGTGTGTGGTGTGATCGAAAAGTTGTCCACCGCGAGGCCGTCATCCGCGCCCGGAGCTATATCGAAGTCGTTCCAGCGGATCCAGAAGGAGGCGCCATTCGGAATATTCAAACCGGTGATAGAAAAGCTAAGGGGGGTTTGATTTCCCGATGCATTGCCGTTCAAGGCGCCGAGGGTGGTGTTGATATTCGGGCTGTTGAGGTCGAGACTGTTGTAGTCGACCCAAGTTCCATTCGTCAGGCTGGTCGCGTTGGTGCTGAGCTGAAAATCGAGACGATCAGCGGCATTGCGGTTCGTTACGCCGGCACGCCACATCTCGCCGACATAGGAGATGTCGAGGGAGGTAATGGTGCTGCCGGTGTTGTTCGTGAACTGTGCGCCGATGGTGGGCGTCAACGTACCGCTGAAGAGAGTGCCAAAAGCGCGTTCTGTGCTGGCTGTCGCTCCAAAGCTGTAGACATCACCACTGGTGTCGGAGCCATTGCTGAAAGCGTATTGGCCGTTGTTTCTCGTGCTGGACCCCGTTTCATTCAGGTACCAGCCGGTGATGGTGATGTTGTTCGCCGTCCCGGTATTGGCGAGGGTGTTGAAGTCCTGGGTGTAGGCGCTGTCCAGGGTGGTCAGACTGACCGAGCCCGAGCCGCCTCCAACATCCCAGAACGTCGCGCTGCCGGCGACACCGGAGGTTTCCCCAAGTCCTGTGAGCTGGAAATAGCTGCCGATGGAGTCGTCGGGGTCCACGTACCACGTGGCCGTGACATTGCCGGCTTCGTCGGCGAGCGCGTAGAACGGCGCGTGGCCGTTGCCGTCCGCCTGGCCGTTGACGTGCACCACCTGCAGCTTCACCCATTCGTTCGGCGCGAAGCCCCAGCCCGCGATGAGAGCCGTTTCGCCCGGCAGGTAATCACCCTTGTCGGTCGCCACCACCGCCACGCGCGAGAAATGCGCCGGCATGGCGTCGCCCTGTGGGTCACCGACGGCCGTCACCTCGAAGGCCGGACCCGACAGGTCCGTCAGGCGCGGGCTCCAACTGACCGTGAAGGTCCCGTCCTCCTGCACCGTAACCGTCTGCGGCTCGTGGCCCATGCCGGGCTCGTCTCCGCCGCCGACGTGCGTCACCTGCAGCGTCAACTCGCCAGGAGAGAAATCCCGTCCGGTGATGAGCACGGTGTCGCCGGCCACGTAAGCGGCGCGGTCGGTGTACAGCCAAGGCGCGGTTTGCGCTTGCGCGGGACCTGAAAGGGTGCCGGCCCACAGAGCCAGCGCCAACGCCAGCAGCGCCCACGACCGGCCGTTGGGGACGGCTCTGGGCTGTCGGATACCGGAAGCGGGACGATGCGATGCGATGGCTGCGGCGACCGGCAACCGCGCGGTCGTGAATCGGCCTGTGCTCATGTGAACCCTCCCTTGGTCACGCCTTTGAGTAACGCCTCTTGCGGGGGCAGTGCTTGGACTTCGCGGATCGTGCGGATCGTCGGGGTAACCGCACTTTATGCTAGCACGATACGCCCCCCGCGTCAAAAATTTCGACCGCATGCGCTATGCGACGGTCGAGGCGGTGGCCCTGTCTCCCTTGCCCTGCTGGAGGCATCTCGCGCGCCCAATCGGGATAGGGGGGACCCTCACGGGCCCCCTCCTCCCACACCACCGTGCACCTCCGGAGGGATTCCGCGAGAGGGCCTTCCGACCTCCACTGCCGCCCTGAGAGCGGGCGTCGCGTCTCGGAAAGACCGTCCGGATGGGGAGTGTGCCGCATGCTCGGTCTCTCAGCCAGCGATTTCGCGTCACTCATTATATCGCAACGGCTCGGCAAGCAACACGGCTCCCGATCTCCGGTGGGAGCAAGAAGAGGACGGTCGGCCACGCCAAGTGTTTTTCCTCGATCGGGTGCAGCAGGTATGCACGCGCCTCCGAGCTGCCCATGGTCTCGGCTGGACGCCTGTGATGCTGGACGAAGCTGTGGACGACTCGCAGATAGGCCTTGATGGTGGCAGGGCTATAGCCCCGCAGCTTCAGCTCCTTCTCCATCCGGTCGCGCATCTCTCCCATAACCGTGTCTCCTTTCGGGAAGTTCGCCGAAAGGGTATCCGGACTGGAGTTGCGGCCTGAAATGATCTAGAATAGAAAGGTTTTCGGAGGGGGCTGCCGCGGAGCGGTTTTGTTCAACCTTCACCACACCGTATATTCATCGCCACCCCAAGCTGCCATAGCGACGGGTTTCTCTGTCGCTGGGCTCTGACGGGGAACGACATCTATCACGCTAATCTCCTCTCTCCACTCGACTTAAAGACATCCTACGCCACTTCCTTATCCGCGTCAACACGGCGGGCTGTGTCGTATAAGCATCCTGTGCCGGCCCCGTAGGAGAGAGGTGCTTCTGCGACAGGGAAGTCCTGTCACAGGTTCGGATAAGTCACTCAGGGAAACCGCTTCGGGCTTCCGGCTCGAGGCTGCTGTCGCATAAGCACCTCCCAGGAGAGGGGAAAGGAGCGTTATACGACAGCGAACCTGTCGCCACGGCGCCAATCCTTTACGGGGAGCCGAGGCTGTAAACTCTTGGGCTGCTTGAATTTGCGACTCACGTCCGTCGATCCAGCAGGCTGCTTATGCGACCGATCCCCTGTCGGATAAGCAGCCGATGCATTCCGGCTACAACCGGTCCACCGGGCTCTGCACCCCCCGGCCGCCACGGTTGAGCACATGGGTGTAGATCATTGTGGTCTTCACGCTCTGGTGACCCAACAACTCCTGGACCGTCCGGATGTCGTAGCCGTTCATCAGCAGGTGGGTGGCAAAGGAGTGGCGAAGCGTGTGACAGGCGTGCTTGGTGATCCCCGCCTTCCTCGCCGCCTCATGGAAGGCTCGCTGGATCCCCCGCTCATGCAGGTGATGGCGGCGCCACTCCCCGGAACGAAGGTCCTGAGCCCGGTGCCTCCCAGAATTGGGTGGCACCTTTCCCCCCCCGGCGCCGAATCCGGCGCGCCTCAGCGCCTCGATCTTCCTGACCACCTCCGGCTCCACCATCCGCACCTCCTCTCTGTGTGGTGAAGCCTCTGCTGATTCTCCATCCCTGTCCTCCCTCCGGCTCGCGGCCGGCTTGAGCCAGGGGGGTCAGTTTTTACTGTCGTCCGGGGGTCAATTCTTCCTGTCGCTTGACAGAGGGATGCGTTGGGAGGGAGTCGTACCCGCCAAGCGCGAAGCAGCTCCGAGCCGACTACGGGGTATGGCCAGAAGCGGGTCCCGTCGCGTCGGCGCTCGTCACGCAGGGCGTTTGAACGCGGTGCGAGCGGGCGTCAGCGGGGTGTTTGCTCGCTCTAGCACCGCTGCCAGCGCGCTGCCGGCTTCCAGAATTGGGTGGCACCTTTCCCGGTGGCAGGGAGCTTCCCGCCCGGACTGCCCTTCGTCGCTTTCGGTCCTGCCGGATAGCCGACTCGCCAATCGTTCCGTTTGACCTCCACCCCGATCCCGAGAGTTCCTTCCAAGAAGGCGGTAGTGTCTTCCAGGGAGGGAAGAGGATACTCGCAGAGGCTTTCCAGCAGCTCGCGTGGAGCATGTGAGGGGGCTTCGTTGGCACTCTGGGGCCCTTTCCCAATCGCCGCAAGCTTCGAATCAGCCCTTGTCAACTCCCCCCTGCCGCAGACTCCCCCTACATTAGGGTGGAACCTTTTCCGAAGCTCTACTGAGGTCACGCTGTAGATCGGTGGTCCATGTCGCCTCCGCACCTACTTCTGCTCGCTGCGAGATCCTGAGCCATTGCAAGAGAGAACTAATGACTCGCTACGTTGTTTCCGCGAGTTGGATAAATACGTGATCTACTTCTGGGATCTGGCGCAATCGTCTGTCCAGCCTTTGTACAATCGCATCAGAGGGCTCCAGTCCAGGAGAAAGTTCTAAGGTCACCAGAAAGCCGCTCTCTCCTCTTTCCAATAATTCTGATAGGCCCACAACCCTTACGCTTGGTGCTTCGTGCGAACAAATCCGTCGTACTTCCTCAAGGACCGCAGACAGGTCTCTCATTTCCCTAAAGTCACTCCCACTCGATAGTTGCCGGAGGCTTGTCGGTAGTGTCCAGGAAAACCATGTCAACGCCATCGACGGCCAAAATCTTTGCTGCCAACGAAGCCAGAATCCCGGGCTCAAGCCTCGCGAAATTTGCGGTCATGCCGTCCGTTGAATTAACGGGACGCAGTACGATTGCCTCTCCTTCTCCAAACGTCAAGGGTATGAGGATCACTGGGAACTGCCACACCGATTCCATAAGCCCATTCGCCTCCATTGCAGAGCGCGCTATATAGTCTGCCTCCCTTAGGGTATCTAAACGCTCTGGGCTTAGTGCTCTATTCGTGATCCGAGCGTCAGCCAAGCGCTCTTTCTTGCCGGCAAGAAAGACAATGACTCTGTTGTGCAGCGTATTGGCGTTACATATTTCAGAACTAAGGTCTTGAAGGCGATCATAATCAAGCGGGCCTCTCAATGCCACGAGTTCCCGATAGGTCCTGCCATCCCCCTGAACTCCCACGCTTCTGAGAGGGACCTGAACTGCCTCATAGTCGCCATATGCTGCCCCCAAAGAAATGGGGGGTACGCTTGGTTCCCCCTCTATGTTTGTGCAGAGGCACCTAATCGCCAACGCAGGACCGGGAAATGGCCATCTGTTAGTAAGATGAGCATCGAGTCCAAGCTCGCGACCAATCTCCCGGACTTCATCCTTATAAAACTCTGCCAGGGGTTCGACTACCTGCCCTCTCTCCATAAGCGCAAGAATCTCTGCGCACCGATTGTGGTGAGTCTTGATGACCGCCGCTCGTCCCGCTGCGCCTCCAGACTCAATCGTATCTGGATAAATGGTGCCTTGGCCAAGTAACCATCTTCCCTCGTCGATGCCATACTCCTTCATTGCCTCAGACTGCACCTCTACAAAGAGACCGCCTATGATCTCACGCTTTTTCTCAGGCTCAACGACACCATCCAGCTTAGCAAGGAAGCGCTTTGATTCGTCGCGCACCCTTAGGCGGTCAATAAGCCCGAGTCGCGCAAAGTTCTTCCGAAGCTCATCCGTTTCACCTTTCCGCATCAAGCCCGTGTCTACATAGACACCTAGTATCCGCTCACGTGGTAGTGCGCGAGCACAAAGAGCAAACGCCACACTCGAATCAACACCTCCACTAACAAAGAAGAATACCGACCGATCACCGACTTTCTTCCTGATTTCAGCTTGTAGCTTGGGGACCCGTGTAGCTATTCCTTGTTCCGGCTTTAGGCAGCAAACTCCGAGAGCAAAGTTTCTGAGAACCTCCTTTCCAAACTCGCTATGGACAACCTCGGGATGAAACTGAACGCCAAAAATTCTCCGTTCCAAATGCGCGAAAGCAGCGACATCACACCTATCCGTTCTGGCAAGGCGCACGAAACTCGCAGGAACATCAGCCACGGAATCCGAATGGCTCATCCAGACCTTCTGTCTGTTTGGTGTGCCTTTGAATATCGAATCTACCTCTATAAGGGAAAGCGTGCTTAAGCCGTACTCCCCGGCCCCTGGGGCCACTCTCGCACCAAGGTGCTGAGCGAGTAGCTGGTGTCCGTAGCAAATACCAAGGACAGGAATGCCAACGTCCAAGATCTTGAAATCGATTTGAGGAGAGTTAGGATCGTACACACTACTGGGTCCTCCAGAGAGGATAACGCCCGCATAGCCTTCAAGATCTTCGGCAGGCGTCTCAGGTCCGAGAATGGTGGATTCGACATTTAAATCGCGCAGCCTTCGGCCGATCAGATGACAGTACTGCCCGCCAAGGTCTAAGATAGCAACTCCGGACATAGTTTTCTCTCTAATTCTTAAAGTTTATTGGTTCATGCCAACACGAAGGCCTGCAGGCTTCCATCGACCTGCTTCTTTACTGTTACTTCTCCATCCGACACAGGAACTACCACATAGCCCCCAGAATAGATTCGGTTCAAGAGCTGTGCCGATCCAGTCTTGCCGAGGAGCATTTCCGCTTCTCTTAATCTGGCGACGAGAAGCCGCTCGCGATCACTTCGCGATGTCTTTTTTCTTATACGACACCAAAATCTCGGTTTAGCGGTTTTGGTAAGAACTCCAGTATCAATATCGAGCTTCCAATTAGTCTCTCCTACTGACCAAGCAGCTAATTCTTTCACTCGCGCAAGGACGGCCGCAAGAGAGACATCGAAAATATGGCTTAACGCCTCGATGCTCTCAAAGGAGGGGTTAAGCTGGCGCGACTCGGACAAGAATCGAGATTGGGGCATGAGGAGCTCCGTTGCGATCCTGTTGCAGAGTCGCTCCTCGCGACCATCAATTTTCTGAACCTTCGAAACTATACCTCGTTCCTGTGGGAGTGCGGGTGCGTGTGAAAGAAAACAGAGATGAGCAAGTTCATGCGAAAGCGTAAACCTCTGACGATGTCGAGGATCAGCAGCGCAGACCTCGATTTCATAACCTGATGGGTAACGGAGAAGCCGACCAGCTATTTGATTTGGGAGATTAACTAGACGCACCCTTACCCCAAACTTTTCCGCGCACTCCTCTGGATCGAAGGGAACGCGTCGTACTTGTCCACAGCCTTGGCGGATGGATCGCACAACCGCAATAATCCTCACAGCCTGATAGGCTGCATTTTCAATTCTTCCGAACTGTGGAAAAGAGTCGGTCATAACCCCTACCGCACAATTGAGAAACCGTGGGCTTCTACCACTTCGCCGACTGTCCCCCAGCCAGGATCCTGAGAGTTAAGAAGTATTCGTGCATCTTCATAGCGGTACAGCAGGCAACGTGAATTCTGCTCTGCACTGAAGGCAACTACTATAAGACTGGGAATATCGTCCGGTGAAACCAGCAATAAAGTGAAGTCGATTGCTGATTTGCTCATTGAGCCGGCGGCAATCAGCGTGACAGTTGCGTTTTTGGATGCCTCGTATTCAGTGATTTTTTCAATCAACTCCTCCGGCGTTGAGGCGTATTGGGGCGCTTCGCACCACCAGCGCCTGATGCCGTCCTCGTCATAAATAGCAAAGACATGTCGTGATAGATCGGAAACTCCTCGATATCTATCAAAATAAAAGTGGATGCATGGTCCGGGCTCTAGGTCGGTGGGTCTCATAATATTCCTTTTAGCATAGGAGCTCGGTTGCAGTATCATGATCCGTGACCACTACGTTACAGAGTTGATTGTCGAGTGCGTGTCGCAGAGGAAGCACCTTGCTCTCACCACCCGCGACAGCAAGCACGCAAGCATCGGGCCGCTTCGAGAGATCGCGCAACTGTTGCGCCGAAAACAGTGAATGGTCGATACCATTCGTTGGAGAGACCCGATAGTCAGGAGGTTCGAGCAACTGGCCGTCCTTGTCAAAAAAGATGTAGGCGAAATCCCCGGAGGCACCTCTCTCAAGTAGATTCCTAGTTGCCTGGGGGCCGATAAGATTCGCAAATGGCGAACCGTTCTGAAAGGGGCCACAGGAGGCGACCACGAAGTAGGAGGGACGCTCTTTCACGGGAAGATTCGGGCGCCAGAGGGAATCGAAGGTCCCTGCGGCTACGAGTTTGGCTACAGCGCCCGGGCTGTAGAGGAGCCAGAGAAGCGTCGTTAGGGTATTAGGGTGAACGTGGAGAACCTGAGGGTCGTTCTCATGAATGCCAAGCGCGGTTATCGTGATCCGGATCGAGCGTTGAGACAGGTTACGTACCACCCTCCACATCTGGCGCCCGCCTGCGATGGCCAGCAACGCATCATCGGATAAGTGAGAGTCCAGATATCTTGCCGCCTCTGAGCCCAAGACCTCGGGAAGGTCAAGGGGATCCTCGGGTGTGTCAGTAATGACGGCAGCTTTGAGGCCAAATCGCTTCGCGAGGGTCTTCTCAAGGCGGCTAGGCGGCTTGAGGCTCCACAGCAGACCGCCAGGGAGGCGATCCAGCTCGGCCGCCTCCAATTCCGCCCGGAGCGCCTTGGCACAGATCTCAGAGAGGTTCATGGTCCCTCGCCACTTCTTGGCGGCCTCGTAAAGATCGTCAGGTAGGGAGATGTTGAGTCGCGCCATGTCGACCTTTATACAGTCTTTAATGCGCACTGTCAAGTTCAATGCGCATTGGCGGCTGCAATCGGGCGGAAGTGGGGCGCCAGTTCCTCGGGTGGAGGCGTGCGGCACGACCCTTGAGGTCCTGTTCTTCACCCGTTGGCTCCTCAAGGGAGGCCAGCAGCAGTTCAGCGGCCTAGGAGAGCTGTTCACCGAGCCCGGTGCGGCGATCCGCGCATGAAGCCCACCGTGCCTTCAGACGCGCTCTTAGGGTTCAGAGCCGCAGTCAGCGCTTGGAAAGAAAAGGACAGGGCTCTCCGGAACGGACTCCGGAGAGCCCCGCCACGCCGGCCGCGTGGACAGGTCCGCTCTGATTCAGTTGTCAAAGAACCCTTCCGCGCACTCCCACAAGGGGGCGCGGCGATTCCCTTCCATGAGCCGGGCGGGCCGCTAAGGCAGCCGCTCCGGCGCCGGGCGCCTCAGGCCGGTTCCTCCTCGGGCTGCCCCTCCGGGTAGAGGATCACGTCCTCCCCGCCGGCGCCCAGATAGTGCTTGAGCCGCTCGTAGACGAGCCGCTGGAAGAAGAAGTTCTGGGTCAGGATCAGCACGCTGCTGTCGCCGTTGACCGTGCCGACGACGTCCTCCCACTTGGCCTCGTCGATGGCCTGCGCGACCATGCGCCCGGCGCCCTGATCGGTGACGAGCAGCGTCTGGTACGGCCCCGCCGGCCTGACCGCCCGTACGAAGGGGACCACCCGGCGGAAGGGCGAGTCGTCCTCGTCGCGCCAGGAGGGGATCTCGTAATACCCCCGCGTCCGCACGGCCCCGAGGGCATTGAGGTCGCGGCTGATGCTCGACTGCGTCGCCGGGATCCCCCGCTCGCGCAGCATCGCGACCAGCTCCCTCTGGTCTGAGACCTCCTCGTCTCCGGCCAGGATCTCGACGATGGCCTGCCGGCGTCGCGCCTGCGTCTCACGGTCTGATGACATGCCCTGCCCTCCTTTCCAGGTTGTGAATACGTTAGACGAGGACAGCCGAGTCCGTCAACATTCATTTGATGTATATTCGGGCGGCCCTTGCCGTATTCACATCGCCGTCGAAGACCCTCCAGCGCTTGGAGGCGCGCCGAGCCCGTCTGGAGGCGCTGCTGCCTTGCGTTGTGATGCAAAGTTGTGATGCAATGCGTTCCGCTATGACTCAGGAAGAGTACGAGCTGTGCAAGCGGGGGCTGGAGGAGCAGCTTCATGCCGGGATCGAGCTGCTGCAGGCGGTCTACCGCCAGCAGGTCCGTGCCCTGGACCTGCTCTGGCGGAGCGGCGCCGAGGAGGACGCCAAGTTCGCCCTTGCCGCGGAGACGCTACCCGCCTCCCTGGCCGTTCCCGCTGTCCTGCAGGCGCCGCCGCGGCGAAAGGCCGGGGAGCTCCGCGACGATGTCTGGAAGGCGCTCGCGAACGTTCCGGAGGTCTTCACCCGCAATGACGTCTGCGAACAGCTCGGCTACGAACCGAACCGCGGCTCTCTGTACCGGATCCTTCAGGACCTGCTCGGCGAGGGCGTCCTCTCCATGGAGTACATCGGAGAGGGCCGCCAGCCTTCGCGCTACAGGAAGGGGACGGTGGCGGGCCGCCCGGCGGACGTGTGACGCTCCCCAGCGCCGCTGCGACACGACGGAACGCTCGTGGCGGCTGCGCGAACGCATCTGCATCACAAGGTTGGAGGTTTGCGACATTCCCCTCGCGGGGGGCGGAATTCCCCCCGCGGATTGGGACATTTCCCTCGCCGGGGCTGTGTCGCAATCCGGGAGGGGAATATCGCAATCGGCCGGGGCTGTGATGTCCCCCGTGAGGGGAATGTCCCAATCCGCGAGGGGAATGCTGCAATCCGCGGGGGCTGTGATGTCCCCCGCGGGGGGAATGTCGCAATCCAGGAGGGCTGTGTCGCCCCTCGCGAGGGGGAACTCGCAATTCCCGAGGGCTGTGTCGCAATTCCGGAGGGGCATGTCCGCCAGGCGCGGGCGGCGTCCTGCGCAGGCGTGCTAGCATTCCCGCCCGGATTCAACTCATAGAAGGACCTCTATGTCGAACGCACTCCTCTTCGGCCTCTACATCTTCGTGCTGGCGGGCTTTCTCGGCCATCACGTCATCTCCAAGGTGCCGCCGCTGCTGCACACGCCGCTGATGGCGGGCACGAACGCGATCTCGGGCATCTCGCTGGTGGGCTCGCTGGTGGCGGCCGGGGCCGGCTACGGCAGGCTCAGCACGTTGCTCGGCTTCGTCGCCGTCACCTGCGCCACGATCAACACGGTGGGCGGCTTCCTGATCACCGACCGCATGCTGCGGATGTTCAAGCGGCGCGGGGGCGAGCGGAAATGATCCACTTCACGCCGCTTTCGTACCTGATCGCCTCGGTCTGCTTCATCCTGGCGCTGCAGGGCCTCTCCTCCCCCACCCACGCGCGGCGGGGCAACC
>DASWME010000092.1:0-4138 GCA_036399915.1 Thermoanaerobaculia bacterium
ACCAGTGCGGCATCCCCCAGCCGGAGATACCTCTGCTTCCCGGTAAGGGGGCTGTCATAGACAAGATAGAAGGTCTTGGTTCCGCTAGGGTAGATCGCTAGGACGAAATCCTGGAGCACCGTATCCCAGACGTAATGCGGCCCCCGGCTCTTGCTACTTGGGTACCGTGCCCCCGCTACGCTGGCCGTGGTCAACTGCTTCTTGTCCTTCGCGCGAACAGGCATAGATCTCCTCCCTTTGCTCTGCACAACCAACCGCACAACCAAGGCCGGCCGTGGACTGAGTACAGGTCTTGCCCGGAACTACTTGTGTAGTAAGAGGGTCAGAAGCCTGTCTCTAGTCCTGTAGATACAACAAGTTAACCGGCGCTTCTCATGTGCTGAGAAACATGGTACCATAGGGAGTTGGAAGGGGCAACAGTCTGACTGAAAATCACGGTGTCACTGGTTCGATTCCGGTCCTGGGCACCATCTAATTCTCACCCCTACAGTAACTTAGATCCGGAAGCCCCTCTCCTACGAAGGGTCGATGACGCAGCACTGCCCATAACAGCAGAAGGGGAGTGAGCTGCAGATCCCTACGTTCCCGCACTGGAGGCAGCAGACATGGCCGGAGACGCTCGTACCCGGCGTTGAGCCGAAGGGAAGCCATGCCGGATCGACAGCTTCCGGAACATCCGCCGCGGCAGGGGTCACCAGGTCGGGGACGCATCCCACCGGAGGGACCGCGGGAGTGGGCTCGTCGGCCAAGAGCGGCAGGCAGCAGGAGAGGACCATCCGCGGGCTGGCTGTCCTGTCCTTTTTTGGTAGTTCGGGGAGGGAGGAACGGTTAGGGCGCGCTAGTTGGGCTGGGCACCTCCTCGCAGATGACGGAATTCGACTCCACGCAGCCCCACACGCAGTGGCGGTGATTGTCTGCGCAGCCATCGTCGGTGAGATCCAGGGTCCACTGGCTCTCGTCGGGATTGCAGTGGCACGACGTTTTCCGGCAGGTCCCTGGCGGGCAGCTCTGGATGTAGACGGGCCGCGCCTCAGGCATCGGCGAGACGCCGGCGAGGAAGTTCGAGTCGCCGCGCACCTGCAGGTCCGGCGCGCCGTCGCCGTCGGAGTCGATGAAGATCGGCCCCTCGTAGCGCGGCTTGCCGGCGTAGGTCCACACCGAGGAGGTGCCCGGACCGAGCTCGACGCGGCGCACCAGCTCGTGCGGCCCGTTCCGGTTGCCGTCGACCGGCGTGAACACGACCTTGACGTTGAGGGCCAGCGGCGCCTCGTAGCGGCCGCCGCGGGCCTCGGTGCGCACGATGCGCATGGTCGTCTTTGGCTGCTCGCCGTGGAGGCTGACCTTCACGTCATAGGCGCCGCACTCGGTCTGGATCGGCTCGACGCTCGCCAGCGAGAGGGCCGAAAGCTGGATGCGGGTGGTCGCCACCCCCCGGGCGTCGAACGCCGCGTCGTCGAGACGGCTAACCACGGTGTCCACCGCACCCAGGCTCTTCGCCGGCTTCGTGGCCAGGGGCACGCCCTTCAGGGAGACCGTCCCGGTGAACGCCTTCGACGCCAGACAGAAGAAACCCGCCGGGATCGGATCCTCCTTGAAGCTCGTGTGGGTCATCCCCGCCACGGTCGACCAGGCGTCGATGCCCTTCCGGATGGTCCCCTCCTCCGCGTAGACGGGAGCGCCCGCGGCCAAAGCGAGGACCACGGCTCCCCATGCCAGACAACGAATCGAGACTCTGGACATCGCTGCATCTCCTCTCCGGTCGGTGCGGAGCCGGCACGGCTCCGCAGGGAGCTAGAAGCTCCTACAGAACAAAGTGCTCGCCGCCGCTTTTCTGAGACGGAATCGTAGACCCGCCGCTTGCCGAGGTCGGCGATCAGGAGCCGCAACAGGTGCCACCTAAAAAAGCAGAGTTCGCTAAAGAATCGGGGGCCGGCCCTGCGGCCCCAGGATTCACAGCTCGTATCCGCGCTGACAGCACTGGAGGAGCCGTGCCGGAAGGTGCCACCCGATTCTCGTCAACCACGTCGGGAGCATCCCGACGATGTTCGACTTCAACAACGCCACCTCCGACTCGATGGGCTTCAACCAGTCGCCGGCGACGCCCGGCGGCTTCCTGCCCGGGCCGGCCGGCGACGTGCAGAAGCGGCAGGTCGAGGCCTTCCAGCTCGCCTTCGACAGCAACTTGGCGCCCATCGTCGGCCAGCAGACGACGCTCACCCAGAGCAACGGCGCCGTGGTCGGAGAGCGCATCGACCTGCTGATCGACCGCGCCCGGGCGGGGGAGTGCGATTTGGTGGTCAAGGGCGCGAGCCCCCAAGGCGAACGGGGCTATCTCTACGACGTGGCCTCGGGCCTGTTCATCGGCAACCGGGCGTCTGACGCGCCGCTCTCCGACGCTGCCTTGCGGCAGCGCGCCCAGCAGAGAGGCAGCGAGCTGACCTACACCTGCACCCCGCCGGGCTCGGGAGTGCGCGCCGGCATCGACCGCGGCCCAGCCGATCTCGCGTTCCTGCGTTCCCTCGCGGAGCCCGGGACCCTTCCCCCGCGCTCGGCATCCCAGTTCCCAGTCCATGGCCTGTAGCGCCTCTGCCGACTGCGGCGACGGCAACACCGTGGCTTGCACGGGTTCCGGGGTCTGCGAGGAAACCTTGGCCGGAGTCAAGTGTGACGGCAACGAGGTGCGCTGCCCCAACTACTGTTCCATCGGAATGCCCTGCTACTGCTGCGATGGGCCTCGCACGACGTACTGCCACAGCCGCCGCGGCGACTGCCAGTTCATCCCGGGAGGGATTGCCTGCGACGGTGAAGCCTACGAGTGCGACTGCCCGGACTGCCAGTCGTAGAGGGCATCTCCAGCGAGTTGCGGCTCGGGATACGGCCGCCCTGCAGCAGCGCGCCGGCCAGCATTCGCGCGCGATGTAGGGGAACTATAGAAAGGAGAGCGTTGAGGGCAAGCTTGGAATTCTGCCTTGAAGGAGACTCCGTGCATTCCGTCCTGTAAGGACGCGATTTGAACAGCCCGGGGTGTGAACCCCGGGGAGGGCTCAGCTTTCAGCCCCGTAGGGTCTTCGAGAATCCCTCCGCCGGAGCCGTGGCTCTGCCTGCCGCGTGGAATAGAACCACACCGCCGCCTGTTGCTACCGGTACAGCGAACCGACAGCTCGGCTCAGTCTGTAACAACCCCCGTGAGGGTTTTCTCACGATCAAGGTAGATGGGTACGGTTTCACCGGCTCAGACTACATGGAGAAGGTGAAATGCGTATCCAAGGTACTGTCAAGTGGTTCAACGGAGACAAGGGCTTCGGGTTCATCACTCGCGAGGACGGAGGGAAGGACTGCTTCGTCCATCACTCCGCCATTCGCGGCGAGGGATTCAAGAGCCTGGCCGAAGGCGAGCGCGTCGAGTTCGACGTCGTCCAGGGCCAGAAGGGCCCGGCGGCAGAGAACGTCGTCAAGCTGTAAGCTGAAAGTTGGATCCGAATGAGGCCGGTTCGCCAGCGGCGGGCCGGCCTCATTCTTTTCCGGCTCGGCCACGGGGCCATCCTCTCGCAAGGTCCTCACGGCAAGCCCACCAGGGCGGTGAGGGGCGCTCCCGCTCTGAGGTGTTTGGCGGGAGCGTGAAACATTTTTCCCCTTCTGACCGCCTCATACGGGAGAGCTGGGGCCGTGGAGCGGTGAAAAGCGGAGGGCCGCTCCGCCCGCGTAGGAGAAAGGAGCGCCCGATGAGCCTTTTGAGCCATGTCCAGTCATTTCAGATCCAGGCGCCGAGCGGCCGCCTGATTGCCGGCCTGCCGATCGATCTCGTGGCCGCGCCCACCGAGATCCTCGACATTCCTGACGTCGAGTGGTGACCGGCACGGTCGATCTCGACGTCGTTCTCAAGCACGTGCAGCTCCCGCCGGAAGCCGGCGTCACGCCCTGGCCGCCGGCAGCGATCGCGACCAGCGTGATCGCCAACGTCACCTCCGGGCTCGTCGCGGCGCCCGCCGCCGGCTCGATCGAGGGGTGGCTGGCGTCGATCTCGGGCACGGTGCCCGTGGGCATGCGCGACCTTTCCGGCCAGATCCGCATCGACTTTAGCTGGCGCTTCACCGATCCCGAGACCGGCGCGCCGCTCGGCGACGTCGCCGTCATCGGC
>DASWME010000093.1:0-60812 GCA_036399915.1 Thermoanaerobaculia bacterium
ATCCGCTCCGCTTTCTCGCCGGCGCGGTTCAACCGGTTCCGCCGGTAGACGCAACGGGAGGGCCGGCGAAATGATCGTGCTCGGGCTGATCGGATCGTTCTTCTCCGGGGTCGGTTGAACGGCCTTCCCGTCCTGTACCGCGACGGGGTCCTCCTCGCCGTGAACAAGCCGTCCGGCCTGGCCGTGCACCGCGGGGCGGCGCAGGACCGGACCGTGGCGCTGCAGACCGTCCGCGACCTCGTGGGCCGGCGCGTCCACGCCGTCCACCGCCTTGATCGGGCGACCAGTGGGGTTCTGCTGTTCGCGCTCGATCCCGAAACGGCCCGCCGGATGCAGGAGAAGCTCGCAGCCGGCGAGGTGGAGAAGCGCTACCTAGCCCTGGTGCGCGGGGTTCCGCCGGAGGAGGGTGTGATCGACCACCCGGTCGCGCGCGAGCAGGGTGGATCGCGGGTCCCGGCGGTCACTGAGTTCCGCCGTCTCGCCACCTTCGAGCGCTACGCCCTGATGGAAGCCCGTCCTCTGACCGGCCGCCGCCACCAGATCCGCCGGCACTTCAAGCACATCAGCCACCCCCTGATTGGTGACGTGCGCTACGGCAAGGGGGAGCACAACCGCCTCTTCCGCGAGCGCTTCGGCCTCAATCGCCTGGCCCTGCACGCCCTGGAGCTGGCGTTCGAGCACCCCGTGACGGGAGAGAGAGTGCGGATCGTCGCGCCGGTGCCGGAGGAGCTGGCGGGTCCACTGCGGGCGATGGGGATGGAGGTGGCGAGGAAATGAGATCAGTCTTGCGCTTTGGGAGAGCAGATCGTGGACGCCCGCGTCCCTTGCACGTGACGGAACGATGCATTTTCATCCCTTTCTGCCCGATTCGATCAACCACTTGGATCAGCGCCATCCAGCCGCTTGAATCGAGGCTCTGTCAGCTTTTCAATACAATCTCCAGAAACTCCGATTTGTAAAGGACTTGTCAAGCGCGGGTTGCGCTGGCATTCCGCTTGCGTTTTAAGAAAGCAACGCAACGCAGGCCTGTCTTCCCCGGAGGACGGTCCCAGACTTTGGGAGGTTGGAAAATGCGATCGAATCTCGTTCGAATGGCAGCGCTCTGTTTGTCTCTCGTGCTCGGCAGCGGCCTCGCCTGGGCCGAGGACCGCCGGCAAGGCCTGTACCTCGCGGGCCAGGACGGCGCCGTGCCTGCGCCCGTGCTCGGCAGCACCGTCGAGGTCAAGGTCACCGGCATCATCGCCCGCGCCAAGGTCACCCAGATCTTCAAGAACCCGTCGCAAGAGTGGGTGGAAGGCGTCTACATCTTTCCCTTGCCGGAAGATGCGGCGGTCGACACCCTGCGGATGAAGGTCGGGGACCGCACGATTCAAGGGGCGATCCAGGAAAAGCAGGAGGCGCGGCAGACCTATGCGGCCGCGAAGGCGCAGGGCGTGAAGGCCTCGCTCATCGAGCAGCAGCGGCCCGACGTGTTCACGACTTCCATCGCCAACATCGGCCCCGGGGAGACGGTCGAGGTCGCGATCGAGCTGCAGCAGACCGTGCACTACGAGCACGGCAAGTTCGGTCTGCGGTTCCCCATGGTCCTGGCGCCGCGCGAGACGAAAAAGGAAAAGGCCGGGCGTTCCCGTCTCCTCCTGCCGCCGGTGCTCCGGCGCGGCTCGGCGCCAATCAATCCGTTCGCGTTCCACGCGGATCTCATCCCTGGATTCCCTCTCGCAAGCGTAGAGAGCCCAACGCACCCGATCGTGGTCGAGAAGGGCAAGAATCTCCGCTATGCGATCGATCTCAAGGGTGGGATCGCTCCAGCCGATGGCGACCTCGCCCTGGAGTGGACTCCCGCCGTGGGCCGGGAGCCGCGGGCGGTGTTCTACACGGAGGAGGTGGACGGCGAGCGGTACGACCTGCTGATGGTGATGCCGCCGGACGCGCCCGAGGCTGCGGCGGCACGCTTGCCGCGGGAGACGATCCTCATCATCGACACCTCCGGCTCGATGTCCGGAACCTCGATCCAGCAGGCCCGGGAGGCACTCCTCTTTGCCCTCGGCAAGCTCCGGCCCACGGACTGGTTCAACGTCATCCAGTTCAGCTCAACGGCCAGCTCGGTCTTCCCGGAGAGCGTCCCGGCCAGCCCGGATGCTCTCGCGAAAGCTTTCTCCTTCATCGCCAACCTCAGTGCCGATGGCGGCACCGAGATGTTCCCGGCGCTCCAGATCGCCTTCCGCAAGCCGGCACCGGCTGGCCTCGTACCGCAGGTGATCTTCGCCACTGACGGCGAGCTCTACGACGAGGCCAAGGTCGTCCAGTACATCACCTCGGACCTTGGAAGCCGCCGTCTCTTCCCGGTGGCGATCGGCTCGGCTCCCAAAGTCCCGCTCCTGCGCCGGCTGGCTGCGCTCGGCAGCGGATCCTTCACCCAGATCGCCGACGTGGGGAAGGTGGCGCCGGCGATGACAGAGTTGTTCTCCCAGCTCGAGGCTCCCATGCTCCAGCGGATCGAGGTCCAGTGGAGCGATCCGTCCGCGGAGGCGTGGCCTGAGCGCGTCCCGGATCTGTATTTGGGCGATCCGCTGGTGGTCACCGCCCGGTTGCGCGACGGCTCTGGACCGGTGACCGTCTCCGGTCTTCGGGGTGGCAACGCCTGGCAGGACTCCTTCCCCGCGCCGGCCAGGGTCAAGGGCGCCGGAATCGACAAGCTCTGGGCGCGGAGCAAGATCCAGGCGCTGACGGACAGCCTCCAGGAAGGGGCCGATCCGGGAGAGGTGCGCCGGGTCGTCGTCGAACTCGGGCTGCGCCATCACCTCGTCACAGACTGCACCAGCCTGGTGGCGGTGGACGAGCAGGCCACGGCGCCGCCGGGAGTCCAGCCGGTCACCCGCGTGGTGCCGGTCAACCCGCTCCGGGACGCCATAGTGGTGGACTCGACCGCGGTCGAAGACGTCATCACTGTCACGGCCGAGTCTCCGCAGCTCGACGAGCGACGGATCAGCACCGGCGCGACGGTTTCCCAGACCGAGTTGGAGAAGATCCCAACGGCCCAGGATCCCTGGAAGGCCACGCAGACCACATCCGGGGTCCTTACGGACAGCGTCAACGTGGGAGGCAACGAGAGCGGTCAGCAAACGCAGCTCATCGGTGCTGGCGCCGGCGGCTTCGCGCTTTCCGAGAACGAAGGAAAGCAGCTCTGCGCGGAGATCCAACAGCACGGCTGGGAGGGGCTCACGCTGGCGCGCATCCTCGCCGCCGCGCCGTCCTTGGCGGAAGCCCTCCGGAAGGCGGACGCCGCCGGCCTGCTGCGCGGCTTCGTGGCCCTGGCGCTCCAGGGCAAGGGCTGCTCCGAGCCGCCAGCCGAAGTGCTCGCCGAGGCCGAGCAGTACATCCGCCGGTTCGGGGTCATTCAGCCGCATTGATAGACTTCCCGGCCATGAGAGCCGGGGTTTCTCTCCCCGGCGGCGAGCGCTATCTCCTCGCGGCGCTCGCCGCCTGCCGCCGGGCGGGGGAGATCCACCGCGCGCACTTCCGCTCCGCTGCGCTGCGGGTGGAGCTCAAGGGGGACGCCTCGCCCGTCACTGTGGCGGACCGCGGCTCCGAGGAGGCGATCCGCGAAACGCTCCACCGCGCCACGCCCGAGCTGGGGCTCCTCGGCGAGGAATTCGGACAGGAAGGGAGCGAGCGCGACCGCTGGATCATCGACCCCATCGACGCCACCAAGAACTTCGTGGCGGGTCTGCCGTTCTTCGCCAGCCTGATCGGGCTCGAGCTCGACGGCGAGCTCGTCCTCGGAGTCGTCCACGCGCCCGTCCTCGGACCGGGCTCGGGGCTTTTCGCCTCCCAGGAGGGGGACAGAGCGGTCCGCGGCGAGACCTGGTGGGCGGCGCGGGGCGAGGGGGCCTGGGCAGGCACCGGCACCGCGCTCGAGACCTGCCGGCAGCGGCGGCTGCGGGTGAGCGAGACCGCGGAGGTGGAGCAGGCCTTCGTGGTCCACGGCGGCCTCCGGCAATTCCAGTTGCACGGCCTCTGGCCGGCCCTCTCGGACCTGGTGGCCCGCGCCAACCGCACGCGGGGGTTCGGCGACTGGTGGGGGCACATCCTCGTCGCCGAGGGGCGCTGCGACGCCATGATCGAAGGCCGCGTCGCCCTGCACGACGTGGCCGCCCTCAAGCCGATCCTGGAGGAAGCCGGCGGGGTTCTCCTCACCCGCGGCGACGAGCCGTTGGTCACCGGCTGGCAGGATGCGGCGTTTTCCGCGAACCGCAACTTGGCGGAGGCGCTGCGGCGGGTGATGGGGATCTGACAAAGGAGGAGGAGAATGCCACGCGTCAAGCATTATTGGCTGTTGAAGTGCGAGCCCGAGGCGTACACGATCGACGACCTGGAGCGGGACGGTACGACGACCTGGGAGGGGGTGCGCAACTTCCAAGCGCGGAACTTCCTGCGCGACGAGATGAAGGTGGGCGACGGGGTGCTTTTCTACGCCTCGAATGCCGAACCCTCGGGCGTGACCGGCGTGGCTGAGATCGCTCGCGAGGGATATCCCGACCCCTTCGCCTTCAGGAAAGGGCACACGTATTTCGATCCCAAGAGCGATCCGGAGAATCCCACCTGGTACATGGTGGACATCCGATTCATCGAGAAGTTCCCCGGGATCGTGCCGCTCGCGGCGCTCAAGGAGACTCCAGGCCTGGAGGACATGGTGGTGACGCAGAAGGGATCGCGACTCTCGGTGCAGCCGGTGACGAAGAAGGAGTTCGAGATCGTCCGTAAACTCGGCCGGGGCAGGAGGAAGAGAGCATGAGGGAGCACGACGGCTACTGGGCCGATACGATCGAGGTGCAATGCCCGTATTGCGGCGAGCGGGTCGAGATCTCGGTCGAGCCGGACGTGCACGGCACGCTGGTGCAGGACTGCGAGGTCTGCTGCAACCCCTGGCAGGTCACCATCACTCGCGGCCGCTACGGCGACCTGGAGGTGCGGGTGGAAAGGGCGCAGTAGCGGCGGGCCTACGCGCCCGTCGTCCCCTACGCTACCCCGTCCCCAGCGCCTCCTCCAGCCTACCGCGGCAGGCGCGGGAGAGGGGTAGTCGCTTGCCGCTCGCGAGCACCACCACGAAGTCGCCGCGCGGAGTGGTCACCATCTCCCGTACCCGCTCGAGGTTGACGATGGCCGAGCGGTGGATGCGCAGGAACCGCTCGCGCGGCAGCTTCGCCTCGACCCCTGACATCGTCTCGCGCAGCAGGTGGGACTCGCCGCCGGCGTTCAGGCGAACGTAGTTGCCCGCCGCCTCGATCCAGTCGATTTCCTCCGGCGGCAGGAACAGGACGTGCCCGTTGTTGCGCACGGCCAGGCGCCGGAAGGCGGGACGCTTTAGGGGTTCGTCTTCCAGGTTCGCGCGTCTCGGATTCATACCGATGTCCTCGCGCCCTCGCTCCAGAAAACCTTGTGAAAAAGCCGCCGGGGTCACCCCCGGCGGCGGAAAAACAACCGAGGCGCCGTACTACCGGAAGCTGAGCCTCGCGCCCAGACGGTAGACGCGAGGGCTCAGGATCTCCAGCACGTGGTCGGAGTTGTCCCGCCCCAGCACGCCTTGGCGCTGCAGCACGTAGGACTGGTTGAGGGCGTTGAACACGTCGACGCCCAGGGTGAGCCCGAAGTCGCTGAAGCGGAGCTCCTTCTCGGCCCGCAGGTCCACCACGTGGATGTCCGGGTAGCGGAAGCTGTCCGGATCGGCGACGACCGGGATGTCGACGCCCGTGCCCGCCGCGTCGACGATCGTCTGGCGGACGATGCGCTGGACGTAGCGGAGCGGGTAGCCTTGGCGGCCGGTGAGGCTCGCGGCGACGTTGAAGCCCCAGGCCTTCTGGGGAGCGATCTGGTACATGCCGGTCAGGCTGTAGGACCACTGGCTGTTGATGAAGACGTTGCCCTTCGGGCCGGACACCGTGCCGGAGCCCTGAAGGACCGCCGTGCCGTCCACCACGCCGCCGGCGATGGTGTCGGTGGGGTCCTCGTTCTCGCTGTCGGGGACCTGCCATGTCCAGTCCTGCCAGGAGACGTTGCCGCGCATCATCCAGCGGTTGGCGAGCCGCTTGTTGAAGACGAGCGAGGCACCCTTGAACTCCTGCTCCCGGTCGCCGTTCTCGAGCAGGAAGCCGTTGCGGGTGCTGACGCCGTCGCGCAGCTCCCAGTAGCGGACGGTGTAGGTCCGGCCATCCGGGGCCGTGAACGGCTCGGAGGTCACCTCGACGTAGTCGTCCCGGCGGTGCGGCCGGCCGACTGTGCCGAGATAGGCATCGGCGAAGGGATTGGCGGTGTCGAACACCAGCCGCTCCGCCTCGAGGATGCCGGTGTACTTGCGGTAGGTGAGATTGAGGCCGACCACGAACTCGGGCCGCAGGGCGTGCTCGACGCCGAGCAGCAGCTCGTCGGTGATCGGAGCGTCGAGGTCGGAGTCGACCGCGTTGGACTGCAGCGGCTGACCCGTGAGCGGGTTGACGTTGCCGCTCAAGCCCAGGAAGGGGCCGAGCTCGCCCCGCTCCAGGACCGGGTCGCCGTTGTTGTCGGTGAAGAAGTAGGCGTACCCCAGGCCGCCGAGCGTGTTGAGCCAACCGGCGGCGCCGGTGCCGAGCTGGTCGGCGAAGCGCGAGTAGCTGGCCCGCAGCAGGGTGTTCCTCTGCGCACCCACCGCATAGGTCAGACCGAGGCGGGGAGTGATCGATTCCCAGCGGAAGCCGGCCTCGCCGCCCGCGTAGTCGACGGCCGGCAGGAGGTCTGGATGGATCGAGTTGGCGCCGGCCCGGGAGGACAGGTTCTCGCCACCCTGGCGGTCGTAGCGCACTCCGACGTTGGCGGTGAGGTTGCCCGCGGACAGCGTGTCCTGAACATAGACGCTGGTGTACTCCGTCTCGACGTGCGGAACCGCGTCGCGGGACAGGATTGCCAGGTCGAGGTCGTTCGCGGGGTCCTCATCGAGCGGGATGATCAGCTCGAGGCCGCCGCCGGGCCAGCGGAACAGCGACGACTGCTCAGCGGTGCGATAGCCGGCCCCGAACTTCAGCTCGTGGGAAAGGTCGCCGGTGTTGAAGAAGCTGGAGGCGTCGGCCTTGAACTGCTCCTGGGGCCGCTCGATCTGCTGGAGCAGGAAGCTGTTGTGCCACTTCAACTCGCGGTCGCGGAACGGCAGCGCATCGCCGCCCTGGGGGGCGAGCTGGAAGCCGCCGTTGACGACCGAGTACATGCCGGTGACGAAGAAATTATTGCCAAAGAGCTGGGTGTCTTCCAGCTTGTAGGCGGTGGGGCTGGGGCCGAAGCCGGACTGGTCCCAGGTGGTCTCCTGGGGACGCAGCGGGCCGGCGTTGCGGCCGGTCTTGATCTTGTCGCTCTGCCAGGCGAAGGCGTTGGCTGAGTTGCTCGGGGTGATCTGGGCGTTGAGCTTGAGGTTCCAGTCCTCCAGGGTGGTGTCGTCGCTGAAGTCGCTGATCGTCAGCAGCTTGATCTCGGGCCTGGCGTAGGCCCCCCAGATCCACAGCCGGTCCTTTATGATCGGGCCGCCCAGCTCGGCGCCCCAGTCGATCACCTCCACGATGCGGTTGCCCTGCTTGAAGGCGTCCTGGCCCACCTCGTTGTTCCACGGCCCCGGCTGGCCGAGGTCGGCGCGGTCGAAATCGAGGTCGGCCTGGGTGCTGTCGTCGGTTTTGTAGTAGCGGGCCGAGCCGCGCCACTCGTTGCCGCCGCGCTTGGTCACCATGTTGAGCACCACGCCGCCGGTGGCGATCGAGGCGTCGCTGCCGCCGGTCGTCACCTGCATCTCCTCGAAGGCATCGAAGTCGTAGTAGCCTGGCGAGGAGCCGGTGGCCGACATGTCAGTGATCGTCACGCCCTCGTACAACCAGACCGCCTGGTCGCCGCCGGAACCAGGGCCGACGAGTTGCGACTGCTGGCCGCTCTCGTTGCCGCCGACGTTGAAGCGGTCGGTCAGCACGCCCGGGGCCGTCTGCAGGACGGCCCAGGGATCGCGGGCCGAGGGGATCCTCTCGAGGTCCTCCAGGGTCACGGTGTCGCTCTTGGCGATCCGGCGGGTGTCGAGCAGTGGAGGCTCGGTGGTGACGTCGATGATGCCTTGGATCTGGAGTTGGAACGGAAGCTCGATCTCAGTATTGCGGCCAATATTGATTTCGATGTTGTCTCGCCGGACGGGAGCGAAGGCTTCAATCTGGGCCTCGACGCTGTAGGTACCGGGTGACAGGCCAAGGAAATGGAACTTGCCCTGGGCGTCCGTGACCTGGATCTGAGGAGCCGTAGCTCCGGTCAGCGTGACCGTAACGCCCGGCAGGGGCTCGCCGCTCGGAGCCTTGACGGTGCCGTACAGGTTGCCGCTCTGGAGCTGGCCGAGCGCCGGTGCGGCGAGGCTCAGCAACAGGACGGCCATGGGAAGCGCGCGCTTTGAAAACAGATGCCAGTTCATAAATCAGACCTCCTCGTTGGTCACTCGTTGGTCGTTGATGGACGAAGGGACACTTTCACTGCGTCGGCCGCCAGGCCTCACCTCCTTCGTTGCAATCGCCTGCGTCGTCAGGGAAGAGCAACGGCTGTGCCGCCTGTGTGCGATGATTGGAAAGGCGAGCGGATAAATCACTGATAATGCTAGAGAAAATCGTGTTTCAGGAAGGTGGGCGTAAAAGGGATCTGACGGGATTGATCCAATTTCATGGATCGTGGAAGACGCGGCAGGCGCGGCTTTGCGGGTATGCGCCGGAGCAGGCTGGTCCCGGAAAAGCGGCGCTTCATCCCGGCGGCGCCGCGGTTCATCCCAGGCGCAGGGGACGAATCGGAAATCCGGTGAGCGATTCGAAAGTTTGGATCAGGTTTTTGGCGACAGGAACGATCGATTGACGGCTGATCGAAAGAGGGGAGGACACAAAAAGATTGCAAATCGTCCTCGTCCGGGGTCGGGGCCGTCCTCCGGTTTCACCGGGTTTCCGGAGGCGCCGACCTCTCTTCAGGACGGCGGCGTGCCGTGGCTCCCCAGGGCGCGTCTTGCGGCGTCCCTGGGAAAAGCAACGGGCGTGCCGGGTGGCCCCTCCCTCTTGACTCCCGCCGTCCCGGGGCGGCACGATGAAGCCCGGCCATGCACACGATCTTCAAGGACTTCAGCTTCGCCGCCGCCCACGCCATCCGGGGGCACACCCGCGGGTGCCAGAACCTGCACGGGCACAACTATCGGGTGCGGGTGCACCTCCAGGCCGGGCGGCTGGACGAGCTGGGCATGGTCCTCGACTTCGCGGACTTGAAGGCGATGATGCAGGAGATCCTGGGACCCTTCGATCACCGGGTGATCAACGAGATCCCGCCGTTCGATGAGCGCAACACCACGGCGGAGCTGTTGAGCCAGCACGTCTTCGAGGAGATCGAGCGGCGGCTCACCGGCCAGGAGCGGGTGCGGGTGGCGAGGGTGGAGGTGTGGGAGAACGAGACCTCCTGCGCGGTCTACGAGCCCTGATAGAATCCTGTTAGCTCCCGGCAGCGCCGGAGCAACTTCCGCCGCAGTTGTCCGTATCTGCGACGGGGCCGGTTTCCCGGCCCGTACCCGGTCAGCAAGAGCGGAGAGAGCAAGGAGAAGGAATGGCTTTGGAGAAGCCCTCACTGGACGGTCTGCGCATCGACCGTTCAGAGGTGGCGGAGAGCGGTGGCAGGGGGCGCGTGTGGGTGGCCCTGGCTCTCGTCGTGCTGGCGGGCCTCGCAGCGGCGTGGTGGTTGACGCGGCCACGGCCGGCGCGGGTGCGCACGGCCGCCGCCGAGGCGCGGACGGGCGGCCCCGCTGCGGCCGGCGCGGTGCTCAACGCCTCCGGCTACGTCACGGCCCGCCGGCAGGCGACCGTCTCCTCGAAGATCACCGGCAAGGTCATGGACGTGCTGGTGGAGGAGGGGATGGCGGTCCGCGAGGGGCAGGTGCTCGCCCACCTCGACGATTCGACCCCTCGTAAGCAGCTCGCGCTGGCCGAGGCGCGCCTCGCCGCTCAGCGGCGCGCTCTGGCCGAGACGCAGGTGCGGCTGCGGGAGGCGAAGCTCAACCAGCAGCGCATGCGCCGCCTGCTCGAGCAGGGGGTCTCGACGCAGGCCCAGGCCGATGCCGCCGACGCCGAGGTCGACTCGCTGGCAGCGCGGCTCGACCTGGGGCGCCAGGAGGTGGCGGTGGCCGAGCGCGAGGTGGCCCTGCGGCGCCAGGATGTCGAGGACACCGTGATCCGCGCCCCCTTCTCCGGGATCGCCGTCAGCAAGGACGCCCAGCCGGGCGAGATGATCTCTCCTGTCTCGGCCGGCGGCGGGTTCACCCGCACCGGCATCTGCACGCTGGTGGACATGAAATCCCTGGAGATCGAGGTGGACGTTAACGAGAGCTACATCCATCGCGTCAAGCCGGGGCAGAAGGCGGTGGCGGCCCTGGACGCCTACCCCGACTGGCAGATCCCTTCCCGGGTCATCATGCCCGTCCCCACGGCCGACCGGCAGAAGGCGACGGTGCGGGTGCGCCTGGCCTTCGAGCAGTTGGACCCCCGCATCCTGCCCGATATGGGGGTCAAGGTCGCCTTCCTGGGCGACGAGGGGGAACGGTCAGCCGCGGCCCGCCGGCCGGTGGTGGTCATTCCCCGCACCGCGGTGCGCAAGGACGGCGACAAGGACGTGGTCTTCGTAATTCAGGGAGAGCGGGTCGAGCGGCGGGCGGTGGGCCTTTCGCCCGCGCCCGGCGACGAGGCGGTGGTGCTCTCCGGGCTCTCCCCCGGCGAGCGGGTGGTGGTGGAGGGACCCCCGGACCTGAAGGACGGAGCCGCGGTCTCCGTCCAGGAATGAGACACGAGGAGGCAAAAGGGATGGAGCAGAACGGCACGCTGGTCCGCGTCCAGGACGTCCACAAGGAGTACCGCCGCGGCAGCGAGCGGATCGACGTCCTCCAGGGCATCAACCTCGAGATCCCGCAAGGAGACTTCCTCGCCCTCATGGGCCCCTCGGGATCGGGCAAGACGACGCTGCTCAACCTGATCGGCGGGCTCGACCGCCCCACCTCGGGGACCGTCGAGGTGGCGGGCGAGCCCATCAGCCGGCTCTCCGACGGCCAGCTCGCCAAGTGGCGGGCGCGCCACATCGGCTTCATCTTCCAGTTCTACAACCTGCTGCCGGTGCTCACGGCCGAGCGCAACGTCGAGCTGCCGCTGCTGCTGACCTCGCTATCGAAAGCGCAGCGCAAGCAGCACGTGGCGACCGCCCTCGGCGTGGTGGGCCTCGCCGACCGCGCCCGCCACTACCCCCGGCAGCTCTCCGGCGGCCAGGAGCAGCGGGTCGGCATCGCCCGCGCCATCGTCACCGACCCGACGCTGCTGCTCTGCGACGAGCCGACCGGCGACCTCGACCGCAAGTCGGGCGACGAGATCCTCGACCTCTTGCAGGCGCTCAACCGCGAGCACGGCAAGACCATCATCATGGTCACCCACGATCCCCACGCCGCCGCCCGCGCCCGGCGCACCCTGTACCTCGAAAAGGGAAGCCTCGTCTCGGAGCTGGCGGCATGAAATACCTACCCCTGATCTGGCGATACCTCTGGCGCAGGAAGCTGCGCACCCTCTTCACCTTGCTGGCCGCCCTGTTCACGTTCGCCCTGTTCGGGGTCCTCGTTGCCACAAACGTCGCGTTCGGCATGGGCGTCGACATCTCCGGAGCCGACCGGCTGGTGGTGATCCACAAGATCTCGCTGATCATGCCGCTGCCGATCGCCTACAAAGAGCGCATCGCGGCGGTGCCCGGCGTCGAGGCGGTGACCCACATGAACTGGTTCGGCGGGATCTACAAAGACCCGAAGAACTTCTTCGCGCAGATGGCGGTCGATACCCCCACGTTCTTCGACCTTTATCCCGAGTACGTGGTGCCGCCGGAGCAGAAGAAGGCGTGGACTGCGGACCGCGCCGGCGCCATTGCCGGCCGCGACCTCGCGCAGCGGTTCGGCTGGAAGATCGGCGACAAGATCCCGATCCAGGGGACGATCTTCACCAAGAAGGACGGCTCGCGCCTGTGGGAATTCAACCTCGACGGCCTCTACGGGCCGGGGAAGAAGGGGGTGGATGCGACCCAGTTCTTCTTCCACTACGACTATCTGAAAGAGGCGGCCCGGGGGGGTGGCGACCTGGTCGGCTGGTACACCATCCGCATCGCCGATCCGAACCGCGCGGCCGAGATCTCGAAGCGGATCGACGGCCTTTTCGCCAACTCCCCTTATGAGACCAAGACGTCGACGGAAAAGGCGTTCGCGCAGTCGTTCGCCAACCAGATGGGCAACATCGGCGCCATCGTCCGCTACGTCGTCTCGGCGGTCCTCTTCGGCATGCTGCTGGTGATCGGCAACACCATGGCGCAATCGGTGCGCGAGCGCACGAACGAGTTGGCGGTGCTCAAGACGCTGGGCTTCAGCAACGGGCTGGTGCTCTTCCTGGTGATCGCGGAGTCGTGCCTCCTCGCGCTCTTCGGGGCGGGGCTGGGTCTCCTCCTCTCGTGGGGCGTCTTGACGCCGCTCGTCGGCACGATGCTGAAGCAGTTCCTGCCGGTCTTCTACATCCCGGCCTGGGGAATCCTGCTTGGGATCGGCGTCGCTCTGCTCCTCGGCCTCCTGACCGGCCTCGTGCCGGGAATCCAGGCCATGCGCCTGCGCATCGTCGACGCGCTGAGGAAGGTGTGATCATGGTCAACTGGCTTGCACAGATCGCCGCCGTCACCTGGCTCAACCTGCGCACCGTCGGCCAGCGCCGCGGCGCCTCGACCGCCGCCGCCTTCGGCATCCTGGTCGTGGTGGCCGTCTTCATCGCCTTGCTCTCCATCGCCGTGGGCTTCCGGCAGACCATGACCTCGACCGGCGATCCAGCGACGGTGATCGTCCTGCGCGGCGGCAGCGATTCCGAGATGACGAGCGGCGTCAGCCGCGACTCGGCGCGCATCATCGCCGAAGCGCCGGGATTGCTGCGTTCGCCGGCGGGGCCGGTGGCTTCCGCCGAGCTATTCGTGATCGTCGACGTGCCGAAGCGTTCCACCGGGACGGACGCCAACGTGCCGCTTCGCGGGGTGCAGCCCGCCGCCTTCGCGGTGCGCCGCAACTTCCGTCTCGTCGCGGGCCGGCGCTTCGAAAGAGGCAGGAACGAAGTGATCGTGGGCCAGGGAGCGGCCAAGGAGTTCGCCGGTCTCGAGGTCGGCCACCGGCTGCGCTGGGGCGAGAACGAGTGGACGGTGGTGGGCGTCTTCTCCGACGGCGGCAGTCTCAGCGAATCCGAGATCTGGTGCGACGTCGACGTGCTGCAGCCCGCCTACCGGCGCAACGGCTTCCAGTCCGTCCATGCGCGCCTCGAATCGCCCGCGGCGTTCGACCGCTTCAAGGACGCCCTGACCTCCGATCCCCGACTCGACATCTCGGTCTACCGCGAATCCGACTACTACGCCGGGCAGTCCGAGGGGCTCACCACGCTCGTCTACGCCCTCGGCTTTCTCATCTGTCCGCTGATGGTAGCTGGCGCGGTGTTCGGCGCACTGAACACGATGTACAGCTCGGTCGCGACGCGCAGCCGGGAGATCGCGACGCTGCGCGCGCTTGGCTTCGGCAGTGGGCCGGTGGTGATCTCGGTGCTGGCCGAGTCGCTCTTCCTCGCCGCCGTGGGCGGCGGCATCGGGGCGGCGTTCGCCTACTACGCGTTCAACGGCTTCCGCGCGGCGACGATCAACTGGCAGAGCTTCAGCCAGGTTGCCTTTGCCTTCAGGGTGACCCCGGGCCTGCTCGTCATGGGCACCGCCATCGCACTGGCGATCGGCCTGCTGGGCGGTCTCCTGCCCGCCATCCGGGCGGCGCGCCTGCCGGTGGCGACGGCGCTGCGGGAGCTGTAGCCGCCGGTCCCGTTTCCTTGCGCCGCCGCGAAGGCGGGGGATAGAATCCGGAACGGTGCTCCCTTGAGGAGCATCGCGGGAAGGTCGAGGGAGAGCGATGTCTCAGCAAACGAAGGGCCTCGTCGAGGAGTCTCCCGCCGTCGCGGCTCCGCCGGGCCCCGCCCGGCTCGTCCTGGACGGCAAGGAGTACGAGCTGCCGGTGGTGGTCGGATCGGAGGGCGAGGTCGGCATCGACATCACCCAGCTCCGGGCCAAGAGCGGAGCCATCACGTTCGATCCCGGTTATGGGAACACGGGGGCGTGCGAGAGCGCCATCACGTTCATCGACGGCGAGGCGGGGATCCTGCGCTACCGCGGGTACCCCATCGAGGAGATCGCCGGCCAGGCGCGCTTCACTGAGGTCTGCTTCCTGCTGATCTACGGCCACCTGCCCAGCAGGGAGGAACTGGAGAGGTTCGAGGAGCGGCTGACCTACCACAGCATGCTCCACGAGGACATGAAGAAGTTCTTCGAGGGCTTCCCCTCGAGCGCTCATCCCATGTCCATGCTGGGCTCGATGGTGGCCTCGCTCTCCTCCTACTATCCCGACGGCGCCAAGAGCACGGACCTCGACCTCAACATCGCGCGGCTGATCGCCAAGGCTCCTACCATCGCGGCGTACTCCTACAAGAAGAACGTCGGCCAGCCGTTCGTCTATCCGCGCAACGACCTCTCCTACTGCGCGAACTTCCTGCACATGCTGTTCTCGGTGCCGGCGGAGTCTTACGCCGTGCGACCGGTAGTCGCCGAGGCTCTCAACCTGCTGTTGATCCTGCACGCCGACCACGAGCAGAACTGCAGCACCTCGACGGTGCGCATGGTGGGGAGCAGCCAGGCGAACCTGTTCGCCTCGATCTCGGCGGGCATCTGCGCGCTCTGGGGGCCGCTCCACGGCGGCGCCAACCAGGCGGTCATCGAGATGCTGGAGCGCATCCGCGACGATGGCGGCGACTACAAGAAGTACGTGGACATGGCCAAGGACAAGGCCTCGGGGTTCCGGCTCATGGGGTTCGGCCACCGCGTCTACAAGAACTTCGATCCGCGGGCGAAGATCCTCAAGGCTACGGCGGACAGCGTGCTGGCGGAGTTGGGCGTGCGCGATCCGCTGCTCGACATCGCCAAGGCGCTCGAGGAGGTTGCCCTCCACGACGAGTTCTTCGTGGCGCGCAAGCTCTACCCGAACGTGGACTTCTACAGCGGCATCATCTACCGGGCCATGGGTATCCCCACCAACATGTTCACGGTGATGTTCGCCTTGGGCCGCCTGCCGGGCTGGATCGCGCACTGGAAGGAGATGCAGGACGATCCCAAGACCCGCATCAACCGGCCGCGCCAGATCTACACGGGCGAGAACCAGCGGCCGTTCGTGCCCCTCGATCGGCGGTAGACCGCGCTACGGCGAGACGAAGGGCGGCCGGCCGCGCGCCGGCCGCTTTCATTTACGGTGGAACGCGCGATGGATCCGGTCGTGGGCCTTCTCGCGGAAGCGCTCCACCCGGCGCCAGAGGTGGGGCCAGCGCACGAGCAGGCGGCGCAGCCCCCGGTAGACCAATTCGTTGTCCAGGGAGAGCAGAGCGGCCCCAACGAGGATGGTGGCGATGCCCTGAAGGCCCGGCAGGACCAGCCCCGCCACCCCGATCAGGATCAGCGCCCAGCCGACGATGAAGATGGCGACCCGGACGCCGAAGGGGAGCGGCGGACGCGGCTCGATCCGGATCTCGAACGGCAGCGGTTCCTCCGCACGGGCGTCCCTGGCGGGAGGCTCGACATCCTGGACCTTGGGGGGACGGTCGTAGCTGTGCACTTCCTCTTCCAGTCTAGCTTCTCCTCACACAGGGAACCCGCTGCAGATTCCGTACCCATCCGGGCGAGTTGACAAACAGGACCAAAGCGGTCCAGAATACTCTTGGTTATTGAGACGAAATCTCAATAGACTGAAGCGGACGGACAAAACCATGGCGAACGCCCGCGAGAAAGAGCAGTTCCTCCAGTTCCTGCGCGGCCGTGGGCAGCGGGTCACCGGCGAGCGGCTGGCGCTGTTCGACGAGATCTTCTCCCAGCACGGCCACATCGATGCCGAGGAGCTGCTCGGCGCCATGAAGGCGCGCGGCCTCAAGATCTCACGGGCCACGGTGTACCGCAACCTCGACCTGCTGGTGGAGTGCGGCCTGGCGCGCAAGCAGCGGCTGGGCAGCCGGGGCTTCCTGTACGAGCACGTCCATGCCGGGCAGCAGCACGATCACCTGGTGTGTACCGGCTGCGGGCGGGTGGTGGAGTTCGTCAGCCCGGGCATCGTGGCGCTGCAGGCGGAGATCTGCCGCGCCCACGGCTTCGTGCCGACGCGGCACACGCTGCAGATCGCCGGCCTCTGCAACCGCTGCGCGGAGGCTGCCGCGAGCCAGGACGGCGGCCGGCCGGCGGCGGAATCCGTGCGGGCCGCGGCACCTTTGGAGTTGGGGAGAACGGTCCATGTTTGAGGCCCTGATCGTGACGCTGCGCGAGGGGGTCGAAGCGGCCTTGGTGGTGGGCATCATCGTGGCCTTTCTGCGCCGGGAGGGGTACGAGCGTTACCTGGGGGCCGTCTGGTCCGGCATCGGCGCGGCGGCGCTGGCGAGCCTGGTGGGGGCCTTCGTGCTCTACCGGTGGGCGGTCAACGAGGAGGTCTTCGAGGGGCTGCTCTACCTCGGTTCGGCGGTGATCGTCGGCTCGATGATGGTCTGGATGTGGCGGCACGCCCAGGCCCTCTCGGGAGAGATGAAGGGATCGCTCTCGCGCATCCTCGCCCGCGAGCGGTCGGGGTCGGTGGCCACGGGTCTCTTCCTCTTCACCTTCCTCATGGTCTTCCGAGAGGGGGTGGAGACGGTCCTGTTCCTCTCGGCGCTGTCGCTCACCACGGGCGGCCTGATGGCGGTCCTGGGGGTGCTCGCCGGGCTCGCGGCGGCGGTTGCGTTCGGCGTGCTGTTCGTGCGCGGCAGCCTGCGGATCGACCTCGGGCGCTTCTTCAGGATCACCGGCGTCGCCCTGTTCATCTTCCTCCTGCAGCTCCTGATCAACGGGTACCACGAGCTGTCCGAGGCCGGCTGGCTGCCGGCCAACGAGACCACCATGGCGACGGTGGGGCCGCTGGTCAAGAACGAGTTCTTCTTCGTGGCGGCCGTGCTGGCCCTCCCCCTGCTGATGCTGGTGATCCCGAGCCGGGCGCGCGCGGATGCCGCAGCCGCCGGCGCGGCGGCGCGTCTCGAGCGGGCGGGGAGCCGTCGGCAGGCGCGCGCCCGCGTGCTGGGGGCGACGCTGGGGCTCATCATCCTGGCGGCCCTCGGGCTCGGCTTCGTCTACGCCGAGCCGCCGGCCGCGCTCTCGCCGGCCGTGCCGGTGGAGGTGGGCGCCGACGGCAGGGTGAGCATCCCCCTCGCCACCTTCCAGGGCACGAAGCTCCACCGCTTCGAGGTGACGATCGGCGGCCGTCCGGTGCGCTTCATCGCCATCCCCATCGAGAAGGGCGGACCGATCGCCACCGCCTTCGACTCCTGTCTCATCTGCGGGCCGCGCGGCTACTACCAGGACGGCCCCAACGTCACTTGCCTGCACTGCGGCTCGGCGGTCTATCCACCGAGCATCGGCCAGCCGGGCGGCTGCAACCCCGTCCCCCTGCCCTCGCGCGTCGAAGGGAACCGGCTCGTCCTCGCGGCGTCGGACCTCGCGGCCGGCGCCCACCTCTTCACGCCCGGAGCCCACGCGGGGCACGCCGGCTAGGGAAAGGATCTGATGTACGCCCGCCTGCTGGTCGAGTCGCTGCGCCGGGGCACCCGGAGGAAGCTGCTGGCGGTCTCCGCCGTGGCCCTGGGCGTCCTGGGCGCCACGGCGCTCGCCGAGGTGATGCTGGCGTCCGGCGACCGGCTGGCGGCGGAGCTGGGCTCTTATGGGGCGAACCTCGAGATGGCGCCGGTGCGGGAGGGGGAGACCCTTGCCGTCACCGACCTCGCCAGGGTGCGCAAGATCTTCTGGCGGAACAACATCGTCGCTCTCGCCCCGTTTCACACCCTGCGCGTCCGCATGGAGCGGAACGGCACGGTGGCGCCGCTGGTGGGCACCTGGTTCGATCATGCCCTCGAGCCCGGCTGGAAGACCGGCCTGCCGCGGACGCGGCCCACTCTGAGAGTGGACGGCCGCTGGCCCCGCGAGGGGGCGGACGAGGTAGTGCTCGGCCGCCGGCTGGCGGAGCGGCTGGCCCTCAGCCCGGGGAGTGAGCTGCGGGTGTCCCTGGGAGCGCGGAGCGAGAGCTTCCGGATCGTCGGCGTCGTGGCGAGCGGCGGCGAGGAGGACGATCAGGCCTTCGCGCCGATCGGCGCCGTGCAGCGGCTCTCCGGCGAGCCGGGGCGCTTCACCCGCGCCGAGATCTTCGCCCTGACCTCGCCGGAGAGCCGGAATACGCGCAACGACCCATCGCGCATGAACGCCGAGGAATACGAGGCCTGGTACTGCACGGCCTACCCCTCCTCCATCGCTTTCCAGATCAACCAGGCCCTGCCGCGGGCGCGCACGCGTGTAGTCTGGGGCGTCACCGAGGCCACGGCGGACGTGCTGGGACGCCTGCGGTGGGTGCTGGCCGCGCTCGCCGCCGTGGCGCTCGCCGGGGCCGCCGTCGGGGTGACCGCCGCCATGACCGCCACGGTGCTCGAGCGCCGGCTGGAAGCCGGCCTCATGGTCGCCATCGGCGCTCCGCGGAGCCGGGTGGTGCTCTTCTTCCTGAGCGAAGCGGCCCTGCTGGGCCTGCTCGGCGGCGCGGCCGGCGGCACGGCCGGCCTCGCGGCTGGCCGGCTGCTGGGGAGCGGCGTGCTCGGCGTGGCCGTCCCCTGGCTGCCTGTGCTGCTGCCGTTCGCGGCCCTGCTCGGGGTCGCGGTGGCCGTCCTGGCGAGCGCCGCTCCCGTGGCGCGCGCGCTGGAGCGCTACCCGGCCGACATCCTGAAGAGGGCCACCGCCTGATGATCTCCCGTCTGGTGCTGGCCAGCTTCCGCCGCCGCTTCCGGCAGCTCGCGCTCATCCTCGCCGCGGTGACGGTGGCCGCGGCCACCGTGACAACCCTGGCGGGCTTCTCCAGCCGCGCGGGAGAGCGCCTGGGGGACAGCCTGGCGGCCTTCGGGCCGAACCTCACCGTGCGTCCCCAGGTGGGCGGGCCGGCGGTGATTCCGCCCGACGCTGTCGCAAGGGTGCGGGAGGTCCCAGGGGTCCGCTCCGCCACCGGCGTGGCGGCGACGGTCGCGGCCAGCTACGGCGAGGGGGTCGGCCCGGGGCTGGACCGCATCGAGGTGCGCGCCGATCCTGAGCGGCTCGGTGAGGTGGCGCGCGGCATCGAGTCGAGGATCGAAGGGGTCGAGGCAGCCCCTCTGCTGCGGGTCAGCGAGTCGGACGCCCGTCTGACCCGGCGCCTGACGTGGGTCCTGGTGGCGGTGAGCGTCGTCTCACTCCTGCTGGCGCTCCTCTCGGTCGGCGCGGCGACCACCGCCCTGGTGGGAGAGCGCCGAGTCGAGATCGGCCTGCTCCTGGCGCTCGGCTACACCGGCCGGCGGGTCGGGACCTTCCTGGCCGCCGAGCTGCTCGCCGCGGCGGTGCTGGCCGGCGCCTGCGGGGAGGTCCTGGGCGAGCTGGCGGCGGGGGGCCTCGCCCGGCGGATGCTCGGCGGCGACGGCGGCCTGTCGCTGACCTGGGGCGGCTTCGCAGCCGCCTCGCTGGTGGCCGTGCTGGTGGTGGGCTCTTCGATTTTGCTGGCGCTGCGGCGGGTGGAGCGGCTGGACGCCGCGCGGGTGCTGCGGGGCGAGTGAGGGTTGGCCATGCCACTGGTCGAGGTCGAGGCCCTGAGCCGCCGTTTCGGACCGCTGCACGCCCTGGACGCGCTGACGCTCGCGGTCGCAGAGGGCGAGTGGGTGGCGGTGACCGGTCCCTCGGGCTCCGGCAAGACGACCCTGCTCAACATCCTCTCGGGGCTGGACCACGCCACCTCCGGGCGGGTGCGGGTCGGCGGCGTGGATCTCGCCGGGCTCAACCGTAGCGAGCTGGCGCGCTATCGGCAGCGCACGGTCGGCCTGGTCTTCCAGCAGTTCCACCTGATCCCCTACCTGACCGCCCTCGAGAACGTCATGCTCGCTCAATATGTCCACAGCATGACGGACCGTGCCGAGGCCGAGGAAGCCCTGCGCAAGGTCGGACTGGGAGAGCGCCTGAGCCATCTGCCGAGCCAGCTCTCCGGCGGCGAGCAGCAGCGGGTGTGCATCGCCCGGGCGCTGATCAATCAACCGCCGCTGATCCTCGCTGACGAGCCCACGGGCAACCTCGACGCGGTCAACGAAGCGGTGGTGATGTCGCTGCTCGGCGACCTCCACCAGCGTGGGCATACCCTGATCCTGGTGACGCACGACCCGTCGATCGCGGCCCGCGCCGGCCGCGAGGTCCGGCTCGAGCACGGCCGCCTCGCCCACGTGGAGCAGCCCGGGGATCTCGAGCTGCAGGGCGTGCTCGCAGAGCTGTGGCAACTGATCGAAGAGGACGAGGCGGGCGTGTCGGTGGCGCGCCGCGGGGTTGCGGAGCTGCTCGCCGGCGGTCTGCTGACCTTCGCGGACGGCAGGATCGCCTTCACCGAGCGCGGGCGCGCGCAGGCCATGGCCGTGGTGCGGCGGGTGCGGCTCGCCGAGGTGCTGCTCGCGCGAACCCTCGGCCGCGGCTCCGGGTGCGGGCGGGAGACTCCCGTCGCCGCCGGGTTCGAAGACCAGGTCTGCGCCTTCCTCGACCATCCCACGGCCTGCCCCCACGGACGGCCCGTTCCTCCCGGCGAGGACTGCTGCGCGGAGGAGCCCGCGCCATACCGCGAGCTGATGGGGGTGGGCGTGTGAGAGGCTCCCTTCTGTCCGTTCTTCTCCTGCTTTCGTCCTGCACCAGCGTTCCTCCCCGGACCGCCACGGTCGAGCGGCGGGTGATGCTGATGGGCACCTCGCTCGAGATCGCCGTCGAGGCCATGGACCGCGCTGCAGGGCTGGCGGCGAGCGAGCGCGCCGTCAGGGCGCTGGAGACCGCGGAAGCCCGGCTGTCCACGTGGCGGAACGACTCGGAGCTGGCGCTCCTCAACCGCTCCCCGGTGGGCGAGCGCCGCGCCCTTTCCTCCGCCCTGGCCGCGGACCTGGACGCGGCGGTGCGCTGCGCGCGCGAGACGGACGGCGCCTTCAACCCGGCCGTCGGAGCCCTCGTCCGCGCCTGGGGTCTGCGGGAGGGCGGCCGGATTCCGAGCCCCGAGGAGCAGAGCGCCGCGGTCGCCGAAAGCGATCTGGAGGGGCTGACGCTGGCAGGCGGCACCGCGGTACGACAGCGGCCGGGGCTGATCCTGGAGGAGGGTGGCTTCGGCAAGGGAGCGGGCCTTGGAAACGCCCTGGCGGCGCTATCCGGCGCGGGCGTCTCCCGCGCTTCCCTCGACCTGGGAGGGCAGGTCGCGGTCCTCGGCGGCGGCTGGCTCGTCCCCCTCGCCGATCCCCGACGCCGGGACCACCCGGTCGTGGCCCTGTCGATCGACGGCGGGTCGGTCTCGACCTCGGGCAACAGCGAGCGGGGAGTCGAGGTGGACGGCCGCCGGCTCGGTCACATCCTCGATCCACGGACGGGCGAGCCGGCGCCCGACTTCGGGAGCGTCACCGTCTGGACGGCCGATCCGCTGCGGGCGGACTGTCTTTCGACGGGCCTCTACGTGCTCGGTCCGGAGCGGGCCCTGCGGTGGGCGGCGTCGCACCCCGGCGTCGAGGTGCTGGTGCTCCGGGTAGAAGGGGACCGTCTGCAGGCCCTGGCGAGCCCGGGCCTGAAGGGAAGACTGAAGACGTTGGATCAGGAGGTGGAGATCGAGTTCGGGATTTGAACCGAGGGACGGTGGGCCACGGCGGCAACCGATCCGCCCACCGGCCCTCACGAACCGCGCGGCGCGTCAACGCCGCGCCAGTCCAAAGGAGACTATACATGGCTTTGTCTTTGAGGAGAGGTCTGGGGTTGCTGCTTGTTCTAGCGCTCGTCCTGGCTCCCGCCGTTCTGGCGCAGTCCGGCTCCACGGAAGACCGCGTCCGGGACCTGGAGGAGCAGATCGAGCAGCTCAAGGCCGAGATCGCCGCGATGAAGGGTGGGGGCCAGGGCGCGGACGCCGGCCGCATCAGCGAGTTGGAGCGGCGGCTGGAGGTGCTGGCGGGGGAGATCGAGAAGCTGAAGATCGGCGAGGCCGCCGCCTCCGCCGACCAGAGCGGCTACGGGCTCGGGCCCGCGGCGTCCAAGATCTACCGCACGGAGCGGGGGATCTCGATCGGCGGCTACGGCGAGGTCATCTACCAGCAGGTGGACGAGGCAGAGAAGGACGTCATCGCGGTTCCGCTCAAGGCGGAAGAAGGCGAGGAAGAGGAGGAGGAGGACGAGGGCGGCGATCAGTTCGACCTGCGCCGCGCCGTTGTCTACTTCGGGTACAAGTGGAGCGACCGCATCCTCTTCAACAGCGAGGTGGAGTTCGAGCACGCCGGCGAGGAGGTCTCGGTGGAGTTCGCCTACGTCGACTTCCTCTGGCGACCGCAGCTCAACGTCCGGGCCGGCCTGCTGCTGCTGCCGGTCGGCTTCCTCAACGAGCTGCACGAGCCGACCGTCTTCCTGGGGGCCAACCGGCCCGACGTGGAGCGGCTCATCCTGCCCACGACCTGGAAGGAGAACGGGTTCGGCCTCTTCGGCGAGGCCGGCCCCTTCACCTACCGCACCTACGTCGTCAATGGGCTCAACGCCGAGGGCTTCTCGGACGAGGGGCTGCGCGGTGGCCGGCAGGGGGGGAGCGAGGCCAGCGCCGAAGACCTCGCCTGGGTGGGCCGCCTCGACTACACCGACCGTCCAGGACTTCTCGTGGGCGGCTCCGTCTACACGGGCAACTCCGGACAGGGGAATCTGACGGCGGCGGGCCGGGCGATCGGCGTCGGCACCACGATCGTCGAGGGGCACCTGGAATGGAGGTGGCGAGGGCTGGAGTTCCGGGCCCTTGGAGTACAGGCCGACCTAGACGACGTGGCGGAGCTGAACGCCGCCCGGGACCTCGACGGCGACGAGTCGGTGGGCGAGAGGCTCAAGGGGTACTACCTCCAGCTCGGCTACGACGTCCTCGCGGGCCGCGTGGCGGGAAGGGCGCTCATCCCCTACGCCCGCTGGGAGACCTTCAACACCCAGGAGGAGGTGCCCGCGGGCTTCCAGGCCAACCCGGCCAACGACGTTGAGAGCCTCACCCTGGGGGTCGCCTACAAGCCCATCGAGCAACTCGTCCTCAAGGCGGATTATCAGAATGGGGACAACGAGGCCGGCACCGGCGTCGACCGGTTCAATGTGCTGCTGGGTTACGTCTTCTAGACGGCTCCTCGCGGGCCTGCTGCTCTTGGCCGCCGCGGGGCGCCCCGCCGCGGCCAGGGTCTTCGTGACCGTGGACGAGGCGCTCAAGCTTGCCTTCCCGGGTTGCGAGGTCGTGCGGCGCACGGCCTTCCTCACGCCGGAGCAGGTGCGGCGCGCCCGCGAGCTTTCGCAGGGGGAGATCCCGAGCGCGCTGGTCAACTACCACGTGGCCACCCGGGGCGGGCAGCCGGTCGGCACCGCCTTCTTCGATACCCACCGGGTCCGTACCCTGCCGGAGACGCTGATGATCGTGGTCGACCGCCAAGGCCGGGTGGGGCGCATCGAGGTGCTCTCCTTCCGCGAACCGGAGGAATACCTGCCGCGGGGCGCGTGGTACGCGCAGTTCCACGGCAAGACCCTGGGGCCGGACCTCCAGCTCAAGCGGGACATCCGGCCGGTGACCGGGGCCACCCTGACGGCCCGCGCCACCACCGACGCCGTGCGCCGGGTGCTGGCGCTGCATCAGGTGCTCGCCGAGGGGGCCCGGCGGTGAGCCGCTTCGAGGCCTGGATCCTCCACCTCGCGAGCCTGCTGGTGGGCGGCACCGGGCTGGTCTACGCCTGGATGATCTGCCTGGTGGAGCCGGCCGATCCTTACGCGGTGGTCAATCACCCGCTGCAGCCCACAGTGCAGCACCTGCACGTCCTGGTCGCTCCCCTGCTGGTCTTCGCCGCCGGCCTGGTCTGGCACCGCCACGCCTGGTCGCACCTGCAGCGGGGGGTCGACCGGCGCCGCCGGAGCGGCGTCTCCCTGATCTTCACCCTAGTGCCCATGGTCGTCTCCGGATATCTGATCCAGACCGCGGTGGAGGGGGACTGGCGGCACATCTGGGGGATCGTCCATCTGATCGCGTCGGGGCTCTGGCTGGCGGGTTACCTCGCGCACCAGGTGCCGGCGGCCCTGGCCTGGCTCCGCAGCCGGCGGCCGCGCGCAGCCGCGGGCGTCCGGCGCTCTATCTCCGGCTGATCTCCGACCAGTGGTAGTCCACCTGGACCGGCGCTCCCACGCCGCTCCCGAGGAACCAGCGGACGGAGGGGCGCGGGCGCAGCGACCCCATGCGGAGCTGGCCCTCCCGGGGACCGGCGATGAGGAGGGCCGCCGCGAGGCCTTGGGCGTCCATCGCCAGGTCCGTGACCGCGATCACCGCCAGCACGCCCTGGGCGGGGCGGCCCGTCCGCTGGTTGACGTAGGGATGGTCCGACAGGAACGCGACCGCCAGGGACCGATCGCGCAGGTGCACCTGCCCCGCGGATTCCTCCAGCCCGGGCACCCGGGGCAGCGCGACTGGCCACCCGTTGCCGACGGGTCCCGCGCCGAAGCTCCTCTGGACCGGGCCGATCCGGACGAAGCCGTTGCCGACGCCGCCCTGCCGCAGGACCTCGGCCGCACGGTCCACGGCGAGGCCCTCCGCGAACCCCCACAGGTCCAGGCCGCTGCCCTCCGCGAGCGTGGCAGTTCCCTTCTGTGGATCGAGGGTCAGCCGGTCGCAAGCCGTCCGGGCCGCCGCCTGCTCCACGCGCTCCGGCGAGGGTGGGTCCGAGGCTGGGGTCCGCGGTCCCCAGAGCGCGTAGAGGTCGCGGCCGAGGGGGCCGTGCGCTCCTTCGGACCAGACGCAGAAGTCGCGAGCGCGAGTCAGCACCGTCAGGAGCCGCGAGTCCAGGGGCTGGGGACCTCTGCCGGCCGCGGCGTTCAGGGCCGTGAGGCCGCCGCCGGGGCGGGTGGCGTCCGTGAGCCGCTCGATTTCCGCGATCTCGGCGAGGGCCTTGTGGACCGCCTTCTGGGCGGCGTCCCGCGGGAGGTCCCGGACCTCGATCTCCACGGGTTTGCCGAAGGCGCTCGCGGTGAAGCGGAGGGGAGCGGGGAGCGCCGGGGACGGCGGCGCCCCCAGGAGAAGCGCGAGCACCAGAGGGAGCATGGAGGAATGATAACGGTGTCCGCGGGAGCTAGGAGCCGTGGCCGTCCGAGTCCGGCCTGGCGAGGAAGCACTCGAGCACCGCCCGGTAGGTGGCGCGTAGCTCGGCCCCGTCGTAGTGGGCCGGATAGTTCGCCCGCTCGGCGAGGAGCTGGTCGCGCAGCAGACCCTCGAAGGCGCCGATCAGCGCCGACCGGATCGCCTCCGGGTTGAGATCCTGCTTGAGCAATCCCAGGTCCCGCATCTCCTGCAGGATGCCGTCGATCACCGACAGCAACTGCCGGAAGCCGCGGGTCAGCAGCACCATGTGGCCGTGCTTGCGGATGCGGCGTCCCTCGAGCAGCATCAGCGTCCGCAGCTCCTTGTCCCTCTCGAGTGCGCCGATCATCACCTCCGTCAGCCCCCGCAGCCTGGCGAGGGGGGAGCTGGATCCCTCCTGCACGTGCCGCAGGCCCTGCGCCATCCGCCGCCAGGCATCGTCGAAGATCGCTTCGAGCAGCCCCTCCTTGCTGCCGAAGTGCTTGATGAGCTGCGACTCGCTGGTCCCCGCCATGCGGGCGATCGCCGAGGTCGTGGTGTTCTCGTAGCCGTCCTCGGCGAACAGCTCGCGGCCGGCCTGCAGGATGCGGTCGCGCGACGACAGCTCGACGTGAGCTTCTCCCTCGGGTCCGACCAAAGCTTGAGCCTTCCTCATAAACTGAAAACCCATCCTAATACGACGCCCTGGCAGAAGCAACAGTGGTAGCACCACTATTGATATTTGATATTGAGACGGAGGTCGCGGACCTCCGCGAACGGGCCGGTCAGAAGTTGATGTACTCGAGCTCGGGCTTGCGGGCAGGCCTCGCCGGGACGTCTCGCAAGGCCGGCGGCTCGACCTGCAGGTGCAGGTAGGCGCGGAACACCGCCGCAAACATCTCGAAGCGGGCGCGGAACCCCTGGACCAGGCCGCGCTTCTTCTCTTTCACCAGGTGCTTCAGGTTGTGCATCACGGTCGTGGTGGTGCGGCAGCCGAGCTGGCGGCAGGCCCAGTTGAGGCCGGTCTCGATGGCGAACCCCTCCAGGTGGCTCTCAGGGACGACCTCGAAGACCTCCCGCCGCAGGCAGCGGATGCCCGAGAGCAGCGGCCCGGTGTGGCTCTGGACGGCGTTGATGGTCCGGCCGCGGTGGCGGATGCCCACGTTCATGTCGGAACGGCCGGAGAGGACGGGCTCGATCAGCCGGTCCAGGAGGTCCACCGTCAGATTCAGGATGTCGCCGTCCACGAAGAGCAGGATGTCGGCGTCGGTGTGCGCCACGCCGACCGCCATGGCCCGCCCCTTGCCGTGGTTGCGGAGCAGATGGATGGTCCGCAACCCCATGGCGCGGGCGATCTCGACGGTGCCGTCGGTCGAGCCGTCGGAGACCACCAGAACCTCCTGGATGGCCGGGGCCGCCTTGAGGACCGAGAGGACCTCCGTCAGAGTGGCTTCCTCGTTGTAGGCGGGTACGATGGCTGCGACGCGACGGTCTCCTCCAGAGGATTTCCTCATCTCGGCCCTCCCGGCTCTGACCGACGTGCAAGAATATGGCCGCCTGATGACGGCCGGCCCGCGCAAGGATAACGAATCCGTCACGATCCGGCGAGTGGGGCTCTCCAGGCGGGCGGCGACGGGCTCGCCAGGGCCCCGGGGAGCATCTCCCCCTCGGCCACCACCCGGGCATCGCCGGCGAGGGACCACCGTCCCTGCGCCAGATCGCCGTCCACCTCCAGCTCGAACCCCCCTTGAGTCTCCACGCGCAGCGGCAGCCGGGCTTCGGCCCTGGCGAGCCCCACAGCGGCGCCGGCCAGCGCTCCGGTGCCGCAGGAGAGGGTCTCCTCCTCGACCCCCCGCTCGTAGGTGCGGATCTCCATGCGGCGCTCCCCGGGGAAGCGGACGAAGTTGACATTGGTTCCCGGCGCGCCGAAGGCGGGGTGGTGCCGGATCTCCCGGCCCAGCTCGCGGACGGGCGCGCTCTCCAGCCCCGCGGGCCAGAGCAGCACGAAGTGGGGGACCCCGACGAGGATCCGGTAGCCGGCGTACGGCCTGCCCCCGGCGTCCACGGCGAGCTCCCGCGGCGGCTCGGTGGGCGCGGGGAGGTCCACGGCGACGCGGGACTCGTCCAGCCGCCGCGCCGGGAAGACCCCGGCCCCCGTCCGCACCTTTACCGTCCCCTCCGCCCATCCCAGATGGAAGGCGAGCTGGGCGGCGCAGCGGGTGCCGTTCAGGCAGAGGTCGGCGGCGAGGCCGTCGGCGTTGACGTAGTCCATGGTGGCGCCGCCCCCGGCCCGCCGCAGCACGAACAGGCCGTCGGCCCCCAGCGATATGCCGCGCTGGCACCAGGCGCGGATCGTCTCCGGCGAAGGGACCTCGAAGGGCTCCGCCAGGGCCAGGAAGTCGTTGCCGCTGCCGGAGACCTTGTAGAAGTGGGTCATGGCACCCTGGCCCGGACCTCGCCCCCGGGCGCGCTCTCGTTGCCGAACTGGTCCACCGCCGTCAAGCGGTAGGTGTAGGCCTGGCCCGCGCGGACGGCGGTGTCGACGAACTCGGCGCTCTCGACCAGCTGGGCGGTCAGGCGCTCGAAGCCGCCGCTCTCGACGCGGCGGTAGACGAGATAGCCGGCGAGGTCGTCCGCCTCGCTGGCGCGCCAGACCAGGCGCACCCGGCCCGCCTCGGCCAGGGCCACGACCTCGCCCGGGGGCGGCGGCGGGAAGCGGTCCTGGTAGACCACCTCGTGCTCGCTGGTGATGGCGCTCTCGATCGCAGGCTCCTGCTGGGCCAGGGCCGTCACCGTGTAGATGTAGCTCTGGCCGAACCGGGCGGTGGTGTCGAGCCAGCTCCTCTCCTGGGCTCCCGCGGTGTGGAGCGGCCGCCCGTGCGCGCGCTCCTTGGCGTCCCGGCGGTAGACGTTGTACCCGGTGGCCTCCTCGACGCCGGACCACTCCACCAGCACGCCGTCGCCGCGGGCGGTCACGGCAACCCGCTGGGGCGCCGGGGGCGGCGCCTTGGGCACCACCGACACCACGTTCGAGAGCTCGGACTGGTCGCCGTCCTTGCCGAAGGTGCGGACGGCGAAGTAGCGGGCCTGCGGAGCCGCGCCCGCGGCGGTCTCGGGCAGGGGCAGCAGGACGTTGACCCGGCTGCCCGCAGTCGCCCCGGTCAGGTCCGCGCCCGCGATCCGCTGCTGGAGCCTGGCGGCGGCGTTGAACTCCCGCGGGTCGATCGGGCCCGCCTTGCCCTCCGGCGCGGGCCGCGTCGCCTCCCAGATCTCCAGGGCCGAGATCCCTTCCAGGGCCGTGCCGGCTGGCGTGACCTGGGGATAGCTGAAGCTCAGGAGGAGCCGCGGGCCCTGTTGGACCACCGCAAGATCCCGGGTCGGAGCGGGGATCGCCCGCAGGGGAGGCATGGGGTCCCCCTGCTTGCCGCAGCCGAACGCCCCAAGGAGGAGAGCGAGCGCCAGGAGCGTCGGTGCCCTAGAGGACATAGCGCGAGAGGTCCTGGTCCTTGACGATGCCCGCGAGCACCCGGCGGACGTACTCGCCGTCCACCTTCACGCTCACCCCGGTCATGTCGGGGGCCTCGAAGGAGACCTCGTCGAGCAGTCGCTCCATGAGCGTCGAGAGCCGGCGGGCGCCGATGTTCTCCGTCGAGGAGTTGACCTCGACGGCCAGCCGGGCGATCTCCGCCACGGCGTCGGACGTGAAATCGAGCTGCACGCCCTCGGTGGAGAGCAGGGCCGAATACTGCTTGGTGAGCGCGGTCTCGGGCTCGGTCAAGATGCGCACGAAGTCCTGCTCGGTCAGCGCGTCCAGCTCCACCCGGATGGGGAAGCGCCCCTGCAGCTCCGGGATCAGGTCCGAGGGCTTGCTGACGTGGAAGGCGCCCGCCGCGATGAACAGGATGTGGTCCGTCTTCACCATCCCGTACTTGGTCGAGACGTTGGTCCCCTCGACGATCGGCAGCAGGTCGCGCTGCACGCCCTCGCGCGACACGTCGGGGCCGCGGCCCCCCTCGCGGCCGGCGATCTTGTCGATCTCGTCGAGGAAGATCAGGCCCCCCTGCTCGACGCGCTGCCGCGCCTCGCGGGAGACCTGGGTGCGGTCGATCAGCTTCTCGGCTTCCTGCTGCAGCAGGATCTCGCGCGCCTCGGCCACCGAGACCTGCTGCTTCTTCTTGCGGCCGAAGAGGCCGGGCAGCATCTCCTTGATGTTGATGCCCACCTCCTCGACCCCCTGGGGGGTGAACATCTCGAGGCTCGGGTAGCTCGACTCGTCCACCTCGATCTCCACCCGCCGGTGGTCCATGGCGCCGGAGCGGAGCTTGTCGCGGAACTTCTCGCGGGTGGCGGCCAGCTCGTCCTCGTTCTCCTCCTCGTGGCGGAGGTAGGCGTTGATCGGCCGCGGCGGCACCAGGAGCTGGAGCAGGCGGTCCTCGGCGTGGGCCGCGGCGGCCTCGCGGACCGCCTCGCGCTTCTCCTCCTTGACCATGGTGACGGCGATCTCGACCAAGTCGCGCACCATCGACTCCACGTCGCGGCCGACGTAGCCCACCTCGGTGAACTTGCTCGCCTCCACCTTGAGGAAGGGGGCCTTCGCCAGCCGTGCCAGGCGGCGGGCGATCTCGGTCTTGCCGACGCCGGTGGGGCCGATCATCAGGATGTTCTTGGGCGCGATCTCCTCGGCGAGCTCCGCCGGGAGCTGCTGGCGGCGCCAGCGGTTGCGCAGCGCGATGGCCACGGCGCGCTTCGCCTGCCGCTGCCCGACGACGAACTTGTCGAGTTCGGAGACGATCTGCCGCGGCGTCATATTTTCGATCGCGAGGCCGTGCTGGGCCTCGCTGGGAGAGACCTGGATGGCCATGGCTTTCTTTCTCAAAGTTCCTCTAGGGTCAGCCGGTCGTTGGTGAAGATGCAGATCTCGGCGGCGATCTTCATCGCCTCGCGCACGATGTCGGGAGCGGGCAGCGCGGTGTGCCGGCGCAGGGCGCGGGCGGCGGCCAGCGCGAAGTTGGCGCCCGAGCCCACGGCGAGCACCGGCTCGTCCTCGTCCGGCTGCATCAGCTCACCTACGCCGGAGACGAAAAAGCTCTTGTCCCTGTCGGTGACGATCATCGCCGCCTGGAGCTGGCGCAGCGCGCGGTCCGTCCGCCAGTCCTTGGCCAGCTCGACGACCGCCCGCTCCAGGTTGCCGCCGAACTCCTCGAGCTTCTCCTCCAGCCGCACGAAGAGCGCCAGCGAGTCCGCGCCGCCGCCGGCGAAGCCCACGAGCACCTTGCCCTTGCCGGCGCGGCGGATCTTCTTGGCGCTGCTCTTGACGATGGTGTTCTGGTTCATCGTGATCTGACCGTCGCTCGCCATGCAGATCCTGCCGTCGCGGCGCACGAGGAGGACGGTCGTGGAGGTGAACGCATCCATGGGCAGGGCATTGTATATCAGGGGGATCGGAGCGCTTCCAGGAACTCCTCCGGGTCGTCCGGGGTGACGATCAGGCGCGTCTCGCCGAGGTCCACCAGCACGGCGTTGGCGAGGTTGCTCGCGTAGAGGTCGAACTCCCCCAGCCGATGGGACTCGAAGCCGCCGGTGCCGGCCGCCACCCCGCCCGTGGTGGTCAGCGACTCCAGGTGGGCGATCTCCTCGGCGGCGAGGCGGCGCCCCTGCGCGCCGGCGGCGGCGAAGCGCTCGCGGCGGCGGCGCATCTGGATGGCGAGCCAGCCGTCCTCGAGGTCGAGCCAGAACGGGTCGAGGTCTCCGCTCATCCGCCAGGCGGTCCAGGGGATGAGCGCCACGCCAAGGGCCAGGATGCCGGGCCCGATCCGGCCGGCCGTCAGGGTAAGCCCGCCCACGGCCAGCATCACCAGCGTCAGTCCCAGCAGCAGGGCGCGAAGCCGCCGCCGCCCCTTTAGGATCGCGCCGCCGGGCGTGCAGGGGAACTGCCCCCGGATCACTCCGACCCCCGCCGCGCCCGCGGATGGGCGTCGCGGTAGACCGCGAGCAGCCGCTCCACTTCCAGGTGGGTGTACTTCTGGGTGGTGGAGAGCGAGCTGTGCCCCAGCAGCTCCTGGATGGCCCGCAGGTCGGCGCCGTTCTCCAGCAGGTGGGTGGCGAAGGTGTGCCGCAGCGTGTGCGGGTGGACCCCCCTGGCCACCGCCGCGGCCTCGACCCAGCGGTCGATCACCCGCCGCACCGAGCGGTCGGTCAGACGGCCGCCGAAGCGGTTGAGGAAGACCGGCTCGCCGGCGTCCTGGGGGTCGCGCACGGTCTCCCACACCGCGAGCCAGCTCCGCAGCGCCTCCGCCGCCGGCCGGCCGAAGGGGACCATGCGCTCCCTGCTCCCCTTGCCCATCACCCGCAGCACCCGGGCCGAGAGGTCCACGTCCGGCCAGTCGAGCCCCACCAGCTCGGAGACCCGCAGGCCCGCGGCGTAGAGCAGCTCCAGGATGGCACGGTCGCGCCGCTCCAGCGGCTCGTCGCCCGAGGGAGCCTCGATCAGGGTCTCGACCTCGCCGGGCCGCAGGTGGCGGGGGAGGGTCTTCGGCGCCTTGGGAGTCTTGACCCCCTGCGCCGGGTTGGCCGGCAGGGTCCCCTCGCGGCAGGCGAAGCGGAAGAGGCTGCGCACGGCCGAGAGGGCCCGCCCCTGGCTGCGCTTGCCCAACCCCAAGCGGGTGAGCGCCGCCAGGAACGAGCGCACGGCGAGGGCGTCCACGTCCCCCGGCCGCACCGCCTCCGGCTCCTTGCCGAGGAAGTCGCGGGCCAGGAACTCGTGGAAGGTGACGAGGTCGTGCTCGTAGGCGCGGAGGGTCTGCGGCGAGAGCTGCCTTTCCCCCTCCAGGTGCTCGAGGAAACGATGGATCAGCCGGCGCATGGGGCGCGGATCAGGACACTCCGGCGGCGGCCTCGGCCGGGATGGCCGCCGCCACCCCGTTGCGCTCCGCCCAGGCGGCCAGCTCGCTCCAGGCCCGCTCCACGTAGGCGGCCCGGCGGTCCCCCCGCCGCACCCGCCCCTCCAGCTCCGCGAACAGGCCGTAGTTGACGTTGGCCGGCTGGAAGTGCCTGGGGTCCGATTCCGTGAGGTGCCTGGCGAGGGCTCCCAGGGCCGTGGGGGCCGGGAAGGGCTCCGGCTCGCGGCCCCCCCGCTCCAGAGCGATGTAGAGGCCGATGGCGAGCCCGGTCGCCGCGGATTCGAGGTACCCCTCGACGCCGGTGATCTGCCCCGCGAGGCGCACCCGGGGCTCCGTCTTCAGCCGGTACTGCTTGTCGAGGTGGGTAGGCGCATTGACGAAGGTGTTGCGGTGGATCTGCCCGAAGCGGACGAAGCGGGCGTCCGCGAGGCCCGGGATCATCCGCAGCACCCGCTGCTGCTCGCCCCATTTCATGCGCGACTGGAAACCCACGAGGTTGAAATGGCTCTTCGCCAGGTTCTCCTGCCGGAGCTGGACGACCGCGTACGGCCGCCGCCCGTCCGGGGCGGTGAGCCCCACCGGCTTCATCGGCCCGTAGCGGAGGGTGTCCACGCCGCGGCGGGCCAGCTCCTCGATGGGGAGGCACCCCTCGAAGAAGACCGCCTTCTCGAACTCGTGCGGCGCCACCACCTCGGCGTCGACGACCGCCTGGTGGAAGGCGAGGTATTGCTCCCGGTCCAGGGGAGCGTTGAGATAGTCGTCCCCCTCCCCTTTGCCGTAGCGCGACTGCCAGAAGAGCTGCGAGAAATCCAGGCTCTCGGCCTCGACGATGGGGGCGATGGCGTCGTAGAAGTAGAGGTACTCGCTCCCCAGGAGCCGCTGGAGCCGCGCTGCCATGGCCTCCGAGGTGAGGGGTCCGGTGGCGATGACGACCTCGCCCTCCGGGACCTCCGTCACCTCCTCGCGCCGCAGCTCGATCCGCGGATGGCGGGCGATCGCCGCCGTCACCAGGGCGGCGAAGCGGTCGCGGTCGAGGGCCAGAGCGCTCCCCGCCGGCACGGACGCCTGCCGCGCCTTGCCGATGACGAGCGAGCCGAACGCCTCCATCTCCCGCTTGAGCAGGCCCGCGGCGTGGAGCGGATCGTCGCTGCGCAGCGAGTTGCTGCACACCAGCTCGGCCAGGTCCCCCGTCTTGTGCGCGGGCGTCCCGCGGACCGGCCGCATCTCGTGGAGCACGACCGCGACACCGCGCTCCGCGAGCTGCCAGGCGCACTCCGAGCCGGCGAGTCCGCCGCCGATGATGTGGACGGGCGAGGTCATGCGAGGGAGTATAGCTTCCATGCTCCTCCTCGATACCGACAACGCCCTGGGCTCCCCCTCAGGAGACGTGGACGATGCCTTCGCCCTCGCCGCGTTGCTCCGGAGCGGCCTGCCCGTCGCGGCGATCGCCAGCGTCGGCGGCAACACCTCGGAGGATCAGGCGGACCGCAACAACCGCGCCCTGGGCGAGCTGTGCGGATACCGGGGACGTTATCTGCGGGGCGTCCAGGCCGGCGACGTGCCGGACCGGATCGACCGGGCGGCGGACCTCTGGGAGGACGGACCTCTCTGCTTCGTCGCCCTGGGACCGTTGACGAACCTGGCGGCCGTCCTCGGGAAAGGGACGATCTCGGAGGTCGTCCTCGTCGGCAGCAATACCAGCTCCCCGGGGCGGTTCCCTCCCTGGTGGCCGCACGAGTTCAACCTGACCCGCGACCGGGAGGCGACGCGAGCCGTCTTCGCCTCGGACCTGCCCCTCACGGTCGTGCCTCTCGATGTGGCCCGCCGGCTGCGGGCGGGCCGGCGGGAGCTGGCGGAGCTGCGGGGACCCCTCGGGGACTTCCTGCGCCGGCATTCCCGGCGCTGGCGCCGCCGCTCGCTGCTGGTCCGGGGATCGCCGTCGTTCCCGGTCTTCGACCTGCTGGCGGCGATGTACCTGATCGATCCCGCGAGCGTGACGATGGAGGAGAGCCGGGCGTCCCTCCACCGGAATGCGTGGGTCGAATATGGAACGGGAGACCGGCGGCTGCGGGTCGTCCGGGACTTCGACCGAGGAGCGGTCTGGCACCGCTTCACCGCCCTCGTCTGTGAGCGAGCAGTCCCTGCAAGTTGATGCGAATCGACGGGTCGAGCGGCCTGCGCCGGACACTACGTTGCGACCCCCTCGTCATTTGCTGCAAGTAAGCTCCCCCGCGATGCCAATGGGCTCCCTTTTCTTGGGCGTGGGAGTAGCGGAGCTGCGGCAAACTCGCAACGCGCCGTGAAGTTGGCGGTGTTTGCTGCCTGTTGCGCTCGCTCTGTTGCGGAATATCCACCGCCGACGCGCCCTGTATGGAGTTTTCGCAACATGTATTGAGGGGGACGCAACGTAGTGTCCGGGGGAGCGTCTCGCGGCGGTCCTCCAGGGGCCGCGAGGTGCCTGTTTCGCAGCAGGGGATCCCTCGCGAGATGCAGTCGGCGCCCGCTAGCCCAAGACCGGCAGGAGGGGCCGGACCCGCTCCAGCTCCTCCGGAGGTCCTCCGGCGAGGATCTCGGCGTAGAAGCGCTCGCGCACGCCGTCCGCATTCATCTGGCACATCGGTACCATCTCGCCCCGGTAGGGAAGACGGAACACGCAGGCGGCGAGCCGCTCCCGGCCGAGCGGGGTCCGCACCTCGTCGGGGCTCATGAAGTGGTGGCTCGTCAAGGTGATGCCGTCGAGCCGAAGGCGGCCCCGCAGGCTCTCGAGAAGCAGGCGAGGCAGCGAGATCCCGGCCTCGCGCCGGAACCGGCCGTCCGCCCAGCGCCGGCCGCGGCCCAGCATCCATCGGGGAGCGGTGCGGACCATGCCGAGGAAGCGGGCGACCTTCTCGACGGGGCGGTCGTCCCGAAAGGCGGCCCCGCCCAGGCCGTGCGCGAAGAACTCCTGCATGATGGCCACGTCCTCGGGCTCGTCCCGGATGGCCTGGAAGAGCCGCGGCTCCTCGCCCGGCCGCTGCAGCGCGATCAAGGGGACGAAGCGCGTGCACTCGGTGTGGCCGAAGTGCATGGGTCCCGTGCCCCGGAGGTCAAATCCGAAATCGGCCGTCCCCCGGCCGACCTCGCGCCACAGCTCGTCCGCCGTCACCCCCCGCTGGTTCTTCCGCGTCCGCCCCACCTGGGCGAGCGGCTGGAAGCTGACGAGCCCGAAGGCGTCGCGGTTGCGCACCAGCCAGCGGACCACGTCGGCGACCTGGGGGAGGTTCTCCTGGGTGACGGTGAGGGTCATGGCGGCCCGCAGCGGCCGGCCGGTCGTCTGGCGCGCCGCGCGGACCATGGCCGCGAACTCGTCGCGCAGCGGCGTCAGCTCCAGCTCGGACTTCGGGACCTTGTAGCCGTCTCGCCCGCGCTGGGTGATGTCCACGTGGATCGAGACCTCGGTCAGCCCCCCCTCGGTCATCAGCCGCTCCAGCAGGCCCGGCCGGCGGCGGAAGCTGTCGCCGTGGGTCATCACCATGGGGATGACGCCGATCGCGCGCGCGTAGCGGAGGATCTCGACCAGCTCCTCCACCGGGCGGAGCGTCACCTCGCCGTCGGTGACCTGGACGTTGCTCTTGGGGCCGAGAAAGCGGCGCAGCTCGTCGAGCTGCCGCAGCACGGCTGCGGTCGGCAGGGCCGGGATGCCGTTCGCCTCGCGGCCAAGGTAGCAGCCGGTGCAGGAGAAGTCACAGCGGGGCTGGATGCCGACCGTGGCGCCGCAGCCGGTGGCCTTCTGCCCCAGGCCCTGCCCGGGAAGGCGAAGGGCCGGGTCGAGCCCCGCCCAACGTTCGGCCAGGATCCGCCGCTTCTCGGCCGTGGCCGGATCCCGCAAGAGCTCCACCACCCGTTTGAGCGACCCTGGCTGGCCGATCATGCCCTCCCTCCAGGCCCGGCAGGGCCGTGGCGCCCTACCGGGAAGCGTCGTTCAGCTTCCAGCTATAGTCGTCGAACTCCAGCTTGATCTGGTTGCCCGCCGCCTCGATCTGCTTGCGCTTGTCGGCAGCCGCGTAGCGGATGATGAAGTCGACCTGCCCGCCGCCCCACTTGTTGAAATCCTCCTCGAACCAGTCCATCACCTTGGTGGTATGCAAGATCAGGACCCCGCCCTTCTTCTCCAGGCGGACGCCGTTCGGGCCGTTGAGGAACTTCCGCGCCTGATCGTCGAGCTGCTCCGAGATCCGGGACCCGACGTAGGGCTCCGGCCGGATGGGCGGGCAGCTCTTGGCCGCGCAGTTGATGGCGAAGTGGATGCGCGGGTCCTTGAAGCCTTCGCGGACCTTCTCGTTCTCGATGTCGTTGAGCGAGACCTTCCCCCGCCGGGTGTCCACCGAGTCCTTCTTGAAGACGTTCAGCCGGATGATCGGGTCGGTCGACAGGTCGCGGATGGATTCGACCGGATAGTTGTCCACCACGATCGCGACCACGGAGATGTTGTAGAGGTTGATCCAATAGGCGAGCTGGTCCGGCCGCGAGAGCGACTGGACGTCCACCATGGCCATCTGGCGGCGGAGGTCGTCGAGGGTCTTCTTGTCCTGATCCTTGAGGGCCTTGTAGTTCATTCCCCTGGCCGGGTCGTAGTGCTTGGCGAGCAGCTCGCCCCAGACCCTGTAGTCCGGGGGCGCGGCCGCGCCGGCCGGCAGGGCGGCGGCGAGGAGGAGGCCGAGGATCGCGAGGAGGAGGTTCGTGGTCTTGGCGTTCATGCCCTTACCTACGGAGAGGCCCAGGAGACGGATTAGCCCGCCTCCCGGAGCGGGACCGGCCGGAGCGGCGGCGGAGCCGCGGGCGGCAGGACCCGCAGGTTGCGGAGATAGGCCGGGTAGGTCCACAGGGGGACGAACCGCAGGCACGCGAGCAGCTCGCGAGTCATGGCGAGGTGGGCGGGCAGCCCCTGCCGCCAGCCCTGCTTCTCGACCTTGGAGCGGTGCCGCAGACCGGGCAGCACCCGGATTGCGCTCGGCAGGCCCTGGCGGGCGATCACCTCGTTGACCATGATCTCGATCTGGAAGCCGTTCCGCCTCTCCCCCGGGATGGCCTCGAAGACCTCCCGCCGCAGGGCCCGCAGCCCGGTGATCGGCGGCAGGCGCAGGAACAGGGGATTGCGGAGGGCGCCATAGTGGATCATGCCACAGGAGAGCCAGGCCTCGCCCGCGAGCACCGGCGCGGCGAGGGCCTCGAAGTGGAAGGGCTCGACTCCCAGGAGGTCGGCGTCGAAGAAGACCAGGACGCCGGCATCCGCAGCCGCGACCCCCTGCGCGAGGGCCTGTGCCTTGCTCCCCGGCTCGCCGGCGGGACGGGCCCGGATCACGGTGGCCCCGGCCGCCGCAGCCTTCTCCGCCGTCCGGTCGGCCGATCCGTCGTCCACCACGAAGACCCGCCCTACGCCGGCCGCTGCCCGGGCCGCGCGCACCACCGCCGCAATGGTGGGCTCCTCGTCGCGCGCGGGGATGACCACGTCGAAGGTCACGGGGCGGTATGGTAACGCACGCGTCAGGCCGTGGCCTCGACCTCCGCGGCGTCCTCCGCGTAGCCGCAGCCCTCGGTGTTGCAGACGTACTGGAGGCCGTGCTTCTTGGTGACCTTCTCCAGGAGGAAGCTGGCGCCGCACTCCGGGCAGTCGCGCGGCACCGGCCGCTTCCAGAGCGAGAACTTGCAGTCCGGGTAGCGGTTGCAGGACCAGAAGGTCTTGCCCCGGTGCGAGCGCTTCTCCACGATCTCGCCCTTGCCGCACTCGGGGCAGGCGACCCCGGTCGGCTTGGGCGGCGCAGCCTGGGGCCCGATCTTGCGGATGTTCTTGCACTCCGGATAGCCGGTGCAGCCGTAGAAGGTGCCGAAGCGGCTGCGCTTGAGCGACATGGGCCGGCCGCACACCTCGCAAGGCGGGACCTCCTCCTCGGCGCTGCCGTTGGCCGGGGTCTCCGCGGCCGCCGGCTCCTCCAGGTTGCGGGTGTACTTGCACTCCGGATAGTTGCTGCAGGCGATGAACGGGCCGTAGCGGCCGAAGCGCATGATCAGCGGCGAGCCGCACTCGGGGCAGGTCTCGTCGAGGGGCACCCCCTCGCGCTTGACGTTGGGCATCTGCTCGCCCGCCGTCTCCAGGTCGCGGGTGAACTTCCGGTCGAAGTCCGAGACCGCCTGCTTCCAGGGAATCTCCCCCTCCTCGATCTTGTCGAGCTGCTCTTCGAGAGCGGCGGTGTAGCCCTCGTTGAGGATGTCGTTGAACCCTTTCTGGAGCATGCCGTTGACCAGCCGGCCGAGCGGTGTAGGGCGGAAGCGACCCTCCAGCCGCTCGACGTAGTCGCGGTCGGTCAGCACGGAGAGGATGGTGGCGTAGGTGGAGGGCCGGCCGATGCCGTTCTCCTCCAGCGCCTTGACCAGGGTGGCCTCGCTGTACTGCGCCGGGGCTTGGGTGAACTTCTGCTCGGAGAGGACCTTGACCAGCTCCAGCGTCTCGCCTTCGCGCAGGGGAGGCAGCATGGCGCCCTCGCCGTTGGCCTCTTCGCCGGCGTCCTCGTCCGGGGTCTCGCGGTAGACCGCGAGGAAGCCGGGGTGCTTCAAGACCTTGCCCGAGGCGCGCAGCACGTAGGAGCCGTTCTCGACGTCCACCTGGGTGACGTCGAAGACCGCCGGCCGCATCTGGGAGGCGACGAAGCGGTCCCAGATCAGCTTGTAGAGCTTCCATTCCTCGTCCTTGAGGAAGTCCCTGACCGCGTCCGGCGGCAGGTCGAAGCTGGTCGGCCGGATGGCCTCGTGGGCATCCTGCGCCCCGGCCTTGGACTGGTAGACGTTGGGCGTCTCGGGCAGGGCGTCCGGGCCGTAGGTGGCGGCGATGTACTCGCGCCCGCCAGTCAGCGCCTCCTCGGCCACGCGGGTCGAGTCCGTGCGCATGTAGGTGATGAGGCCGGTCGAGCCGCGGTCGCCGACCTCGCGGCCCTCGTAGAGCCCCTGGGCGAGCGCCATGGTGCGCTTGACCGAGAAGCCGTACCGCCGCGCCGCCTCCTGCTGCAGGCGGCTGGTGATGAAGGGGGGCGCCGGCCGCTGCCGCGACTCCTTGCGCTCGATCTTGGCGACGGTGAACGGGCCCTTCTCCAGATCGCGGACGATCCGCGCCGCGTCCTCGCCGTTGCCGACCTCGGCCTTGCGGCCGTCGATGCGGGAGAGGCGGGCGTTGAAGACCGGCGGCTGGGACGCCTTGAGGTCGGCTCCGAGCAGCCAGTACTCCTCGGGCTGGAACGCCTCGATCTCGGCCTGGCGGTCGCAGACCATCTTCAGGGCCACGGACTGGACGCGGCCGGCCGAGAGCCCCTGCTTGACCTTTTCCCAGAGCAGGGGCGAGAGGCGGAAGCCCATCATCCGGTCGAGGACGCGCCGGGCCTGCTGGGCGTCCACCTTCTTGAGGTCGATCGAGCCCGGGTGCTCCAGGGCCTTGAGCACCGCCCCCCTGGTGATCTCGTTGAAGGTCACCCGGCGCACGTCCTTGGCGTCTTTGCTGAGGACCTCGGCGATGTGCCATGCGATGGCTTCCCCCTCGCGGTCCGGATCGGGGGCGAGGTAGACGGTCTCTGCCTGCTTGGCCGCCTGGCGCAGCTTCTTGACCACGTCCTTCTTGTCGGGCAGAACCTCGTAGTTGGGCTCGTAGTCGGGGCCGATCCCCATGTCCTTGCCCTTCTTGACGAGGTCGCGGATGTGCCCGACCGAAGCCTCGACGGCGTACTGCTTGCCGAGGAACTTCTTCAAGGTCCGGGTCTTGGCGGGGCTTTCGACGATCAGCAGGTTCTTGGCCATAGCGCGCTTCTCAAACGCCGGCAGGCGTCGGCAATATTTCTGGGACTGCTCTGGGACTGCTTTGCCCGGGGCAAGGCGGGGACACTACCACCGCCGCCGAAGGTGACGCAAGCGGACACCCTCTCACCGCCCGTACACCGCGCCCGCCATCCGCTTCACCCAGCCGCCCAGCTCCAGCTCGAGCAGGGCTCCGAGGACCCGGTCCACCGGCGCGTCGAGGCGGACGGCGACCTCTTCCGCGACCCGGGTCGCTCCGGCAGGGATCTCGGCGAGCACCTGGCCCGCGAAGCCGGGGGGCGGCTCCGGGCCTGACTGTGCGAGCGGGAGCGGGATCTGCGGAGCGCCCGAGCGGGGGAGGAGGATCTCCAGCAGGTCGGACGGGTGCTGGGCGAGCTGGGCTCCCTCCCGGATCAGGGCGTTGGCGCCGAGCGAGCTCTCGTCGAAGATCCGGCCCGGCACCGCCCAGACGTCCCGCCCCAGGTCGAGGGCGTGACGGGCCGTGATCAGCGAGCCCGAGCGCAGCGCCGCCTGCACGACGAGGGTGCCAGCCGCGAGCGCCGCGAGCGAGCGGTTGCGCAGCGGGAAGTGCCAGGCGCGGGGTGCGAGGCCGCAGGGGAACTCGGTGGCGAGCGCGCCGCGGGCGGCGATCTCCTCGCCGAGCCGGCCGTGCCCCCGGGGGTAGTCCAGCCCCAGGCCGCAGCCGAGCACGGCGACCGTCCGGCCCCCTGGCGCCGCGAGGGCGCTCCGGTGGGCCGCGGCGTCGATCCCCCGTGCGAAGCCGGAGACCACGGTGACGCCGGCGGCGGCTAAGGAGCGGGCGAAGAGGTCGGCGGCTTCCTGGCCATAGGCGTCCGGACGCCGGGAGCCCACGATGGCCACGGCGGGGCCGGCTGGCACCTCGCCACATAGATAAAGGACGGGCGGAGGCGGGGAGAGCTGGCGCAGGCCGGGCGGGTAGCCGGGGTCGTCCAAGGTCACGATCCGGCCGCCCAGCCGCTCCGCCTCGGCGGCCTCACGGGCCGCGGCCTCGGCAGCCGTCCCGATCGCGGCGAGCGCCTTGCGCATCTGCGACCGCGGCACGCCGGTCTCGGCAGCCAGACGCTCCGGCGGCCCGTCGCCGCCGGACCAGCGGTCCAGCTCCTGGGCCAGCCGGTAGATGGCCGGGCGGGAGATCTCGGGGGCGGCGTTCAGGGCGATCAGCAGCTCGCGGCGGGACGGGATGGACATGGGCGTGGGGGTCTCCTGTTCGTTCACCCCTAATAAGACGGAAAAAAGGGTGCCTTCCGGACAAACGAGCTGGATTTCGTGTTGGATCTTTGGGGCAGGGGCATGCCTGGACGGCGGCTGGGGGAGCTCGCTCCACCGTGGCCGGAGCCCCGGCATGCGTTGTGTATACTAGGCCCTCGGAATTTCGGGCGATGACGCTCACCTATTCATCCACCCGGTCCAGGTACCGGGAGCCCACGCTGAGGTCCCCCTCGATGCGCTCGTGTTTCGCTGCCGCATGTCTCGTCGCTCTTCTCGTCCCGGTAGCCGCGTGCAGCGGCTACGGGCAGCCGAGCCAGGCCTCGGCCCAGCTCGCCTTCGGCGTGGACATGGCCCGCCGCGGGCTGTGGGACGAGGCGCTCTTCCGCTTCCGGGAGGCGGAGAAGCTCGATCCCCAGAATCCCCGCATTCAGAGCAATCTGGGCGTCGCCTACGAGGCGTCCGGCCAGTTCGACAAGGCCCTGGAGTCCTACCAGAAGGCCCTCAAGATGGCCCCCAACGACAAGGACATCCGGGCCAACTACGCCCGTTTCGTCGAGTTCTACCAGGGCTTCAAGGGCGACAAGGCGGCGAAGACCGGCGCGGCGAAGCCGGAAGCCGGTAAGGGCGCTGCGGCGGGCCAGCCCGGGACCGCCACGAAGCCGGCCGCGCCGCCCGAGGAACCGTCCACGCCCGAGGACGTGCCGCCCCCGCCGGCGGACAACCGGCCGCCCCGCTGAGCCCGCCAAGGGACGGGCCGATCAAGGAGGAATCGACATGAACCGCAACCGCACGCTCGTCCTCGCGACCCTCCTCACGCTCGTCTCGCTGCCCGCCTTCGCCGGCTCGGTGGAGGTCAAGCTGACGCTGCCCCAGCGCGCGAAGCTCGACCTGCAAGGCCGCAAGGTCCTCGCCGTCTCCCCCTTCCTGGTGGTGAGCCAGGAGGGCGCGGAGAAGATCAAGGGCCGCGACATCGACGTGCAGAAGGAGTTCGACCGTTACCTGCTCAAGATCCTGCGGCGGGAGACCGAGCTCAAGGTCCTCGAGCCCGGTCCGGTCGACTACCCCACCTACGACCTGGACCAGCTTTCCAAGCAGACGGACTTCTGGCGCGCCTTGGGCGAGAGGACGCAGGCGGACCTGATTCTGACCGGCGGCCTCGACTTCGACATCCAGGACCGCACCGGCTACCGCACGGAGGAGTACGTCTCCCCGTACAATGGCCGCACCTACCTCCGCCAGGTGCTGGTCGAGCAGACCGGCTTCCAGTACGACATCCTGATGCAGGTCTACGATGCCAAGAGCGGAGCGCTGCTGTACCATGACAATTTCAAGGACTTCCAGAGCTTCGAGGGCGAGAACACCGACCCTCTGGCGGGCATGTTCGAGAACCTGCTCTCGCTGGAGGACCGCATCGTCAACGTGTTCACGCAGAAAGAGGTCGAGGCCAGCCGCATCCTGTTCACGCAGTAGAAAAGGAGATCCCGTTGACCCTCTCATCGCACCGGTCATTTCTGGCGGGCCTGCTGGCCGCCGGCTCGCTGCTGATCTCCCTGGCGCCCCTGCAGGCGCAGTTCGGGCCCTCGATCTATGGCGAGGGCTTCGGCAAGAACAAGATCCAGTACCGGGATTTCACCTGGGAGATCTACCACTCGCCGCACTTCAACCTCTACTACTACAAGGAGGAGGAGCCGCAGCTCCAGAAGGTGGTCTCCTTCGCCGAGAGCGCCTACGACCAGCTCTCGCGGCAGTTCAATTTCCAGATCAAGGACCCGGTCCCGCTGATCTACTATTCCACCCACTCGGCGTTCGAGCAGAACAACATCATCCTCAACTTCATCCCCGAAGGGGTCGGCGCCTTCGCGAGCCCGGCCCGGTTCCGCATGGTCATGCCGATCGACATACCAGACGCGGAGCTGATGCAGCTCATCCTCCACGAGCTGACCCACATCTTCCAGTACCACATGCTGTTCCAGGGCAGCCTCGCCAAGGCGGTGGCCACCACGCCTCCCACCTGGTTCATCGAGGGCATGGCGAGCTACATGGCCAAGGATGAGACCCAGCGCGACAAGATGTACCTGCGCGACGCGGTGGTCAACGACCGCATCCCGTCGGTCTCCCGCATGGACTTCGGCGGCTTCTTCGCCTACCGCTTCGGCCACGCGGTCTTCGACTTCATCGAGGAGCGCTGGGGCAAGGAGGGCTTCCTCGACTTCCTCTACGAGGTGCGCAACACCATCGGCTCGCGGGTGGACCGCGCCGTCAAGCGGGCTTTCAAGCTGGAGCCGGAAGACTTCGATGTCGAGTTCCGGCGCTGGCTGCGCAAGAAGTACCTGCCGCAGCTCGTCGAGACCGGCGAGCCTTCCGACTTCGGCCGCGTCTTCCGCATCGAGGACGAGCGGAGCGGCAGCCTGGCTACCTCGCCCGTGGCCTCGCCGTCCGGCGACCTCGTGGCCGCCCTGACCGCCTACAAGGGCGACGTGGACGTCGTCCTGTTCGACGCCAAGAACCGCAAGCTGCTCCGCAACCTGACCCGGGGCTTCTCGAACGAGTACCAGTACCTCGTCGCCCAGGAGCTGGCCCTCGGGCGCAAGCTGGGGCGGGACATCTCCTTCTCCCCCGACGGCAACACCATCGCCGTCTTCGCCAAGCGGGAGAAGGGACGGAGCCTGCTGCTGATCGACGTCCTCAACAGCCGGCTGCGCGAGATCATCGACATGGAGGGGATCGAGCAGCAGACCGCGCCCGCCTGGTCGCCCGACGGCAGGACCATCGCCTTCTCCGGCTGGCGCAATGGCCGGTTCGATATCTTCCTCCTCGACGTCGCGTCGCGGACGATCACCAACCTCACCAACGACGAGCTCTTCGACGGCGCTCCCGCCTACTCGCCCGATGGCCGGTCGATCGTGTTCGTCTCCTCGATCGGCACCGGCTACGCCAAGGTCTTTCGCATGGACCCGGCACAGCCGGGCAGCCGCTACGCCCTGACCACCGGGGAGTCGAACGAGAACGATCCGGTCTTCTCGCCGGACGGCAAGCGGCTCTACTTCACCTCGGACCGCCAGGGCGCGGATAACATCTTCAGCCTCGACCTCGGCACGGGTCAGCTCCGCCAGTACACCGACGTGGTGACCGGCGCCTTCATGCCCACCGTGCTCCCGGAGCCGGAGGGTAAGGAGCGGCTGGTCTTCGGTGGCTTTTGGAAAGGGAGCTTCGACCTCTACGTCACCAACACCGACGAGCCGGTCAAGGAACCGCAGACGGTCCAGATCCCGGTGGAGCCCACCCTGGCCAAGGACCTGCCGGCCTTCGAGCCCGACATCCAGGTGAGCGTGGACCCCAGCAACAAGGGCAAGTACAGCGGCCACAAGTTCTTCCTCGAGAACGCCCAGAGCTATATCGGGGTCAACAGCGACCAGAGCTACCTAGGCCGTGTCCTGCTGGTCTTCTCGGACTACCTGGGGGACCGGCGGATCTTCGCCAATATCAGCTCGGTCGACAGCTTCTCGAACTTCGACATCCTCTACGCCGACCTCTCCCGGCGCTGGCAGTGGACGGTCGAGATCTTCGACGACCGGACCTTCTACTCCACGGGCGACCCCCTCCAGGACCGCATCGACCGGGGACGCGTCGCCGCTCAGGTGACCGGAGCCGTCGGGTCCATCGTCTACCCGTTCACCTTCTACCAGCGGGCCGAGCTGGGGGCCGGTTACATCTACCGCCGGGTCGCTCTCCCGTTCAGGAATTTCGACGGCTCCGTCGATTTCGCGGAGTTTTCCGACGATTTTCCAATCGTCCAGGGCGCCCTGGTGGGCGACTCCACCATCTTCGCCAACTACGGGGCGGTCTCCGGCCGCCGCTGGCGGCTGGGCCTCGCCTATGCCCCCGACCTGGACCAGAGCGGCACCCTGTTCGAGAACGCCTCCCTCGACCTCCGGCAGTACCTGGCAGTCACGACACGGAGCAACCTGGCGTTCCGCGTCTTCGCCGGCGCGGCAGAGGGCAACCGGCCGAGCCCGTTCTACTTCGGCGGGCTCGACACCGTGCGCGGCGTGAACTTCCGCTCCCTCATCGGGGACCGGGCGTTCTTCGCCAACCTCGAGTACCGGTTCCCGCTGATCGACCTCGTCGCCACCCCGATCCTCGCCTTCCAGGGCATCCGTGGCGTGCTGTTCTTCGACGTGGGCGGCGCCTGGTTCAACGACTTCGAGACCTTCGACCTCTACGACTCGGACACGAAGCGGTTCAACGACGGCATCGCCTCCTACGGCTGGGGCGTCACCGCCCGGCTCTACGGGCTGGACTTCAACTGGGACTTCGCGAAGCTCTACAAGCCACCGCTGGGCATCAAGGAGGAGGGCTTCCGCACCGAGTTCTGGATCGGCACGCGGTTCTGAAGCACGCGGGGGCCTCTCCGAAGGCCCCCGCCTCGCTCTCCTAACAGGTGGTAGTGGGTGGGCAGTCGCAGGTGTCGAACTCGTACGTGACGCAGCCGTTCCCTTCGCAACTGATCCAGCAGGTTCTACAGTTCGTGTTGGTGGCTCCACCGGCCACGTTTCCCAGATGCGCGGGATCAAGGCCGCGCAGCCTCTCTTTTCCTTGTCCGTCGAACCGGAGGAGGGATACAATCCCTGCTATATATGCTGGTCCACGTCCTGGGGGGCTACGGAGGTGAGAGCCTGGAGTGCCGCATGACCTGCCTCCTGGTCAACGGCACCATTGCGCTGGACGCGGGGTCGCTCTCGCAGGCCCTGCCCATCGAGCGCCAGGTGGGGGTGCGCTCGATCCTCCTGACCCACTCCCACATGGACCACACCAACTCGCTGCCCTTCTTCATCGAGAACGTCTACGGCAAGAGCGACGGGGCGATCGACATCTACGCCTCCTCGGCGACGATCTACGCCCTGCGCAAGTACCTGTTCAACAACGCCACCTGGCCGGACTTCACCCGCCTCCCCAACCACCTGGTGCCGGCGGTGCAGTTCCACGAGTTCGAGAGCGAGGTGCCGGTGGTCATCGACGGCGTGAAGTTCACGCCCATCGCGGTGGACCACCTGGTGCCCACCCATGGGTTCCTGATCGAGTACAACGGTGCGGCTCTGCTCTGGTCGAGCGACACCGGGCCGACCCAGCGCTTCTGGGAGATTGCCAACCGCACTCCCAACCTGAAGGCCCTGTGCATCGACACCAGCTTCGACAACTCCCTCCAAGAGGTGGCGGACATCTCGCTGCACCTCACCCCCCGGACGCTGGAGTCCGAGCTGCGCAAGCTGCAGAAGAAGATGCCCGTGCTCGTGCACCACCTGAAGCCCCCCTGCGTCCAGCGCATCAAGGAAGAGGTCCGCCAGCTCCGCAACCCGGACCTGGAGTTCCTGGAGCAGGGGAGGGAGTACAAGTTCTAGGGACAGGGACGCGCGACCCCACAAAATGTGGTACCTTCTTCCTGGGCGGTACATCCCTTGAACAACCGATTCTCCAGACGCCGGCGCGATCTCGAATCTGCCGGCCAGCAGAGCGTCTTCGACTTCTTCCTGCCGGAGCCCGAGCCAGCGCCGCGCCCGGTGGGACCTCCCTTGCGGATCGGCATCCTGGGCTCGGGCAGCGGCGGCAACGCCGTGATCGTCGAGTCCGGCCCCCACCGGCTGCTCGTCGACGCCGGGTTCTCCTGCCGCGAGATCGTCAAGCGGATGAAGCGGCTGGAGTTCGATCCCTCCTCCCTGGGCGCCCTGGTGCTCACCCATGAGCACGGCGACCACTGCCGGGGGGCGCAACGCTTCGCGAAGAGGTTCAAGCTGCCGGTCTACGGCACGGTGGGCACCCTGGACGGGGCCGGGCTCCGCGGCGAGGTCGTGGCGGCGGCGGTCGAGATCCGCTCCGGCGAGCCGCGCGAGGTGGCGGGGTTCGTCGTCGAGCCGTTCCTCCTCCCCCACGACGCGGCCGAGCCCATCGGGCTGCTCGTCCAGGACCCCCTGGGCCGGCGGGTGGGCCTGGTGGCCGACCTCGGCTGCCGCACCAGCCTCGCCTGGGGACGCCTCCAGGACCTCGACGTGCTGATCCTCGAGACCAACCACGACCTCGACATGCTGCGCAACGGCCCCTATCCCTGGAGCCTGAAGCAGCGGGTGGCCGGCCGCCACGGCCACCTGTCGAACCGGGAGGCCGCCGAGGGCCTCCCCGAGCTGCTCGGCGACCGGCTGCGCTGGGTGGTCCTCTACCACCTCTCCCGCACGAACAACCTGCCCGCCCTGGCCGCCGCCGCGGTCGGCGAGGCGCTGGACCGGGAGGGCTGCCCCGCGCGCCTGGCGATCACCGAGCAGGACCATCCGACCCCCTGGCTGGAGGTGACGTAAGTGAAGGCAAGAGTCACGGTCTATCCGCGCCGTGAGATCCTGGACCCGCAGGGCAAGGCTATCCGCGACGCGCTCAACCGCGTCGGCTTCCCGGGCGTCGAGGACGTGCGGGCCGGCAAGAGCTTCGAGATCTCGCTGGGCACCGCGGACCCCGAGGCCGCCGGCCGGGAGCTGCGCGACATGTGCGAGAAGCTCCTCGCCAACACCGTGGTCGAGGACTACTCGGTCGAGATCCTGGGCGGCGAGGGGATCCGGCCATGAGGTGCGGCGTCGTCGTTTTCCCCGGCAGCAACTGCGACCACGACGTCTATCACGTCTTGAAGCACGTCCTGGAGCAGGACGCCACCTTCCTCTGGCACCAGGACGACACCCTCAAGGGGTGCGACCTGGTGGTGCTCCCCGGCGGCTTCTCCTACGGCGACTACCTGCGGGCCGGCGCCCTGGCCTCCCTCTCGCCGGTGATGGGCGCCGTCAAGCGCCATGCCGAGGCCGGCGGGCTGGTGCTCGGGATCTGCAACGGCTTTCAGATCCTCCTCGAGGCGGGCCTGCTGCCGGGCGCCATGCGGCGCAACCAGAACCTGCGCTTCCTGTGCCGGGACGTCCACCTGCGCGTCGAGCGGGCCGACCTGCCGTTCACCTGGCAGCTCCGCGAGGGCCAGCTCCTCCGCCTGCCCATCGCCCACGCCGAGGGGAACTACGAGGACGCGCCCGAGCGGCTGGACGCCCTGGAGGCGAACCGGCAGGTCGTCTTCCGCTATGTGACGCCGGAAGGGGCGCGGGCGGACGAGGACCCGCGGTGGAACCCCAACGGCGCGGCGCGCGGCATCGCCGGCATCTGCAACGCGGGCGGCAACGTGCTCGGCATGATGCCCCACCCGGAGCGCTGCTCCGAGCCGGTGCTGGGCAGCACGGACGGCCTCGCCCTCCTCGCCAGCGCCGTCGCGGCCGGGAGCCGCGTCCTGGGGGTGGGAGCCGCGCGATGACCGTCGCGCAGGAGCCTGCGGTCACGCCAGAAACCGCCCGCTCGATCGGCCTCACCGGGGAGGAGTTCGAGCGGCTCCAGAAGATCCTCGGCCGCGATCCCAACTGGACCGAGCTCGGCATCGCCTCCGCCCTGTGGAGCGAGCACTGCTCCTACAAGTCGTCCAAGGTCTACCTGCGCGAGTTCCCCACCCAGGGGCCGCACGTGCTCCAGGGCCCGGGGGAGAACGCCGGCGTGGTGGACATCGGCCACGGCTGGGTGGCCGTCTTCAAGATGGAGTCGCACAACCACCCGAGCTTCATCGAGCCCTACCAGGGATCGATGACCGGCGTGGGCGGCATCCTGCGCGACGTCTTCACCATGGGCGCGCGCCCCATCGCCTGTATGGACGCCCTGCGCTTCGGCGAGATCGACGCGCCCCGCATGCGCTTCCTGATCGACGGCGTGGTGCGCGGCATCGGCGACTACGGCAACTGCGTGGGCATCCCCACGGTCGGCGGCGAGACCGGGTTCCACCGCTGCTACAACGGCAACATCCTGGTCAACGCCTTCGCCCTGGGGGTCGCCCGGCGGGACCGCATCTTCCACGCTCGCGCGAGCGGCCCGGGCAACCCCATCCTCTACGTGGGCAGCCGCACCGGGCGCGACGGCATCCACGGCGCCACCATGGCGTCCGAGGCGTTCGAGAAGGAGAGCGAGCAGAAGCGGCCGACCGTCCAGGTGGGCGATCCGTTCACCGAGAAGGTCCTCCTCGAAGCCTGTCTGGAAGCCATGCGCACCGGCGCCATCGTGGCCATCCAGGACATGGGCGCCGCCGGCCTCACCAGCTCGACGTTCGAGATGGCCGGGCGCGGCGGCACCGGCCTGCGCCTCGACCTCGACCGCGTGCCCCTGCGCGAGCCGGGCTTGACGCCCTACGAGATGATGCTCTCCGAGTCGCAGGAGCGCATGGTGCTGGTGGCGAAGAAGGGGCGCGAGGAGGAGGTCGAGAAGGTCTTCCGCCGCTGGGGCCTGGAGGTGGCCCGGATCGGCGAGGTCACCTCGACCGGCCGCGCCGTCCTCGCCTGGCGCGGCGAGACCGCGGCGGACATCCCCATCCGGCCGCTCACCGAGGAGGCGCCGGTCTACCGCCGCCCGGTGGCCGAGCCGGCCGACCTCGCCGAGCGCTGGCAGGCGCCGGAGGTCCCCCAGCCGGACGACCTGCGGGGCGCCCTGGAGCGCCTGCTCGCCACCCCCGAGCTCGCCAGCAAGGCCTGGATCTGGACCCAGTACGACCACACCGTGCGCACCAACACGGTGCAGGGGCCGGGCGGCGACGCGGCCGTGCTGCTCTTGAAGGGCACGCCGTCCGGCCTCGCCATGACCTGCGACGTCAATCCCGTCTATTGCTATCACGACCCCCGCCGGGGCGGCGCCCAGGCCGTGGCCGAGGCGGTGCGCAACCTGGCCTGCGTGGGCGCCGAGCCCGTGGGCCTCACCGACTGCCTCAACTTCGGCAACCCGGAGCGGCCCGAGGTCTCCTGGCAGTTCCGCGAGGCCGTCCGCGGCATGTCCGAGGCCTGCCGGGCCCTGGGCGTGCCGGTCGTCTCCGGCAACGTCTCCTTCTACAACGAGACCGAGGGGCGCTCGATCTACCCGACCCCGGCGGTAGCCATGGTGGGCGTGATCCCCAACCTGGCGGGCCTGCCCGACCCATGGTTCCAGCGCGAGGGGGACCGCATCGTCCTCCTGGGCGAGGACCGCTCCGAGTTCGGCGGCGCCGCCTACCTGCGGCTCCTCCACGGCGTCGAGCAGGGCCGCCCGCCCGAGGTGGACCTGGACGCCGAGCTGCGCCTCGCCCGGCTGCTGCGCGCGCTGATCGCCCGGGGGACGGTCCGCACGGCGCACGACCTCTCCGAGGGCGGCTTCCTGGTCTCCCTGGCCGAGGCCTGCTTCGGCCGGCGTCTCTTGGGCGTCCGGGTCGAGGTTCCCCTGGAGGGAGCGGACCTCTTCTCCGAGACTCAGGGGCGGGCGATCGTCGCCTGCCCGCCGGCCGCGCTCGATCGGGTGCTCCGCGCGGCGGAGGAGGCGGAAGTCCCGGCCCGCGAGATTGGCGAGGTCGGCGGCGCGGACCTGGAGGTACGCACCAGTGGCGAGACCCTGAGGGTCCCGGTCGCCGACCTCCACGAGGTCTGGTCCACGGCCCTGCCGAAGGCGCTGGGGCTGTAGGGCCGCTGGCGAGAATTTCGGAGCGGCGCCTTTCGTTGATCGTGGTGCGAGGGCCGGGCTGCCAGGGAGTCCGGCCCGGAACTGTTTTGGGGATTCAATCAGGGCTTTTCTCCATGTGCGGAATCTTCGGCATCGACGGCTGTGACGACGCAGCCAACCTGACCTATCTGGGCCTCTATGCCCTCCAGCACCGGGGGCAGGAGAGCGCCGGGATCGTGTCGTGGAACGGCTCGCAGCTCCACCTGGAGCGGGGCATGGGGCACGTCTCCGATATCTTCAAGGAGAAGGTGATCGCCCGTCTGCCCGGCCGCCGGGCTATCGGCCACACCCGCTACTCGACCGCCGGTTCGAGCGTCGTCGCCAACGCGCAGCCGATCGTGGTCAAGACCTCCATGGGCCCGGTCGGGATCGTCCACAACGGCAACCTGGTCAATCCCAACGAGATCCGCGAGCGCCTGGAGCTCGACGGCTCGATCTTCCAGACCACCAGCGACACCGAGGTCATCCTCCACCTGATGGCGCGCAACCCGCGGCCGGACATCGTCGAATCCTTCATGACGGCCCTGGAGGAGGTGCGCGGGGCCTACTCGCTGCTCCTCATCACCGACCGCTGCCTGATCGCGGCCCGGGACCCGAACGGCTTCCGGCCGCTCGTCCTGGGCGACCTCGACGGCTGCCCGTGCTTCGCCTCGGAGAGCTGCGCCTTCGACCTCCTGGGGGCGCGCTTCGTGCGCGAGCTGGAGCCGGGCGAGGTCGCGGTCTCCCGTGCGGGCAGGCTCGAGACCTATCTCCTGCCCCAGCGCGCCGAGCCGGCCCGCTGCATCTTCGAGCACGTCTACTTCGCCCGGCCCGACAGCAAGGTGTTCGGCGACTCGGTGGCCCAGACGAGGCTGCGCATGGGCGCGCGGCTCGCCCGCGAGGCCCCGACGCCCGCGGACATCGTGGTCCCCGTGCCGGACAGCGGCCTCTACGCGGCCATGGGCTACAGCCGCGAGTCGGGCTTGCCGCTGGAGTTCGGGCTCACCCGCAACCACTACGTGGGCCGCACCTTCATCGAGCCCAGGCAGTCGATCCGGAACTTCGGGGTGAAGATCAAGCTCAACCCCGTCCGCGAGCTGCTGGCGGGCCGGCGCGTGGTCCTAGTGGACGACTCGATCGTCCGCGGCACCACCTCGCGCAAGATCGTGCGCATGGTGCGCGACGAGGGGGGCGCCGCCGAGGTGCACGTGCGCATCTCCGCGCCGCCCACCGAGTGGCCCTGCCACTACGGCATCGACACCCCGGACCGGGGCGAGCTGATCGCCGCGCACCACAGCGTCGAGGAGATCCGCCAGTTCATCGAGGCGGACAGCCTCGCCTACCTGTCGCTCGAAGGCATGCTCGCTTCCGTCTCCGGCCCCCAGGAGAGCTACTGCACCGCCTGCTGGACCGGCGACTACCGCGTCCCCATCCTCCCCGGCGACCGCCGCCAGGCCGAGCTGTTCCCGATCCGGGTGGAAGGGGAGTAGGAATCGGGAGTCCATGTCGCGTATACTCGCGACATGTCTACCTTCTCGATGCAACCCCGCTACAGCAAAGAAGAGTTCGCCCGGCGCGGCGACGAGATCTATGATCGCGACATCCTTCCCAAGCTGAAACCGGAGGATAAGGGCAAGCTCGTCGCAATCGATATCGAAACGGGCGACTACGAGATCGATGGGAACGAACTCGTCGCGTGTGATCGTCTCTCCGATCGTCGCCCTGACGCTCAGATCTGGCTGCGTAGGGTTGGCTCAGACTACGTCTATCGGTTCGGCGGATATCGTTACAGGGAAGTGGTCCAGCCTTAGTGACTCTCGGAAGCGTCAATTCCGAACTGGAAGCCCTGGTTCGCCTCTTGATCCGGGGGCCTCAGTGGGAGATCGAGACCGAGGCGGTTGTGGACACGGGGTTCAACGGTGCCTTGACACTGCCTTCAGATCTCATCGCAAAGCTGGGTCTCCGCCTCAAGACCCGGATGTGGGGCATGCTAGCCGATGGAAGAGCAGACCTCTTCGATGTCTATGAAGCCCTGATCTTCTGGAACGGGCGCCTCCGGCGCATATCCGTGAACGCTGCCGAAAGCGATCCCCTCCTCGGCATGAGCCTGTTGCAGGGTAACGAGCTCGCCATCCAAGTCGTAGATGGCGGCGAAGTCTTCATCCGGGAGCTAGGGTTCTCGTAGCCTCCGCACCTCGGCTCTGGGCTAGACTTCCCCCGCCTTGGCCACCCGGGAAGACACCGCCGCCGTCCGCTCCTACCTCCTCTCCCTCCAGGACCGCATCTGCGCGGCCGTCGAGGCGGAGGACGGCGCGGCGCGCTTCCGCGAGGACCTCTGGGAGCGGCCCGAGGGGGGCGGCGGACGGTCGCGCGTCCTTTCCGAGGGCGCCGTCTTCGAGCAGGCCGGCGTCGGCTTTTCCCACGTCTTCGGCCCGGGGCTCCCCCCCGCGGCCACCGCCGGCCGGCCGGAGCTCGCCGGCCGCGGCTTCCAGGCCCTCGGCGTCTCGCTCGTCTTCCACCCGCGCAACCCCTACGCGCCCACCGTGCACATGAACGTGCGGTTCTTCCTCGCCGAACGGCACGGGCACGATCCCGTCTGGTGGTTCGGCGGCGGCTTCGACCTCACCCCCTACTACGGCTTCGAGGACGACTGCGTCCACTGGCACCGCACCGCCCGCGAGGCCTGCGCGCCCTTCGGCCCCGAGGTCTACCCCCGCTTCAAGAAATGGTGCGACGAGTACTTCTTCCTCCGCCACCGCAACGAGCCTCGGGGCATCGGCGGCCTCTTCTTCGACGACCTCGCCGAGTGGGGGTTCGAGCGCAGCTTCGCGTTCTTAAGGAGCGTCGGCGACCACTTCCTGCCGGCCTACCTGCCGATCCTGCGGCGGCGCAGGGATACCCCCTACGGCGAGCGCGAGCGCGACTTCCAGCTCTACCGCCGCGGCCGCTACGTGGAGTTCAACCTGGTCTGGGACCGCGGCACCCTCTTCGGCCTGCAGTCCGGCGGGAGGACGGAGTCGATCCTGATGTCGCTGCCGCCGCTCGTGCGCTGGCGCTACGACTGGCGCCCCGCGCCGGGAACGCCGGAGGCGAGGCTCTACGAGGAGTTCCTGCGGCCGCGCGACTGGGCTGGAGAAAGGGACACTTGAAGACGCCGGAGAGGATCCGGCCCTTGGAGGAACCTGAAGAGGGGCGGCCAGACATGGCACCGTAGACTCGGCCGGAAAACCTGCCGTTCAGACGCGGTGCAAGCGCCCGAAATCCAGAGGGTTTCTGCGGCGCTCTGGGCTGGGTTCGTGGCGGCGTGAGCCTCGCCGTCCAGCCCTCCCCTCTATAAGAATAACAGCAAAGGTCGCGGGAGTCCACCCTCCCGCAGGTCATGGGATGGAAGCGATCATCCCGCCGCGCGCCGGAACACCAGGTTGCGCGCCCGTCCGACGCTGATCGAGAAGCCGGTGACCTTGCCGCCGTCGCGGGAGAAGCGGATGAGGCCCAGCGGGCTGCCGAAAGCGTCGGCGAACGCGGGCTCGATGGGCAGCGCCGGCCCCCGTTTCGGCCGCACCACGAGCTTGCCTTCCTCGACCGCCACCCGCCAGGTCGTGTCCAGCTCCGCGCTCGCATAGGTGCCCGCGTAGGCCGCCAGCTCCTCGGCCTTGGGAGAGGCGGGCTGGACCTCCTCGAACGCCGTGGGCTTGCCGCCGTTCGTCGAGACCAGCATCCGCCGCGGCGCTCCCGCAGCGGCGGGCGGGAAGGACACCTCCGCCTGGCTCCCCGCGGGGACGCCCAGCATCGCGAACCGGTCGCCGCCGAGCGGCGCGAGCTCGCTCTCGCTGTCCGCGCCCCGGGAGTAGAAGAGCTTGCCGTCCCTGGCCTGGATCCGGCGGACGAGGCCGCTCGCCGGGCTCCAGTAGAGACCGGCGTAGCGGGCGGTGTCCACGGGGCCCGCGGCGGGAGGGCCGGACGGCGCGGCGGGCGCCGCCGCGACGGGCGCGAGCTTGTCCGCCAGGTAGAGGTCCGCCACCTGCTGCGACAGGGCGGTCGGATTGGCGCTGCCCAGGTTGCAGAGGGTGATGACGGAGAGCTTCTGGTCCGGGAAGCGCACCATCTGGGCGCGGTAGCCCGCCCAGCCGCCGCCGTGGGCGACGCGGCGCAGCCCCCGGTACTCGTCCACCACGAGCCCGCGGGCGTAGCCGATCTTCTCGCCGTCGTTGAGGGTGCCGGTCGTCTGGAGCTGCTCGACCAGCCAGGAGCCCCCCACCTTGGGGTCGTAGAAGTTCCGGTCCCACTTCGCCAGGTCCTCGACCGTGGTCTGCACGGCGCCGTCCCCCGTCTGCTCCCAGTTGGACATCTGGACGGCGAAGCCCCCCTCCGGCCGCGGCCCGTAGCCGGTGGCGCGATGGGGGATGACCGCGCCGTGATCGTCCAGGTAACGGGTGCTGGTCATGCCGAGCGGACCGAAGATGCGCTCCTGGGCGAACTCCCGCAGGCTCTTGCCGCTCACCCGCTTGACGATCACGGAGAGGAGAAAGTACCCGGAGTTGCTGTAGCTGTGCTCGGATCCCGGCTCGAAGTCGAGGCTCTTCTGGCGGGCGATGGCGGCCAGGGCATCGTCGTCGTTGGTCGCGTCCTCGAAGTTGACGCCGCCCAGGGCCATGACGTTGATGTAGTCGCGCACGCCGCTGGTGTGGTGGAGCAGGTGGCGGATCGTCACCCGCTTGCCGTAGTCGGGCAGCTCGGGCACGTGCTTGCGGACGTCGTCGTCGAGCGAGAGCTTGCCGTCCTTGGCGAGGAGCAGGACGCTCGCGGCCGTGAACTGCTTGGAGGTCGAGCCGATGTCGAACACGGTCTGCTTGGGATCGATGGGCACGCCGTGCTCCAGGCTCGCCAGGCCGTAGCCCTTCTCGTAGGCGATGCGGCCGTCGCGGACCACCGCCAGGGAGCAGCCGGGCGAGCCGGGCTTGGCGTACTCCGCGAAGACCGCGTCGACGCGGGAGGCGAGGTCCGGGGCGTCGGCAGCCGTGGCCGGTCCACCGGCGAAGAGCGTGAGGGCGGCGAGGAACGCGAGCGAGGCGACGCGGGTCTGCGAGCGCATGAAGAGGCCTCCTGTCTGGCAAGGGCATGATACGCAGGAAGAGACCGCGGGTTTTCGCCTTGGCCTGGCGGATCTGAAAAAAAGGCCCCGGGTGGATTCAGTTTTCAAAGAACGGAACGCCCCGGGAGGGACGGCCCTGGATGGGGCCGCCCCTCCGGGGTTCTGCTAGCTGCTGCTGGTTGTGCCGACTAGGTCTGGGGAGCCGGAGCCGGCGGGGTCTCCGCCGGCGGCTTGCGCTTGCGCGGACCCGTCGGACGGGGGCGGAGACCGAACTTCACCAGCTCATCGCTGCTGAACCCGAGGCTCCCCTTGAGGTGGGACGCCGCCCGGCGGCGCAGGGTCTCCCCACGCTTCTCCACCCCCTGGCGCCGGTGGACGATGTCCTGCAGCCGCCCCCGCGCCACCTCCTGCTCGCTGTCGAGGCCCTTCGCCTCGGCGATGAGCGCCTCGATCGCCGCCACGATCTCCTGGAGGTACGGCATCTCCGCCAGGTGCGGCTTGATGTTGCTGTTGAGCAGCTCCCACTCGTTGATCTTCTTCGCGAACGTCTGTGCCTTTCTCATGATCTTTCTCCTTTTTCAGGGTTGAACGTCGTTTGGTCCATGGCTTACCTTGCACTTCCACCAGGACATCCCGGTCCATTGGTGGCCGTTCCTGCTCCGCGCCTCCCGGGCGCCGGGCCTGCCTGGCTCACCTTTCCTGTCCTCTCCTCGAGGCGGTCCTCGATTCCTCTGCATCTCGATACTCCTTTGCTGACCCCGGAAGGCTCCCTTGCCTCCGGGTTGGGCTCACCTGCCTGGACTGCTGACGACGGAGGAGAGTCTACTCAGGCCGAGCCAGGATGTCAACACCCGAAATCAGAGGTGCCGCTCAGGCAACTGCATTACCACCTTGCGATACATGCACGACTCTGATAATTCTTCATCATCAGAGAGTCGTTTTCCTGCGGGCACCCCAGAATATACACCTCCGATCCCGGCCTCGTGGCCGATCGGAACGCTACGCCGCCCGGAGACGCTGACCCTCGATCCTTGGTAGGCTTCGCCCTATGGCAGGCACCGCGGCTAGGAGCCTCTCCAATGCCGACATCGAACGCGAGATCCGCGCTCTCGCGGCGGGCGATCCGCGCATTCTGGCCCTCTATCTCTTCGGCTCCCGCGCGAGGCACGAGGAAACGGAACACTCCGACGTCGACGTAGGCGTCCTCTTCCGGCAGGAAGAGATTCTGCGAGAGGTCCTGCTTCTCGAAGACACTCTCGAGCGGCGGCTCGGCATGCGCGTGGATGTGGTCGACGCGGGCCGGGCCAGCGCCTTTCTCGCCCTCGATATCATCCGCGGCGAGCGGGTCTTCTGCGCCGATCCGTACCGCTGCGACGAGTTTGAGCTCTACGTGATGCGCCGCGCTGGCGACCTTGCCCCCTATGAGAGGGAACGCCGCCGGCTTCTGCTCCAGCCATGAGCCCCGGCAAGATCCAACTCAAGACCGTGGCGGCCAAAGCGGAGCTCATCCGCGAGATGCTGGCTGCGATCGAGACCTTGCCTCTGGCCTCCGAAGCCGACTTCTCCGCGGACCCGCGGATGGTGGCTGCCGGTGAATCGTTTCTCCGGCGGTCGCTGGAAGCACTGCTCGACCTCGGCCCGCCTGGGTACTCTTGGCGGGGAGAGGCGGAAGGGGTGAGGAGAGGGAGGAGGCCCAGGCTCCGCCTGCATTGACGAGCCTCAGGAGCCGGCGTACCATGGCCACGGCTTGTAGAATGAACGGTATGTGTCCTCCCTGGAGAGGATCGAGATGAAACGTCAGGCCACAGAGCCGCCGATGAGGAACGAGTTTACCGCGATCTTCGAGCGCGACGGCGAGTGGCACATCGCATACTGCCCGGAGATCCCAGGTGCGAATGGCCAGGGCCGCACCAAGGCCGAGGCCCGCCGCAGCCTGGCTGACGCGATTGCCCTCATCCTCGAAGACCGGCGCCGCGATGGGCTGCGCGGCTTGCCCCGAGGCACCGCATTCTCATAGACGAACCCCAACACGGGCGCCGTGGAGGCGATACTGCGGCATAGTGAGATTTCAGATATCTTGGCGCGCAAGATCTGCCGGAGCTTGTCCGTGCCAGAGTTGGGTTGACAGCCCGGAACTTCGGCGAAGGCCGCGCCCCAGAGTTCCGCTGGATCAAGACCCATGCGGCCGCGCGCATCGGGGGAAGTGGATCGCTCTCGAGGGGGAGAGTCTGGTCGCTTCCTCCGATTCCCTCAAGGGGCTCCTCGCTCAGCTCGATCAGCTCCGGTTCGAGCGGAAGCCGCTGATCCATCACCTCGACTAGTCGATGCTCGTCCTGGATGACGAACCGTTCACCTTCCTGCGCCGCGGTCGAGAGGCTCCGGGCGGGAGATCTCGCTTCGAGCTTCCCGCCGGCCCTGCCGTCGTCAGCAGATAGGCAGGCACCGTCGCCACCTTCGCCGCGTGGGGGGGAACCGTTGGACAGGGCAGGTTGGAATGGCATACAATCATGGCAGGAGGTCCGCCATGCCATCCCTTGCCAATTTCCATCTCCCCCTGCCTACCGAGCTCCACAAGATGCTTCACGACGAGGCCGCGCGCTCGGGGCAGCCCGCGACGGCCCTCGCACGAGAGGCGTTGCAGAGCTGGTTGACTCAGCGGCGGAAGCAGCGGCTCCATGAGGAGATCGCCGCCTGGGCGGCCGAGCACGCGGGAACCAACCTGGATCTGGACAAGGATCTGGAGCAGGCGGGCCTCGAGGTCCTCACGACCGAGTCTTCTTCGTGAGACGGGGAGATGTCTTCTGGGCGGAGCTGAGCCCGCGCTCCGGGTCCGAGCAACACGGCAAGCGGCCGGTCATCGTTCTGTCGCACGACGCCTTCAACGGGACTCCCTCCTGGCAATCCGTCATCGTCATCCCCTGCTCGACCTCCGGCGCCCAGCGCCGCCGGGGTCCAACCGCCGTCTTCCTCGCGGCGGGAACAGGAGGGCTGCCCGAGGACTCCGTCGCCGTCTGCCACCAGATCACGACTCTGGATCGCTCCAAGCTCACGTGCAGGATCGGCTCTTTGCCGGAACCCGCCCTTCGCGACGTGGAGGAAGGCCTGCGCGCCGCGGTGGATCTTGCCTCCTAGATCGCTGTCACAGCGGATCTGACGGATGCTGTAGGGGCGGCCCTATGTGGCCGCCCTGCGATGCTCGAAGCGGAGCTTGCCGAGGCGCTGGGCCTCTTCGGCCTGGAGGGGCACCCGACGCGGATCAATACCCGCCTGGGTACTCTTGGCGGGCAACTCCTCCGCATCCCCGTCACCCTGATCGCCGACGAGGGGATCTCGCTCGAAGTCGATGCCACCTTCTTCGTCTCTCGGGACTGGAGGGGCGCAACCTTTCTCGGTTATGCAGGACTCCTGGACCGGCTCCGGATCGCGTTGGATTCCCCCTCCAACCTCTTCTACTTCTTCTACTTCGGTGAAGGCAATACGCTACCCTTGAGGCCGTGATCCTCTCGCCCTTGCCCTGCTGAAGCACCTCTCGCCGGAGGAGAGGCGCCGTCGCGTCGCGGCTCTGGTCGAGGACATCGAAGCCGAAGCCGCCACCCATCGGACGCGGACGGCGATCCGGCCGATGGGTGCGGCGGCCGTTCTGGCGCAGCACCCTAATACCCAGCTGCTGCGGACCAAGAAGTCGCCCGCTCCGCTTCCACACGGCGAACGAGGACGCGCCGCTGGCCTACGAGCTCTATCCCGAGTTCGCCTCCGCCTACCGCCCGGCCGCCGAGAGCATCCGGGCCGGTAACCGCGTTGTGCCCTTCCGGCGGGGAACTTCTCGCCTGCCCTGCCTTGCGTGGGGAGGATAGACTTCTGTCCTCGCATCTCCGTCCTACAATCTGTCGATTAACAGCCTCTGCGGGGAGGAAGGGGGAAGTATATTGACCTGGCGCTCTTGGAAAGGAGATTTCAGGAAGTGAATGTCGCCTATCGAAGTTTCGGGCCTTTAAACGCCCCACTCTGAGCCTACGGGAAAGGGTAGAGGCCTTTGGAGGCAGACGAGGGCGGTTGGGGGAGGCCACCCCTAAGAAGGTGGACTTTGACTACTTGGGCACCTCTCCCTCCCCGGACCTAACCTGGGAGGACCCCCCGGAACTATCCCTAGACAATTCCCCCTCGCCCTCTACTTCCGACTCTCGTACAATAAGGTCGCAGTCAGAACTCTTTTTTGGCTACTTCTAAATAACGGGATTTGACCTATGCACAAACCTCCATTATTGGCCCGCCAAGGCGAGGCCTTGGTGATTTCTGAAGGACAACTTGGACGCTGCCTCGACTAGCTCGTGGTGCTCCGCCCGAGGCTCTACCCCTCATAGAAGAGGTCGTCAGTTGAGCGTCTAGAAACTGCTAATTCCTATAGATTTAGGGTATAAACCTCCTAAAATACAGTCACGGGAGTTCCGCCATGCGTAAGAGTGTCATCATAACCATTCTCCTGTTGCTATTGGTGCTTCTTGCTGTCGGGGCCACCCTGTGGATAAACAGGGGCACTAAGGGTGTGACAACGCACGCAGAAGCCGAGGTCTTAAAGATTGGATATCTACCAATCGCATCCGATGCAAGCTTTTTTGTTGCATTAGAAAAAGAGTTTTTTGCCAGGGAAGGACTAAAGGTTAACGCAGTCAAGTTCGAAACTAGCAACCAAGTTCTAGAGGCGCTTATTGCTGGGCGAATTGATGCGACTTCGATTGTGGCGCTTGAGAGCATCTTAGCGTTGGAAGCAAATTCCCCCGGTCAGGTTATGGTATTTGAGATGGCTGCAGCCACCGGCGAAACGCGTGTGCATGAAATAGTGGTTAGAAAGAGCTCAGCTATCCAAAAACTTGAACAACTCCGCGGGAAA
>DASWME010000094.1:0-15633 GCA_036399915.1 Thermoanaerobaculia bacterium
CGAAGCGATCTGCGCGTGACGCCTCACCCCCTGGCCCCCTCTCCCTGACGGGAGAGGGGGAAAAGGGCAGAACGCTTCGGCTTCGTTCCCCCTCTCCCGTCAGGGAGAGGGGGCCAGGGGGTGAGGGCTCGTGGGCATGCCGGTCGAATTCAGGGTAGACCAGATGCCCGACGCCACCTTCCTCGCCTGGCCCTTCTTCGAGGACGCCCACCGGACGCTGGCCCGCGATCTCGACGCCTGGTGCCGGCGGGAGATCGTTCCGATCGCTGAAACCATCGGGCACGGGGACGAGGACCTCGACGGCACCTGCCGCGAGATCGTCCGCCGCCTGGGCGAGGGAGGCTGGCTGCGGCACACCGTCTCCGGGGAAGCCGCGGGACGTCTGGACGTGCGCTCCCTCTGCCTCTGCCGCGAGACCCTCGCCCGCTTCTCCGGGCTCGCCGATTTCGCCTTCGCGCTCCAGGGGCTGGGGAGCGGCCCGATCTCGCTCTTCGGCACGGCGGAGCAGCGCCGGACTTGGCTGCCGCGGGTGGCCACGGGCAAGGCCATCCCCGCCTTCGCCCTCTCCGAGTCCGAGGCCGGCTCGGACGTGGCTGCCATGTCCACTACGGCCCGGCGGGACGACGACGGCTGGGTGATCGACGGCGAAAAGACCTGGATCTCCAACGCCGGCCTCGCCGACTTCTACGTCGTCTTCTGCCGCTTCCCCGAGGCTGGGGACAAGAGCTTCGCGGCCTTCCTGGTCGAGACGGACAACCCTGGCCTGCGCGTCTCCGCCAGGATCGATGTCCTGGCGCCTCATCCTCTGGGGACGATCTCGCTCCAGGACTGCCGCGTGCCAGCGGACGCCGTGGTGGGCGAGCCGGGCAGGGGCCTCAAGGTGGCCCTGGCCACGCTGGACGTCTTCCGCTCTACCGTGGGGGCTGCGGCGTTGGGGTTCGCCCGCCGCGCTCTGGACGAGGCCGTGGACCACGCCGCCCACCGCCACGCCTTCGGCAAGCCGCTTGCAGAGTTCCAGCTCACGCAGGCCAAGCTCGCCGACATGGCCACCGCGATCGACGCCTCCGCCCTCCTCGTCTACCGCGCCGCCTGGACGCGGGACGCGGGAGCAGAGCGAGTCACCCGCGAGGCCGCCATGGCCAAGCTCTTCGCGACCGAGGCGGCGCAGCGGGTCGTGGACGAGGCCGTGCAGCTCCTCGGCGGGCGGGGCGTCGTCTCCGGCGCGCCGGTCGAGCGGCTCTACCGGGAGGTCCGCGCCCTGCGCATCTACGAAGGGACCAGCGAAATCCAGCGGCTCGTCATCGCCGGCCAACTGATCGCCGGGGTCGCCGGCGTCGCCGGCGCGGCGGGCCAGGAGGGATGATCCATGGCCGAACCGCAACGCTCATCCGTGCCGTCCGAGCCCAGCGCTCACGTGGACACCTTCTGCCGCGACTCGCTGCCGCCCCGCGAGCTGTGGCCCGAGATGAGCTACGACGCCCTGCCGGAGCTCGCCGCCTATTCGCCTCGGCTCAACTGCGCCGTGGAGCTGCTCGACAAGATGGTCGAGGCGGGCTGCGGCGAGCGCACGGTCTTCCACTTCTCCGGCGGGCGCTGGACCTACCGGCAGCTCCTGGAGACCGCCAACCGCATCGCCCACGTCCTGGTGGAAGACTTAGGGGTCGTGCCGGGCAACCGCGTGCTGCTGCGCGGGCCCAACAACCCCATGATGGCGGCCTGCTGGTTCGCCGTGCTCAAGGCCGGCGGCGTGGTGGTGTGCACCATGCCGCTGCTGCGCGTGCGGGAGCTGACCTACATCGCCGACAAGGCGCGGATCCGCCTCGCCCTGTGCGATGCGCGGGTGGCCGCCGAGTGCGAGCAGGCCATGTCCACCACAGCGGAGGGATTTCCGCGCGAGGGCGGGCGCGTCGTCCTCTTCCACAGCGATCAGCCCGGCTCCCTCGAATCGCTGATGGCCGCCAAGCCCGCCACGTTCGACAACTGCGACACGGCGGCAGACGATACGGCCCTCGTCGCCTTCACCTCCGGCACCACCGGGCAGGGCAAGGGGACCATGCACTTCCACCGCGACGTGCTGGCGATCTGCGACTGCTTCCCGCCGCACGTGCTGAAGGCCGAGCCGGACGACGTCTTCTGCGGCTCGCCTCCCCTCGCCTTCACCTACGGCCTGGGCGGCATCCTCCTCTTTCCCATGCGGATCGGCGCCTCCTCGCTGCTCCTCGAGCAGGCCGCACCGCCGCAGCTCCTCCAGGGCATCCAGGACCACCGCGCAACCGTCTGCTTCACCGCTCCCACGGCCTACCGGGCCATGACCGGCATGGTGAAGGGTTTCGACCTCTCGAGCCTGCGGAAATGCGTTTCAGCGGGCGAGACCCTGCCCAAAGCGACGTTCGAGAAGTGGCAGGAGGCGACCGGCCTCAAGATCATCGACGGCATCGGCTCCACCGAGATGCTCCACATGTTCATCAGCTCCTCGGGCGACGACATCCGCCCCGGCGCGACGGGCAAGGTCGTCCCCGGCTACGAGGCCCGGGTGGTGGACGACGACTTCAACGAGGTGCCGCCTGGCACGATCGGCCGCCTGGCCGTGCGGGGCCCGACCGGCTGCCGCTATCTCGATAATCCAGAGCGGCAGCAGGCCTACGTCCAGAACGGCTGGAATCTGACGGGCGACTCCTACATCATGGACGCGGAAGGCTACTTCTGGTACCAGGCGCGCACGGACGACATGATCATCTCGGCCGGCAACAACATCTCCGGCCCCGAGGTCGAGGCCGTGCTGCTCGACCACCCCGCGGTGGCCGAGTGCGGCGTCGTCGGAGTGCCGGACGAAGAGCGGGGCCACATCGTCAAGGCCTACATCGTGCCGCGCTCCGGCTTCGACCCAGGTCCGGGCCTGATCAAGGAGCTGCAGGACTTCGTCAAGGCGGAGATCGCGCCCTACAAGTACCCGCGGGCGATCGAGTTCGTAGAAAGCCTCCCGCGCACCGAGACCGGCAAGCTCCAGCGCTTCAAATTGCGGGAGCGAAGTCAGTGACCCGAAGCGGCGAGAAGGATCCCTTAGAAGTCCTCCAGCCTCAGGGCTGGGCCAGACCGAGCGGCTACGCCAACGGCATCGCCGCCCGCGGCCGGCTCGTCTTCGTGGCTGGCCAGGTCGGCTGGAACCCGCAGACCGGCGCCTTCGAAACCGACGACTTCGCCGCCCAAACTCTACAGGCCCTGCGCAATGTCGCGGCGGTCTTAGCCGAAGCCGGAGCCGAGCCCCGGCACGTCACGCGCATGACCTGGTACATTACCGACAAAGCCGCCTACCTCGCCGCGCGGAAGGAGATCGGCCAAGCGTGGAGGGAGGTCATGGACCGGCACTACCCGGCGATGTCGGTTGTGGTGGTGAGCGGGCTGATCGAGGACGGGGCGAAGGTGGAGATCGAGGCAACGGCGGTGTTAGAGTAGGCAGATATGACGACAGATCGCATAGAGATCAACCCCCGCGTGATGATGGGAAAGCCGGTGATCCGGGGTACGAGGATCACGGTCGAGCTCCTGCTGCGCAAGATCAGCGAAGGTGCCACCGAAGACGACCTCCTGGATGCCTATCCCCGTCTCCGGCGCGAGGACATTCGCGCTGCCGTCGCCTATGCAGCGGACACCCTCGCCCACGAAGAGACGATTTTCCTCCCCCGAAGAACCTCCACGGCTGGCTGATCGATGCCGCTTTTTCTCGCGGATGAGAGCTGCGACTTCGCAGTAGTTCGGGCACTACGCTCGGCCGGGTACGACGTCCTCGTGATCGCGGAGGTCGCTCCCCGGATGCAGGACCCGGAAGTGATTGATCTCGCGGTGCGTGAGCACCGTGTTCTCCTGACGGAGGACAAAGACTTTGGACAACTTGTGTACGCGGAGTTACGCGAGTCGAGCGGAGTCATCCTGATCCGCTTTCCTGCCTCGGAACGGGCAGGCCTGCCGAGAGCTGTCCTCGAAACCGTGAGAGAGCTTGGGGACCGGCTGGCGAACGCGTTCGTGGTCATCACGCCTCGGCGTGTCCGGATCGGCCGCGATCCGCGGGGATGACGCCTGACAACCGAAGTCCAGGTCCTCAGCGGCGTGCTCGCCTACCTACCGGGGCCGAGCACAGCCGCGCCGGCAGTGCCGACGGGAAGCTCCCAGCCGGGGAAGGAGTGTCGCGATCCCGGAGCGCAGCTTGGCCGGCGCGAATCGCGTGGCACCCGGCCCCCGCCCGGAGGGATCTCTCCCTCCTCAGTCCGGCTCGCACCGGACACCGTGCAGATCTCCCGGGGTAAGGCACAGAGCTTCCCTGCGTAGACGCCGGATTTATAAAGCACACCCCAACGCAGAAGGAGGACTTTGCCGTCACGTGCCAGCTCGTCCCGGGTGTACCACACCTCATATCCGGTTCCTGTTCGTCGCCCCGCAGTTTTGGATTGGGCTTCCTTCAGACCCCACCTCGCGGTGACGCCCTTGCCCTTCTCCTAGCCTTCGGCTCTGCGAACACCTGGCAAGAGGACTTGCACCTCTTCAGTTCTGTGCCATGCCCGGCACACACGCCTTGGAAGCTCACCGCGCGGCAAGCGCGCTTAGCGCGGTTGCCGTCCGGTGCAGCGCGGGGGTTGGGCGCCTTTCCTGCCTCATTGTGCGGCCTTGTGACATCCCTTCAGTCATTCTGAGTTCTGTTCTCTATGCAAAACTACCGCTCAAGGTGTAACAGTGAGAGTGACAGTCACCGTCGTACCTCCCGAGTAAACTGAAACGGGCACAGTTAGCATGCTACCGACGGGATTAGTAGAGATCCCAAAGGTAGAAGTATCTAAGCCAGGGGTCACAATCACGTACTGAGTCGGAAATACAGGGCCAGCACTGGCCATTCGTACAAGTGTGCCCAAGCCTTTCGATTTCTCAACCAGGAAAAAAGTGCCCGTTAGAGATTCACCGCCACGCACGGTTGCTTCGAGAGAGTAAAGCTCTTAATCGGAATGCTCTCATAAACGACAGCTCTAACCGATCCGCAGGACGCTTCCTCAACTCCGTGCGGACTTTGGTTCGGATAATAACATTGAGCACCCACATATCCTCCTATCAATTTGGAGCCACCAACCTTGTATGTGTGGCTAGCTACCACCGTCCCTGCCAGAATGGATCGGGGACAAATCCCGGGCTTCGTTCACCGTCTCCCCAACTGATCTGGCTTCCCCACTGGATAACAATATTACCGTGACAAATTTTAAACGTACCCACTTGCTCGGAAAATGGCTCACCTACGACTGCAATAAAGGGAGAGTTGAACTCAATCTTTTCGTCCCCGCATTTCGCATTCGGCGGCTCAATATCGTTTTTCAGAGGATGATTAGAGGGAAGGTTCTCCTTTGTGTTCTCTTTTGTGGGTCCTTGGCGCCCTTCTGTTTGGGATTGATCCGCCAGCGATAAGTGCCCTGAAAGGACTAGCGCCACTAAGATCAAACTAACCATTAGTCTCTGTCTCATGGCTCAACTCCTTTCTGCGTGCCTCGATAGTTCTTATTCAAACCACATTGAGCCGCATAGGCGCCCAACGCCTTGCAAGATCACCGGCAGCTGGGCGCGAGCCCAGGTGTCCGGTGCATCGTGGTGTTATGCGACGATGGCTTGTCATCTCCGGACTTTGACTATTCGCTCTCCTGTGCCACTCTCGATTACAGCTTCAGTCCAACACGAGCCAAAAGATCAAGGCGTATATCGCTGCCATGACGCAAAGATAAGAATTTATGACTCGTGTAGGGGGAATTGTCGCGTGCTCTGGGCATCTTGCATGCGCCCATTTAACTGCTACAGCCCAACCTAAAAACGCAAGAAAGTAGCCCAGAACTAGACCCACAGCCGCATCGCATTGCGCGTCTTGCGCCGGGCTCTGTTTAGAACAGAGGCAAGCCTTGAGAGAGAACCTACCCTCTTTGCCGGCTGTTGTCCAGCCGATAACTAAAATGATGGCCCCCCAGCCCCAACCTAGAAGCTTGACTAATATGTCACGAAACCAAGCATCGGTCTGGAGGAGCAGTCTTTTAGGGTCATCAGAGTCCTCAGACTTCATGGCTCAACATTCCTTTGCGGTAGCCGCATAACGCCTTAGGGCTTCAGCGGGGCCGTCAGAAGCCCCGTGTTGGGCGTCGACCTCAATGTCAGACCTCCTGTCCCTTCTGCACTCGGCAGAAACCTATTTTAGGCGCAGACAGAGCTATGGCGACTCCAGGACCCGGGAGAACACCGTTCTGCGCGTCCTGTTCCGGTCGACGGTGATGACGGACATCGAGGGGGCTCCTTCGGCCGGAATGTCGAGTCGCATGTAACCTCCCGACACCTCCAATTTCCCCGGAGGGAAGAGCCAAGTGCCCCGCGCCGGGTCCGGGATAGTGGTCTCGGTGTGTCCGAAATTGCCGGCGCCGCTCACCAGAAGGAATTGCGCACCACCACCCTGCAGGACTTCCAGGGTGTGCTCGTGCCCGGACACCCACGCGACGGGCGGCGACTGCTTGAGCGCGCCGAGGATCGCCGTTCGCATGTGCAGGTTCGTGTCGTGGTTCTGATCCTGTTCATTCGTGCGCTTCCCCTTCCAGGGATCTCTGCCATGCGGGCCGCCGCTGATCAGGGGATGATGGGCGACGACGATGGACAGCCGTCCGTCGGCGTTCGAGAGCACGTTTTCAATCGCTGCCGTGACATCCATCTCCGTGCCCGGAGTGCAGGCCCCCTCCGCCGGTTTCGTGTGCTGGTGGAGCCACCATTGCGTATCGAGGAAGACGATCTGAAGACGGTCCCCCGCCGTTCTCACCGCCGGTCCTGGGCAGCCGTTTCCAGGCAGCATCGCGACGTTGCTGCCGAGCTTTCCGAGCTCCTGAGTCTGCCGTCTGATCCGCGCCAATCCTCGAGGTCCCTGATAGTCCCAGTCGTGGTTGCCGGGAACGAAGTAGACCATGACGCCGGGATTCACATTTGCGCTCTGCACTTGTGCCATGAGGAGGCCCAACGCCCACCTGAAATCGCGCGTTCCGTCCTCGTCAGGCAGCCCGTCTTCGTAGATGTTGTCGCCGAGGAAGATGACCGTGACATGGCCGCTTCCCAATTGGGTCGACGTCGCCGAGACCTCCTCGCGCAGCGCGGCGAGCACCTGGTCGCCCGCGCCGCGCTTACCGGCATCGCCAACCAGAAAGACCGAGTCCGCCGGTGCAGACAGTGCCGATTCGCGGAGAGGTTGTGGAGGCGGATTGACTCCCCTGGAGCTGCAGCTTGGCAGCAGACACAATACTGCCAGCGCGAAAACACCTGCTAGGAACGGCCGCGTTCTGGATGACATGGGCATCTCCTTGATCGACTCCTCTTCCATTCTTCCATTGAAGACGGACACCGCTGCCGGATTTCGCGCCTGCTGGCCTGGATGAGCTACTACGGTCTCACTCGATAGTCCCGCCAAGATGCTTACAGGCTTTGCAAGTAGATACGCCCAACCCCTGCTTCGACGTTTGGCTTATCCGACCAATTTCCAAGACTTTAAGCTACAACGAAGATCCTCTCCCTCATACCCTAACTCCCTCTAGTTGAACGACTTGGTTATTTTACACCTGTTCTTGAAGAACGTCAATTCAGGGCCGTGGCGGTCGTATAAGCAGCCCAGAGGGTTCCTGCTTAAGCGACGGGTAGGAGCGGCCCGGAGTGAAGGGGCGGAAGGATTGTAAGCGCTTGCTGGACAGTATCTTCCGTGTGCCAGACAGGCCAAGAGGAGAGGGAAGATCACTCCTTCCAGCCAGCAACCGAGGGATCCGGCTGCTTATCCGACCAGAACTTGTCGGTAAGGCAGCCCGGGATGCGAGGTATCGGGAGCAGAAATCCTTGCGTGCGTTGCAGTTGTCCCTTGGGCGAGGTGGCTTATGCGTCAGACGGTGTCGTATAAGCTGCCGGGCCGCGGATCTCCCCCGAACATCGGCAGTTGTGGAGGGCCTGCCGCCTAGGGACCAGGCAGGCGGCAGGCATCGCGGGGCGCTTCTGAGGCGCCGCCACGGAGGCAGGGCCAGGGAGCAGCCGATCGTCGGCTCCTCCCTGGCAACGTCAGTTGTCAAAGAGCCCACGCGGGACCGTGGCCCATTTTCCAAGCCAGCATCCTGCGAGCCCCTGAGGGGGTTGCTTCTTCCTGCTTTGTTCGCATATGATCCTATAGATGCGCGGAGCCTGTCAAGTCTCCGGCGAAGTTCTTTGCAGGCGATCTTGCCTCGTGCGGGCCTCCCTCGCTCCAGGACAGAGAGGGACCGGAGCCGTCAGGGCTCCTTTCTGACCAATGTTTCTGGGCTTTGGGCGCGCATTCCCCACTCATGGGATCACGCGATGCGCGGGGAACATCTCATTCCCCGCTCGCCGCGAGGCTTTCCACGCGGGGAATGGGGCTTTCCCCGGGGGGAACGGAGTGCGAACTCTCGATGTGCATATCGAAAGGCCATCGAGAGTCCCGTTCCCCGTCTTTCGAGCGGCGTTCCCCCAGGGAACGGGTCATTCCCCGCCGCTCCCGCGAGGCGAAGCGCGGGGAAAGCTCCTTCTCGCCGACACCGCGAGCCGTTCCCCCGCGGCAGCGGAGCATGCCCCGCGGGGAACGTGAGGCGAAGACGGTGAATGGCCCGCGATGGACGGGGAATACGAGGCCAGACCGGGGGAATGCGGGACGAAGTCGGGGGAATGAGGTGCTCGCAGGGTCAGCCCGAGAGGGCGTGGGAGTTCTCTGAAGAAACTCGTGCCTCGGGCTTGTGGGTCGCAGTGTCTCGCCGAGGATAGACAACCCCCGTCGTGCCGCAGGATGGCACCGCTCCTTCAGACGAGGCGCCGGCGTAGAGCCTTGAAGTGGAGAAAATCTCTGAGTCGTGCTCCCAGTCTTGCGACCTTGGCGACACTCCGGGGTGCTTCGACGGCTCGGGGTCGGACTTTGACACGGGCTACGAGCGCCATTGAACCAACGACCTCGACGCCAGCGCCGCTCCGGATCCACTCTACCTCCGTTTCATGGCTCAGGGTCGCGGCTGAAAGCCGTCGGTGGACGACTTTGACAATCGATCTCCCGCCAGAGAGGCAGATGCCGGCTGCCTCCTGACGGCCCCGCCAGGAACCGCTCCGTTCTCAGCAGGCCGCGGCCGGCGATTCAGCTCAAAAAGACCTTGATGCCATGGGTCGAGGTCCGCAGCCTGGGTGGGCGCGACCGCTGGTCCTCCTCGATCACCGCTTGATCGCCCGCTTGAGGCCCGCCTCCCGGACCACCCGGTCGAAGGACCAGCCCCAGGCGCTGAAGGCAGCCTGGACATGCGGAAAGACCGCCTCCTACGGCGCCGATCCGCTCCACTTGGCGAGACCGCCCAGCTCAAAGCCGTCGTAGAACAGCGGGAAAGTCCGCGCGCAGTCGCCGGTGTAGGTGATGCGGGGACTGCTGGAAATCATCTCGAAGTCGGTGACCTTGAGGGCGGCAAGGTCGTGCGAGCCGAGGAGGTCGCTCCACTTGGCGGTGGTGAAGCGGTCGCTCTGGGCGGTGAGAGCGATGGTGCCGCCATCGGCCAGCAGGATGCCGTACTTCTGCATCGCCCGCGCCACCACCCGCGCGGCCTCGTTGGGCAGGTTCTGGAGCGGATAGTCCGCCTGCAAGCGCAGGCGGGCCCCGTAGGGCGGCGCCGTCGCCGGGCCGCTGGTCGCGGAGGTCGAGTGCGTGGCCGGATGGACGTAGACGAGCCGGCGCATGCGGCTGTTGGGCAGGATGAAACGGATGGCATGGTCGATGCGCCCGGCCGCGACCTCGTCGGCGGAAAACAGCAGGGGCGCGATGGGAAAGCCGGCGGCGTCGGCGCTGGTGCACTGCTCGCCGCGGCCCGCCGGCGGATAGGTCAGCTTCATGTCCCACACCACGAGGCAGCCACCGTAGAAGTCGCTGCCGACGACGTTGGCCCGCCACATCTCGAACAGAAGCTTGCTGGGCGGGTGGACGACGATCAGGTGGCAGTCGCCGTCGCCCACGCACTGATAGCCGCTCTCGCCCTCGATCGCGCCGCCGGCCGGCAGGGGCACGGGCGCGAGGTCGCAGTCGGGGTCGTAGAAGTCGTCGGTGGGGATGAAGCTGCGGAACGGGGTCGAGGCGCCAGCTTCCAGCACCTCGATCGAGAAGTCGATCTGCATGCGTCCGCCGCCCCAGCCGCCGACGCTGGCGAGCCAGGCGATCACCGCCGGCGACTCGGGATCGACCGGAGCCGCGGAGATGTCCTGGTACCAGGGAGCGTCGGCGGGGAAATACGGCCCGTGCCCGGCGGGGGGCTGGGCGGCGGCCGCGGCGGCGAGAAGAGCGAGACCGCCGAAAGCCGCGACCGCCGAGCGGCGCGGCAACCGCGTCCATTCACGGATTGCCATAGGAGGATTCTACTCCAAAAGGAGCCCTTTCCTAACTCGAAGCGATGGTCCTGCCAAGCATGTTGCGGTAATCTCTCCCCGTTACGCGCGTATCCGCGATATCGATGATAACTATGAAGACTCAGCAGTTCCGTGACCGGCTCCAGAAAGACCGACCCATGACGACCATCAGCATCCGGATGCCCGAGGATGTGGTGGAGGACCTCAAGCGCGTCGCTCCCCTCCTGGGTTTCTCGGGGTATCAACCTCTCATCCGCGCCTATATCGGACAGGGGTTGAGGCAGGATCTTGAGCGGCTCGACCAGAATCCCGGGTTCGAACGGCTGGTGGAGAGCCTGCGCCGGCAGGGGGTGGAGGAGGAGGTCATCAACTCGGCCATCGCCGAGATGCGGTCCACCTGAGCGCACTAGGGCAGCTACGCAGGGCCGCCCCTATCTCACCTTCACCGCCGACTGCTGCCCGTTGCCCGGCGCGGTCACGAACCTGATCGGTTTCAGCGGCTTTAAACCCGCCTCGCGCTGCCAGTCGGCCATCTCTTCGAAGGACCAGGTGCCGGCTTCGCTGGTGACCGCGAAGTAGAGGTCGAGGAGGGCTCCGATCTGGCCGGCTTCTTTCGGCGAGTGCGGCCGATGGAGCTCCTGGATCACGAAGACTCCCCCGGGACGTAGCGCCCGTGCGATCTTCCTCGCCAGCTCGCGGTTGGTGGCGTCGTCGAAGTGGTGGACGAGGTTTGCCACGAAGACCAAGTCCCAGGCCTCGGTGCCGAGGTCGTCCGTCAGGGCGTTGCCGGCGCGATGGACGATCCGATCCCCCATCCCCGCCTCGGCCAGAAGGGGCGCGGCGTGCTCGACCGCCTCGGAGAGATCCAGGATCACCGAGCGCAGCCCGGGATGCCGGCGGCAGATCGCCGCCGAGAGGTGGCCGTGCGAGCCGCCGATGTCCAGCATGTCCTTGGCGCCTTTCGGCACCGGCGTCCGCCGCGCCACCTCCGCCGCCCAGGTCGAGGAGGCGGAGCGCATCCCCCGCTGGTAGATCCCCCACTGCTCCCGCGAGATCGAGGAATGCAGCTCCAGCGGCTTGCCGGTGCGCACGTACTCTCCGACGTGCTCGATGAAGTCCCACTCGAGAAACTGCAGCAGCATCTTGTCGTGGAGCGACAGCGGCAAGCCCGGCAGCAGCCACTTGCGGGCGATGGGCGCCAGGGAGTAGCGGCCGGCGTCGAAGCGCAGGTACTCGCAGCCGGCCAAGGCGTCGAGCAGCTTCTTCATGGCCCGTGGCTGGCCGCCGCAGCGCGCCGCGACCTCCTCGGCCGTGAGCGGCTCTCCCTTGAGCGCTTCGAAGACGCCGAGCCGCGACCCTTCCATGACGGCCCTCGCCAGCAGCATGGCGATGTGGGTGTCCAGCAGCGGCTCGGGAAGCAGGCCCAGGGCCTTGCCGATCCTCTCGAGGGGGTTCTCGGGAATGCCTCCCAATTTCATCGCCATCTCCTCCTGCCCGCGGGGCTTCCCGCCGGTCCGCCGATTCTGCCCGAGAAGTCCGTAGAGTTGCACGGAGAGGGGCCGGTTTCAGGCGCCGAGCTCGCTGGATTGAGGTTGGTTCCGCCGGTGCCGGCGGCGCTTTTGCCGGAGAAGGCGGCGCTTTCGCCGGCTCCGGCGGAAGCTTCGCCGCCGCCGGCGACACCGCTGCCGGCCGCGGCGAGACCGTCGCCGACCTCGGCGGCACCGCTGCCGGCCGCGGCGAGACTGTCGCCGACCCCGGCAGCACCGCCGCCGGCTCCGGCGAGACCATCGCCGGCCGCGGCAGCACCATCGCCGACCTCGGCGGCACTGTCGCCGACTCCGGCAGCACCGTCGCCGCTCCCGGCGAAGCCGCCGCCGGCCGCGGCGAAACCGTCGCCGGCAACGGCGGCACTGCCGCCGGAGACTTGGAACAGACCGCCAGCCTCCCGGGTCGTCCCCTGAGTTCCTCGTACAATGCCGTGGCGATGCGGCGGTTGCTCCTCCTGACGGTCCTCCTACTCTCCCTGAGCGCCTGCCTCAACCACTTCATCTTCCATTCCAAGACCGATCCTCCCGGCGTGCGGACGTGGAGCGAGACGGTCGCCCGCGGCAAGCTCCTGATCCGCCTGGAATGGGCGCGGCCAGAGGGTGAGGGGCCGTTTCCCGCCGTCATCGTCCATCCCGAGGCGGGGCACGTGGCTGGAGAGATGCGCGGCGTGGTGAGGGACCTCGCGAAGGAGGGCTACCTCGCCGTGGCCGCCGATTATCGCCGCGAGAGGAACGGGATCTATCGCGAGACCCTGTTCACCTGGCAGGACCCGGATGACCCGCGGGCGGTGATGGACCTCGTGCGCCGGCGGCCGGACGTGGACCCGCGGCGGATCGGCCTCCTCGGGTTCTCCCAGGGCGGCGTCTACAGCCTGCTGATCGCGGCCTATACGCAGCAGGCGGCGGCCGTGGTCGCCTACTATCCGGTGACGGACTTCGCGTCCTGGCTGGAGGAGTCGGCCGGAGAGGGCCGGGGGCGGCGGTTCGTGTTCCGGCTCATCCGGCGCCACTTCCGGAAGCAGTCGGGGGCGCGGGACGAGGCGGACTTCGAGGAGCGGCTGGCCCGCGCCTCGGCCCTGCGGCAGGCGGAGGCGCTCCGCGCGCCGGTCCTGCTCATCCACGGGGAGCGCGACCGCTCCGCCGGGCTCAACGAGTCGGTCCGCCTGACTGAGCGGCTGAAAGAGCTGCACCGCGAGGTCGAGCTGGTCGTGATCCCGGACGCCGGCCACGTGTTCAATTTCCGCGACCGCGAGAAGGCCCGGACCGCCTGGGAGGCGACCCTGCGCTGGCTCGACCGGTACCTGCGGCCGCGCGCGACGTGAACGGGATCTGCGCGCCCTACCGCCGGCCGCTGTCGAGGAACTTCCGCAGGGCGCGATGGATCAGGGCGGCGTCGCCCGCCGCCTCCGGGCCGAAGGCGATCCCCACCGTTTCCTCCTCGCGCCAGGTGATGGTGCCGCTCGCGTCGAGGACGTCCGGCTCGTCGGCGAGCCCCAGGCGGAACTTCACCAGGTGGCCGGCCTGCCAGCTCTCGGGGACACCGGTCAGGCCCACGCCGCCGAGCGACAGGTCCTCCAGCTTGACGGGCAGGCGCGCGCCGTCCTCCATCTCGAGGACGGCGTCGACGCCCAGCCGGATGCGCACGTCCCGCTGGCCGGCGAGGGCCAGCAGGGCGGAGACGTTCATGCCGTGGCGGCGGATGACCTCGGCCCGGAACTTCAGCTCGAGGCCGGGGTCGGCCAGGAGGACCTTGAGGAGATCGGGCCTGTCGAGCCGCAGCAGGGTGGTGGGCGCGGCGGTGCGGGCGGAGGCGTAGCGCCGGGCCTTGTCGTTGAGCAGTCCGATCTCGCCGAAGAAGCCCCCTTCCTCCAGCCGCGCCAGCACCTGCTGGGGCTGGCCCGCCTCCTCGCGGAAGACCGTCACCAGCCCGTCGCGGACGACGTAGAAGGCATCGACGGGGTCGCCTTCGCGGAAGATGAGCTGGTAGGCAGAGTGGCGCTCCTCCTGGAACAGGCCGGCCAGACGCTCGAGCTGCCCTTCGTCCAGCTCGGTGAAGAGGTGAATCCTCCGCAGGAACTCTTTCAGCAAGCGAAACCTCCATACCCTGGGCTCGCCGGAGCGCCGGGCCGATCCGCCATGGGGGAGAAACGGGTGTATTTTGTTGCTTCTCGAGGAATCCGGCAAGCCTGCCGTCGGGGGCTTGCCGGCTCGACCCGGAACCCTCTACCCGTCCAGCTCCCTGACCAGCTCCTCCAGCCTGGCCCGCTCGGCGGGGTTGACCTCCAGCGTCAGAGCGCGGCGGAAGCAGCGGAGGGCCGAGGGCCGGTCCTCGAGGTCGTAGAGGTAGAGGGCCCCGGCGGTCTTCCACAGGTCCAACCGGTTGGGGGCCAGGCGCAGGAGCTGCTCGTAGAGCTGCACGGCCTCGCGCCGGCGGCCGAGCTGGTAGGCGGCCCGGGCGGCCCCTTCGAGCGGCACCGGGTCGGTGGGGCTGCGGCGGGACGCCTCGCGGAAATCCCGCAGGGCGTCCTCCACGCGGCCCGCACCGGCCCGGGCGAGGGCGCGCTCGAGGTAGACCTCCGGCGAGCGGCTCCCTGCCTCGACCGCGGCGTCGAGCACCCGCATCGCCTCCGCGCCGTCTCCCCGGCCGCGGAGCAGCCGCGCGAGACCGGCCGCGGCTTCCGGCTGGGTAGGGTCGAGTGCCAGGGCGCGGCGCAGCTCCTTCTCCGCCTCCGCGGTCCTCCCCAGCCTCAGCAGGCAGGCCCCCGCGCCGGCGGCCGGCACCGCCGCCAGCGGGTTCTCCCGCCCCGCCTGGACATAGGCGTTCAGGGCCGACTCCAACCGCCCGGCCTGCCGCAGGCAGAAGCCCGCGAGCGACAGGGCCGGCACGTTGCGCGGATCGCGGCGGACGATCGCCTGCAATTGCGGGAGAGCCTCGGCGCACCGCCCCTGCTGCACCGCGGCCGAGGCGCGATGGAGATCGGCGGCGACCTCCGTCATGCGCCGCGGGTCGGGCAGATCGCCGCGCACCCGGCCGCCGGAGCCACCGCTTACGTAGCCGAGGCTCGCCAGGGCGCGGCGCTGCTCCTCCGTCAATCCGCCGCCGGACCGGACCTCGGGCTCCAGGGTCTCCCCCATACCGGCCAGCATACCGGCCAGGCGCTTCTCCCAGGCGCGCAGAGCGTCCGGCTGCCGAGCCCCGAGGTCGGTCCTCTCGTCCGGATCGGAGACGATCCGGTAGAGGCTGCTCTGCGGAGCCTTCAGATAAAAGATGGAATTGCTGGAGAGCGAACGCAGCGGGTACCACTTGTAGGCGAAGAACGGCAGGAAGCTCTCGCTGTAGCTCGTCCGGTCGCAGCGGGGCGGCAGCGGCAGCAGGGAGCGGCCGTCGAGACCCGGCGCCGGGGCGCCGGCCAGGGCGAGCAGGGTGGGGACCACGTCGGCCGTGCGCACCAGGCATTCGGAGGTCTTCCCCGCCGGCACGCCGGGACCGGCCACGATCAGCGGCACCCGCCGGGCTCCCCGGCTGAGCAGCAGGCCGTGGGTGGACTCGCCGTGCTCGCCCAGCATCTCGCCGTGGTCTCCCACCACCACGACGGCGGCGCCCTTCGGCAGCCCGGCGAGCAGACGGCCGATCTGCTCGTCCATGTAGGCGATCTCGCCGTCGTAGAGCCGG
>DASWME010000095.1:0-5158 GCA_036399915.1 Thermoanaerobaculia bacterium
CCGCTCGCCACCACCAGCCGCAACGACGGGCAGCGCCCGCCGGTCGCCACCGACGGCTCTTCCAGGAAGGCCTGGAGCATCGACGGGACGAAGTGCACGACCGTGACCCTCTCGCTCTCGACGAGATCGGCGAGATAGGAAGGATCGCGGTGCCCGCCTGGCTGCGCCAGCACCAGGCGGGCGCCGGCGAGCAGCGGCCAGAAGAACTCCCAGACCGAGACGTCGAAGCTGAACGGGGTCTTCTGGAGCACCGTGTCCGCCGGGGTCAGGCAGTAGGCATCCTGCATCCAGAGCAGGCGGTTGACGATCGCCCGGTGGTGCACCATGGCCCCTTTGGGCCGCCCCGTGGAGCCGGAGGTGTAGAGGACGTAGGCGAGCCCGGAGCCGCCGGCGGGAACGGCGGGGTCGGGGTCTGCGGTCTCCTCGCAGGTATCGGGGCAGAGCACCGGCCCATTGAACGGGGGCAGCGACGGCAGCAGCCTCTCCTGGGTCAGGAGGGCTGCCGGCCGGGAGTCCTCCAGCAGGAAGGCCAACCGGTCGCGCGGGTAGTCGGGGTCAAGCGGCACGTAGGCCGCCCCGGCGTGGAGGATGCCGAGGAGGGCGACCATCAGCTCGGCGGAGCGCTCCATGGAGATCCCCACCCGGCTCTCGGGGCCGCAGCCCAGGGCGCGCAGGCGGGCCGCCAGAGCGCGGGCGCGGCTCCCGAGTTCCGCCCAGGTCAGGTCGCGACCTTCGAAGGTGACGGCCACGGCCCCGGGGGTCCGCCGCTCCTGCGCGGCGACGAGCCCGTGCAGCGAGGGCTCCCCGGAGAGCTCGGGATAGCCGGCCCGGGTGTCGTTCCACTCGCGCTCGACTTGTTGGGCCTCAGCGGCGGAGAGCAGGGGCAGGGTCGACAGCGGAAGGAGGGGCTGGGCCACGGCCGCCGCGACCAGCGCCTCGAAGCGGCGGGCGAACCGCTTCGCCGTCGGCGGATCGAACAGGTCGGTGCGGTACTCCAGGTTCCCTTCGAGGCCGTGTGGCCCCTCCGTGAGGATGAGGTGGAGGTCGAACTGCGCCGTGCGCGCCTCGAAGCCGTAGGGGCTCAGGGCCAGGCCGTGTGGCCGCTCGCCCCCCGCGGGCGGCAGGTTCTGGAACGTGAGCACCACCTGGAACAGCGGGCTGCGCGACAGGTCCCGGGGGAGGTCGAGGGCGTCCACCAGCTTCTCGAACGGCAGGTCCTGGTGCGCTCCGGCGTCCATCACCATGGCGCGGACCCGCGGCAGCAGATCCTGGAAGATGGGATCGCCCGCCAGGTCGAGGCGCAGCACGAGGGTGTTCACGAAGAACCCGATCAGGCTCTCGGTCTCGGGACGGTTACGGCCCGCGACGGGGGTGCCGATCAGGAGGTCCTCCTGCCCGGTGGAGCGCAGCAGGAGGGTGCCGAGCGCCGCCACCAGGGCCATGAACGGCGTGGCGGCGCACGCACGGGCGACCTCGCGGAGGGCCGCGGCGGTGACGGCCGGCACGGCCACGGGCTCGCGGCGGCCGTGGAAGGTCTGCACCGGGGGGCGTGGCCGATCTGTGGGCAGCTCCAGGGCGGTGGGGGCGCCCGCCAGGCGCTCCCGCCAGAAGCGCAGGTGCGACTCCAGGACCTCCCCCTGAAGGTGGCCCCACTGCCATTCGGCAAAGTCCGGGTACTGGATCGGCAGCTCCGGCAGCGGCGACGGGAGCCCGGCCACGAAGGCGGCATAGAGCGTGGTGAGCTCGCGCACCAGGAGGCCCATCGACCAGCCATCGGAGACCGCGTGGTGCATGCGTAGCATGAGAACGTGCTCGGCCGCGTCCAGGCGCAGGAGCAGCGGCGCGAAGAGGGGGCCGCGCGCGAGATCGAACGGCTGGAGGCGCAGCGCGCTGGCGAGGCGGGCCGTCTCGGCGGCACGGGCGGCCTCCGGGAGCACCGCGAGGTCTGCCCGCGACAGCGCGCGCGCCTCGCCGGCGGGGGGGACCGCCTGGACCGGCTGGCCGTCGGTGGCCGGGAAGGTGGTACGCAGCGCGTCGTGGCGGCGAACGACCTCGGCCAGGGCACGCTGAAGGGCCAATGCGTCGAGGTCGCCGCGCAGGTGGACCGCCTCCATCAGGTTGTAGGCCGGGCTCGCCGGGTCGAGCTGGTGCAGGAACCAGAGCCGCTGCTGGCCGAAGGAGAGGCGGGCCGGCCCGGTCCCGGCGCGGCGGGGGATGCGCTGCGGCGCCTCGGCGGCGAAGCCCTCCTTGCGCAGGAGCTGGGCGCGCAGCAGGCGCCGCTTGTCGGAGGTGGACAGGGCCTCGGTCATAGCAGGTTCCCTTCCGGAGAGCTCACGGCCTCCTGGGTCAGCATCGCCTCGATCTGATCGTCCGACAGCTCTGCGAGCTCCAGGGTCAGCTCGGCGGCGCGGGTCACGTGATCGCGCCGCGCCGGGTCGGCGAGGAGCGCCTCGGCCAGCCGGTCGACCGTCGGCGCCTCGAAGATCTGGCGCAGCTCGAGGTCGACCTCCAGCTCCTGGCGGATGCGGCCGGCGACCTGGGTGGCGAGTAGCGAATGGCCGCCCAGCTCGAAGAAGTCGTCGAAGGCCCCGACCTCGGGGACGCCCAGCACCTGCTGCCAGATCCCGGCGAGGACCCGCTCGACCGCGGTGCGGGGCGGCTGGTGCTCGGCGCCGCGGCGGAGCAGGGCATGATCGGGGGCCGGCAGCGCCTGGCGGTCCACCTTGCCGCTCGCGAGCAGCGGCATCTCGTCGAGGAGGACGAACGCCGACGGGACCATGAAGTCGGGCAGCGCCGCGGCGAGGAAGGTGCGTAGCTCGGCGGGCGCAGGCGGGGCGGTCCCCTCGGCCGGCTCGGCGGTGAAGTAGGCCACCAGCCGGCGGCTCCCGGGCGCCTCCTCGCGCGCCACCACGGCGGCCTCGCGCACGGCCGGATGGCGCGCCAGGACCGCCTCGACCTCCCCGGGCTCGACGCGGAAGCCGCGGATCTTCACCTGGCGGTCGGCACGGCCAAGGAACTCCAGGTTGCCGTCCGCGAGCCGGCGCGCGAGGTCGCCGGTGCGGTAGAGGCGCGCTCCAGGCTCGCCGCTCACCGGGTCCGGCACGAAGGCGGCCGCCGTCAGGTCGGGCCGCCCGAGATAGCCGCGGGCGAGGCCGGCGCCGGCCAGGAAAAGCTCCCCGCGCAGGCCCGGCGGCACCGGCCGCAGCCCCGGATCGAGCACCCAGGCGCCGGTGTTGGCCAGCGGCACGCCGATCGGCACCTGACCCCAACCTGGCATCCCGATCCGATCGCTCGCGGTCTGGAACACGGTCGCCGTGACGGTGGCCTCGGTGGGGCCGTAGGAGGAGAGGAAGGAGACCGGCCGCCCGGTTCGCCCGGCCAGCCCGGCCCAATTGTGCAGGCGCGCCACCGGCACGCTCTCACCGCCGGTCAGGAAGGCGCGCAGGCCGGAGGGGAGCGCCACCTGCCGCGCCGCCGCCTCCTCCACCCACTGGCGCCAGAGGGCGGCCGGCAGGTCGAGCACCGTGACGCCGAACCGCTCGCAGAAGCCGAGGATGTCGCCGCCGGCGAGCTCGCGCGGGTTGCGGTGGATCACCACGGCGGCGCCGCGGGCCAGGGCCGGGAAGATCTGCAAGACCGAGGCGTCGAAGGAGAGCGGCGCGAAGAGCAGGATGCGGTCGCCCGGCCCCAGCTCCACCACCTCGGCCAGCGCCAAGGTGAAGTTGACCGCCGCCCGGTGGGAGGTGACGACCCCCTTGGCGGCGCCGGTCGACCCCGAGGTGTAGATCACGTAGGCGGCGCTGTCGAGCGCGGGCAGGGGGGCCGCCGGGACACCGGTCCCGGGCGCGGCTTCCAAAGGCACGACCGGCGCCGGCAGGCCGGAGAAGACCGGCACCAGGCGCTCGTGGGTCAGCACCAGGGCGGCCCCGGCATCGGCGATCAGGGCTGCCAGGCGATCGCGCGGCGCGTCGGGGTCCAGGGGGAGCCAGGCGCCGCCCGCCTTCAGCACGCCCAGCATGGCCGCCACCGTCTCCGGCGCCCGCTCAAGACAGAAGGCGACCACCGGCTCCGGGCCGAGACCCATCTCCAGGAGGAGCGCGGCGATCTCCCCCGACCGGCGGTCGAGGTCGCGGTAGGAGAGGCTGCCGGCCTCGGCGACGACCGCCGGTGCGTCGGGCGTCCTCTCCGCCTGGCGCTCGAAGAGCTGGTGCAGGCCGGCCGCCGGCCGCTCGCACCGCGGCCCGTTCGCCTCCAGGACGACCTGCCGGCTCTCGGCCTCGTCCAGGAGAGGGAGCGCCGACACGGCCACGCCCGGCTCGGCGAGGCCGCCCGCCAGGAGGTTGGCGAAGAGCCGCAGCAGCCGGGTCGCGGTCGCGTCCTCGAAGAGGTCGGTGTTGTGGTCGAGGAGACAGGCGACGCCGCCTCCGGCCAACTCGGCGCAGGCCAGTGTCAAGTCGAAGCGCGCCACGGCAGACGAGGCGCCGAAGGGTAGGATCTCCAGGCCGGGCAGCCGCAGCGGCCGGTCGGGGGCGCCCTGGTAGACGAACAGGACCTGGAACAGCGGCGCACGGCTCATGTCGCGCTGGGGCTGCAGCTCGTCGACGAGCCGCTCGAAGGGGAGGTCCTGGTGGGCGTAGGCCCCAAGGGCGGTCTCCCGCACCTGGTGCAGGAGCTCGGTGAAGTTCGGGTCGTCCGCGAAGTCGGCGCGCAGCGCGAGGGTGTTGACGAAGAACCCGATCAGGTCCTCGACCTCGGTGTGGTGGCGGTTGGCAATCGGGGTACCGACCACGATGGACTCGTCGCCGCTGCACCGGTGGAGCAGCGCCTGGAAGGCGGCGAGGAGGAGCATGAAGGGGGTGACCCCGGCGCGCCGTCCCAGGGCGCGCAACGCGCGGCCGGTCTCCTCGGGCAGGGCGAGGGCCTGCCGCCGGCCATGGAAGGTCTGCACCGGCGGACGCGGGCGGTCCGTGGGCAAATCGAGATAGGCCGGGGCGCCGGCGAGCTGCCCCCGCCACCAGGAGATCTGAGCCTCCAGGACCTCTCCCCGCAGCCAGTCGCGCTGCCAACTGGCGAAGTCGGCGTACTGGACCGGCAGGACGGGCAGCCGGGGCGGCCGGTCCTCCGTCAAAGCGCCGTAGAGCTCGACCAGCTCGCGGGT
>DASWME010000096.1:0-31526 GCA_036399915.1 Thermoanaerobaculia bacterium
GTTTGCAGACCACCCGCGACTATGGCACAAAAGGCCGGCGTCGCAGGAGGAGTCCATCCCATCACTCAAGCACCGCTGCCAGCGCCCGCTGCTCAGCGGACGCGGCACGCTGACCAGCGCTAGGGCAGCGTACCGAGGGCGCTGACCAATGCGGTGCCAGCGCCCCGAGCGGAAGCCTTTAAGCTGCCAACGCGCTCGCGCGGGCGCTCAGCCCGGCGAGCTTGGAATGCCACAGCGCCAGGGCCTCTTTCCTCTCCTTCCAATAGTCGTAGAGAGCGTAGGTGCCCTCTACCTCCCCCTTCACGTGGTTGAGCAACGCTTCCCCTACTTCCCTCCTCACGCCCAGGCTTTCGATATGGCTCCGCATCGTCCGGCGGCAATCGTGCGGGCGAAAGTTCGGAAGGCCGGTCAGCTTCTTGAGCTCCGCGGTCGCTTTTCTGAGTTGTTGAGGGTACTCCTGGGTACGGTCGACGTCCGGCCAGAAGAGAGCGCCCTTGCCCCCGACCTCCTGGCAGCGCCGGTGCAGGATCTCAGCGATGGGGCCGACCAGCGGCACGAGATGGTCTCGGTCCACCTTGTAGCGGATCTTCCATATCACCTCGCCATTGACGGTGCTGATCTCCTCGGCCATGACTCCCGCCGCCTCTCCGGGCCTGCAACCGGACGCGAGGACCAGCAGGTACACGTCTCGAGCTTTCGAGTTGGACAGCCTTTCGAGCCGGGCAGAAGGATCTCCAACTCGTCATCCTTGAGCCAGCGCTCCCGCTTGCCCTTCGGAATGGCGATCTTCATCCCTCGGGTTGCGTCCGCCTCGGACTGCCGCTTATCGCTGCGCTCCCCTTGGCTGAAGCCTGAGCCAGCCCGAGAAGTTCGAGTTGCGCTCGCCTGTGGAGCGAGGCGGGCGCGCATGCGGGGCAGCCTGCGGGCCTGGGCTGCAGCGTGCGGGGGCGCGGGACGTGATCTCGCTCTGTTTGGGCCGGTCAACCCAGAAGACTGGTGCACCGTGCAGGCGAGTCGGGTCCTGGTCGGGGCAGGGCGCATCATGTGTGCGCATCGACGAAGCCGGACCGGTGCACCGTCGAGCGCGAAGCGTGTGGAGCCCGCAGTATCGGGCGTTGGTGCCGCCGCTACTCCTGGGACCGAGCCGCCCGCCTCCGTTAAGGGCCTTCAGCCTGTCAGTCTGCGGCGCGGGCGCCGGCGAGGCTCACGTATGGATAGGAGCCGAACGTCACCCGCCGGAGCCTGACCCGCAGGAGTCGCTGCCGGTCCTGGGACCGCACGCTCCGGCTCATAGCCGATGATGGCGAGGTCCGGGTGATCGCGCTGCCGCGTCGTAAAAGGGAGGGGGAAAGCTCCGTGCGCGCAGCGCACGGCCAGGCAAACTCCCCGTCGCCGGCGGGCTCGGGGCGAGGCAAGGGAGCGTAGCGACTGAGGGCCGCGGCGGCGGCGCCCGGAGGGCGAGATTAAGGCCGCCAGAGCAAGCCCTTCTAATCTCATTGCGCCTGGCTACGCGGCCTTTTGCACCTCCTGCGTCCTCAGGGCCTCGAGCTTGGCATGCCAGAGCTTCAAGGCTTCTTTTCTCTCTTGCCAGTAGACGTACAGATTATAGGTTCTGTTGACCTGTTCTTTGGCATGGTTGAGGAGAGATTCCGCGACCTCATCGCGTACACCCAAGCCTGAGATATGGGTGCGTCCAGTCCGGCGGAAGTCATGGGGTCGGATGTCCTGCAGCGCGGTCAACTCGCGCAGTTGCCGGTTGGCATTCTTCAGCGGTTGCGGGTAGTCCACTCCCCCCGTATTCCAGAAGAGGGGGCCTTTGCCGCCGACCAAGGCCAGGCGGCGGTCGATCACCTCGCCGATCGGTCCAACGAGCGGGATAATGAAGTCCTGGCCGTTCTTCGGGTCGGCCACCTTCCACACCCTCTCGCCGTTCAACTGGATGACATCCTCGGCCCGGATTCCCGCCGCTTCACCCGGCCTGCACATCGACGCCAGGATCAAGGTGTAGACGTCCACCGCCTTCTGATCCTTCAGCTTGGGAAGAGCCGCAAAGACAATGGAGATCTCGGAGTCCGACAGGAAGCGCTTCCGCTCGCCCTTCTTCACCATCACCCTGACTGCCTTGCAGGGGTTCGCCCTGACCCCATGGAAATGCTCCTTGCCCCACTCGAAGGCGCACGACAGGACGCTCTTGGCCGACCTGACGCACTGCGGCGCCCGCTTGGTCAGGGCCGAGAGAAGATTCCTCACGTCGTCCTCTCCAAACTGGAGGATGGGAACCTTGAAGACAGGGGCGAGATAGGCCCGGGTGGTGTCCCGATAGTTGGCGTAGCCGCGAGGGGTGAGCCCGCTCGCGGCGTAGTTCTGGAGGAAGTCCGCGAGGAGCGCGCCGACCGTGCCCTCGATGAATCCATCCGGGAACACCTTCCGCAGCTCCGGCGGGAGGACCTCGGAGGGAATGAGCTTCGCCGTCGCCGGATCAACCTGCGCGGACTTTTCCTGCGGGTCGATCCCGCGGGCGAGGTCTCCGCGGGCGATGGCGTACTCCCGTTCAAACTCCTTGAGCGAGAGGTAGCGCGGCTCGCCGAGCTTGCCGCTCGGGTGCTCGCCGAAGTAGTGCCGCCGCTTCTTGTCCGTCCTCGGGGCGTAGTAGAGGAGAAACCAGGTCTTGCGCCCCTCACGGGTCAGCCGGAGGCCGGCGCCGGGCGTCGGCGGATGAAAGATGTCTTCCTGTGGGAAACCAGTGCGGAGGGACTGAATCGCCGCTTCGGTAAGCCGTCGCTTCATGGTTCAGGTCCTCAGGAGAAACCCGCTTCTCCAGGATTTCCTCGGGGTGCCAGCCCATGCAGGTACTCTATAGGTACTAGAGCGAGAAGTCAAGCCCAAGATGGCGCGAGATGGATCAAGACCGAGTTAGACAGCTAAGCCATGGGAAACGAATGAGATAATGATGATGGCGAGGTCAAATGAGACTAGATGGATTCTCCTCGGAAAGCCATTGTCCCCCTCTCAGGGAGAGGGGGTCAGGGGGTGAGGCCTCGCGGGCGACCCGTCCGAGGATCGAGATCGACGCCATCTACCGCCCCCTCCCCCGGATCTCCTCCGTCCACGCTTTCTTCAATGCGTTCGCGGCCGCGGCCATCTTGGCCAGGTCGAGCGAGCGGGACCGCTTGTACTCCGAGCCCGACAGGAAGCGGCGCGCCACGTCCGGCGGCAGGGACCCGGGGACGACCGGGCGGAAGTAGGCCCTGGCGAACTCGGCCTGGGCCGGCGGGGTGAGCAGCCAGTCCAGGTACCGCTTCGCCTCTTCCGGGTGGGGCGCCCCTTTGACCAGCGCCATCACCAGCGGCATGGTGAACGTCCCCTCGGCGGGGAGCACCACCTCCACCGGCCCGCCGTCCACGTGCTTCATCTTGTAGCCGTTGCCATCGGCGTTGATCCAGACCGGGACCTCCCCCCGCAGCACGGCGTTGTAGATCGACTCGCGCGGATAGGAGGAGACGTTGGCATCCAGCTTCTTCAGATAGGCCAGCCCCGGCCTGAAGTTCCTCTCGTCGCCCCCCATCAGCTCGTTGAGGCCGTAGACCAGGGTGTAGGAGGTGCCGCCCCAGGTCGGGTCGTCGTAGGCGACCCTGCCCTTGTAGGCCGGCTCGAGCAGGTCCTGCCACGACCGCGGCACCGGCGCACCGTCCAGGGCCCTGGTGTTGACAATGAACGCGATGGTGCCGGTGTGGACGGTCCACCACAGGCCGTTCGGGTCCTTGAGGCCGGCGGGGATCTTGTCCCACCCCTTGGGCTTGTAGGGCTGGTGGAGCCCCTTCCGGGCCGCCTCGAAACCGATGGCGCCGGAGTAGTAGACGGTATCGGCCTGGGGATCGCCCCGCTCCTTCTCCAGGGCCGCCATCGCCACCGAGGAGCCCTTGGGGTCCGGCGGCACGGTGACGCCGGAGACCTGCTTGTACAGGGCGGTCACGCCGCCCCAGTTGGCGTAGTTGGGGATGCAGTCGTACTGGATGACGACCTTCTCCTGCGCCACGGCCAAGGCGGCCACGGCCAGCGCGGAGAGGGCGAGGATGCAGCGGCGCGAGGCCGGGCGAAGGAGAGCCACGTCAGTCCCGACAAACTATACGCGGATTGGGAGAGGATGGATGAAGGCCCTGGCTCCGCCCTCTCATGACGCGTATCCGCCCCGGCGGATTCCGGTCCAGCCTCGCTGGGGGCGCGTCCGGCCCCCGCGAGGGCGGCTCAGCCCTCGCCAGGGCGCGTCCGGCCCTCGCCGGGGCGCGTCCGGCCCTCGCCGGGGCGCGCTCGCCCCCGCCGGGGCGCGTTCAGCCCCCGCCGGGGCGCGTTCGCCCCTCGTGAGGGCGCGTTCAGCGGTTCGGCCCTCGCGGGCCAGCGCCTACGGCTCCCCGGACCCGGCGGCGACCCTGCGGGTCTGCGCCGCCGCCTGCGCTCGGCGCCCGCGCGGGAGGAAGGAAGGCCCAAGCTACAACAGAACCAAAGAGGCCCCCGCCAACGTCGCGCGGGAGTCTACGCCAGGGCGTCAGCCCCCGATCGGACGTGCGACACGCCGCCACGCGTGACCGCCCACGCGCCCCAGATCGCCGGCAGCGCCCCGAGGACGAAGACGACCAGGCTCTCGCCGAAGAACCAGGCCGACGGGCCCGACCAGAGGGGGAAGAAGATGGCCAGGTGCCGCAGCCAAATCATGGTGACCGTGGCAAGCAGCCCGAGCCGGGCGATGGCCACCACGATCAAGGCGACCTCGGCGAGCAGGAACAACGTGGTCGTTCCGACGCCGCCCGCGACGGAGAGCCCGAACAGGAGCACGGCCCCCAATGCGATCGCGCCGCGCGTGCTCGATCGCAGCACCCACGAGAAGAGCTGCCATAACACCAGAAAGCCCATGCCGTTGACGAAGGAGACCACGGTCGCTCTGGTGAAGACGCGGAAAAGGCCGGGCACGCCGATCAAGTGCGCGACGTTCTCCGGTGCGGGCACCGGATCCTGACCGGTCCGCCAGCGGGAGACGACGAGCAACGCGCCCACGCTCAGCGTTGCGGCACCGAAGAGCGAGCCGAGCAGGAGGTCGCGCCCGACCAGCGGGTCCGTGGGACGACCGGCGAGCAGGCGGGTCCAGGAGACGAGGCTCGCCGGTGATCGGCGTCGCAGCAGCGGTTCGAGAGCGAGGTAGAGGATCCAGACGACGCCGGTTTGTAGGAGCACCCAGGCGGCGTCTTGGAAGAGCAGACCGAACTCGGCGAGCACCGGCGCGTGGCTGGCCGAGACCGTCCAGGCCAACACCTGGACCGCGGTGACGACCGCCGCGACCAGCATTGCGCCCCGGCGATCGGCGCGGCCCGCCTGCAAGTTCCGTCGCGCGAGCCAGAGCGCGGCTGCGAGGATGGACGTCAACAGCGTCAAGAGGAGCAGGTAGAAGAACCTCTCCCGGGTCGTCGCCGCGGCGGGCGGAGCCGCCACCCCAGCCGGCAGGTCCGGCGCGGCGCGAAAGGAAACCGGTACGCCGCCGAGCGCCGCGGCCTCGACCCGCAGGCGCAGACCAGCCGGCTCCGTGGCCCGAGCGAGCCACGCCGCGCGGGTGTCGGCGAAGTCCGGTGGGGTCACCGTCGGCGCGGTCGGCTCGAGCTCGGCCTCGTTCAGGCCTGCTGCCTCGAGCAGCGCCGACCAGTCCGTCTCCCTCGTCACCGGCCTCGCAGGCTGCGCGCCGGGGATGACTCGCAGCGACAGCAGGCGACCGTCGGTCGTCATGGTCAGCCGTCTTGCCCCTGGCGCCTCGAAAGGCGGATCGTCCGGCCGGACGCGGCTCCCACCCTGCGGCACCAGATAGTCGCCGCCTTCCCGGTACCAGAACTGGACCACCGGGGACTGGCCTTGGAGCGCGGCGGCGACGAGCCCCGCCGGCGGCTGGTGGCGCAGCCGGAGCAGCAGTCGGTCGTCTTTCGAGTAACCCCACGCGCGGTCGACCGGTTTTTCGGCATGGCCGAGCCGGGCGAGCAGATCGCGCGCTCGATCCGCCAGCGCCTCGGGAGATCGCTCAAAGGAGAGATGCCGGAGAGGCAAGGTCGTGAGCACGAACGCTGCGGACCAGAGCAGCAGGGTCGCCACCAGCGTTCCGGCGGCACGCCCAGGTCGCCACGAACCTACTTTCGCCGCCGCGGCGACGACCTCGGGCGCCGGCGTCTCGCCCGCGGCGAGCGCCGCTGCCAGCGGATCGCCGCCGGGTAGGGCGGCGGCGACGCCGAGCGCCGAGGACGGCCGCAGCGCGGGGTCGAGCTCCAGGCAGCGCAGGATCACGCGCTCGACCGCGGGGTCGAGCCCATCGACGTGCGAGGACGGCGCTGTCGGCGGACTGCTGCGACGCTCGCGCAGCTCCCGCAAGCTGCCGCCCCGTTCGAAGGCCGGCCGGCCGGCGAAGAGCTCGTAGAGCACCAGGCCGAGGGAGTAGAGGTCGCTGCGCACGGTGACCTCGCGGCCCTCGAGCTGCTCGGGCGCCATATAGGCGGGGGTGCCCGCGCCCATCTCCTCGCGCGGGACCCCCTCCTGCAGGACGGCGAGGCCGAAGTCGGTGATGCGTGCGCGACCGCGCCCGTCGATCATCACGTTGGCCGGCTTGAGGTCGCGATGCAGGACGCGCTGATCGTGGGCCGCGGCGAGGCCGGCGCAGAGCTGCCGCGCGATCTGCACCGCCTTCTCGGGGGGCACGCGGCCGATCCGGCGCAGCAGCGAGGCGAGGTCCTCGCCGTCGATGAACTCCATCGACAGGAAGTGGCGGCCTTCCGCGTCGCCGACGTCGTACACGCGGCAGATGTTGGGGTGGGAGATCTGGCGGGCGATGCGCACCTCGTCGAGGAATCGCGAGAGCGGCGGGCCGTCGTGTCCCACCGAGCGGGGCAGGAACTTGAGCGCCACGGTCTGGCCGAGTTTGAGGTCGTCGGCGCGGTAGACCTCGCCCATGCCGCCGCGTCCGACCAGCGCGACGACGCGGTAGCGGCCGGCGACCATCGTGCCGGGCAGCATCGCCGGGGCGGGCTCGCGGCCGGGCGCCGGCGGCAGCGGGTCAGGAGCCTGCGGCGTCGAGAAGCCAGCGCCGCCCTGGGTCAGCCCGTCACCGGCACCATCGACCGACGCGCCACAGGATGCGCAGAAGCGATGGCCTGCGACGAGGTCGGCACCACAGCTCGGGCAGAGATGCAAGGCGCCATCCTATGGCAGCGTCCGACCGCGTGCGCCTGCGGCCTCACCAGCGGCCGCTTGCGCCGCCGCCGGAGAATCCACCGCCGCCGCTGCCGCTCGAGAAGCCACTACCGCCGAATCCGCCGCCCCAGCGTTCTCCGAGGATCCGGCTCGCCCAGCCCGCCTGAGCGCCGTGACCTCGTGGAGCCAGGCGAACAGCGTGTTCGAATCCCACTTGGTGTTCGAATTCTCAACCGTTTGGTCTACCACGCCTGAACCTCCCTCGTCTTCTCCCCCCGCGTATCCATGTGCACCATGGGGCCGAAGCGCCGGGTTCCTGCTGCAGCGCGGCCATCTGCCGCCGTTCAAGCTCCCAAACGCCGACGATCACATATGATCATACTGGGACGATGATCGTGATGGTCAAGGTGTTGACGAGCCCTAGACCAGGGAAGCCACCGCCAGCGGCCCGCGGTTGCTTCGCTCCCTCGCTCCAACCTGCCAATTCCCTTCATCACCCGCCCCTCCCTTCCCCCTCCGGCCCCTCAAGGGACCTCTTCAATTCGCGCGCGGCGCGCCTGATCCGCTTCGCTCCGAAGGGCGCCCGCGCGGGAGGAAGGCAGGCCCAAGCTACAACAGAACCAAAGAGGCCCCCAAGGGGGCCTTCCCAGCCAAACCCGGAAGTCAGCTGGAGCGGCCCGAGGGCCTGGGGGGAGGGGCGCGTTCAGCCCTCCGGGGGGGCGGCCTGAGCAATGGACGCGAGGGCGAGCACCAGGACGAGAACCAGAACAACGGTTGGCAATCGAATACTGAGCTGTGAACTTGGCGCAAAGATTGCTTTTTTTCTTATTAATCTGGCTTGGCTCTCCTGCCAGCCAGAAAGCCAGGAGGTGGAAGGTATGAAGACTTTCGTGACGACCCTCGCTCTGCTCGCCCTTTCCGCTGTGGTGCCCGCTTTCGCGACTGAGAGCGCGCCTACGCTGGCACCCTTGGGTTTGGCGGCCTCTTCTTCTCCCGCCTGTTCTTCGGTGGCAGCCAGTGCGGTCCCCAGCCCGCAGAACAGTGAGCTGCCGTCCTGGCTCACGGCGGAGCCGCTGCTCTGGTCCGAGGAACTGGAGGGCCTGGCCTGGATCAGCGCGGGTTGCGCAGCCTACTGCCGGACCTGCGATGGTTGCTGCGCCATCCTCGGCCCCAACTCCTGCGCCTGCTGCTAGAGGCAAGGAGCGCAAAGTCCACCGGCGGCGCCAAGATCGTCAAGCAGGGGCCGGAGCCGTACGGCTACCGGCCCTCCTCTATCGCTCTCCTCGACCGTCTACCCCGTCACCACCGCCTCCTCCCGCACCGACACCTCCCGCGCCGCCTCCTCCGCGCTCGCCGTCTTCACCCAGCAGCGGAGCACTTCGGCCACGCTCCAGGCCTGGGCCACGCAGCCGCGGGGGGTGTAGGGCTCCTCGGCGTCGAAGACCTCGCTGATCGTGCCCAGGCAGGCCTCTCCCAGGTGCGGCACGAAGCCCTCCAGGAACGGCCGCGCCCTCGCGGGATCGCCCGGGTGCACCCGCAGCCAGGCGTCCACATAGAGGCCGATCAGCCAGGCCCAGACCGTCCCCTGGTGGTAGGCGGCGTCGCGGGCTCGCAGATCGCCGTCGTACTTCGGCTGGTAGTCCGGATGCCCGGGCGCCAGCGAGCGCAGGCCCACGGGGGTGAGCAGGCGCTCGGTCACCACCCGCAGCACCGGCTCCCAGCGCTCCCGGTCGAGCACCGGGTGGTCCAGGGCGATGGCGAAGACCTGGTTGGGCCGGCAGGCGGGATCATCCCCGGGCTCGCCGTCCACCGCCCCGTCGACCACGTCGTAGAGCCAGCCCCCCTCGGCATACCAGAACCGCCGGTTGAACGACTCGCGGCAGCGCTCCGCATGGAGGGCGAGGTTGCGGGCCGACTCCGGCCCCGGCGGACCGCCGTGCTCGCCCACCCAGCCTTCCAGCAGCTTCAGGGCGTTGTACCAGAGGGCGTTGATCTCCACGGCCTTGCCCCGCCGCGGGGTCACCACCCAGTCGCCCACCTTGGCGTCCATCCAGGTGAGCTGGTAGCCCTCGGCCCCCTGCCGGAGCAGGCCGTCCGCGGGATCGACACCGATGCCGAAGCGCGTCCCCCGCAGGTGGTGGCTCACGACGTCGAGCAGCGTGGGCAGGAGCAGCCGCAGCGTCTCCAGATCGCCCGTGGCCTCCAGGTAGCGATGGAGGGCATGGAAGAACCACAGGGTCGCGTCCGCCGTGTGATAGAGCCCCTCGTGGTTCCCTTCGGGGAAGAGGTTGGGGATGAGCCCGTCGCGCACGTGGCGGGCGAAGGTGCGCAGAATGCACCCCGCCTCCAGGTGCCGGCCGGTCGCGAGGGTCAGCCCCTCGAGGCTGATCATGGTGTCCCGGCCCCAGTCGGTGAACCAGTGGTAGCCGGCGATGATGCTCCGCGCCTCGTCGCCGGCGGCGTGGGCGCGGGCGGCGTCCTCGGAGCGGCCGGGGGTGACCACGAAGGCGTCCGCGGCCAGCACCAACTCGGCGGCGGTGCCGGCGTGGGCCCGCGGATCGGCCATGGAGATCAGCCGGCGCCGCCGCTCCATCTCGGCCTGCAAAGCCTCGTCCCAGGAGAGCGCGCGGACCACCTCCCACGGCTCCGTCGAGGCGGTCAGCGCCGCCGCGTCCTCCCCCAGCGAGAGGTCGGCGCCGAAGAAGCCGGGCGTCCACAGGTCCCCCACCGCCTCGTAGCCGCGCCGATCCTCGACCCGGTAGTAGACGTCGGAGATCGTCCGCGGCGCCACCGTGAAGGTCGGGTTCGTGCCGTCGAGCGCCAGGCGCAGGGCGGGCAGGTTGGGCCAGGGCGAGCACAGCTCGTAGCGGTCCTCGCAGGCGGTCAGCTTGTAGGCTCCGCCGAGCGGCGTCGAAACCAGCGCGTCGTGCGGCCGGAAATGGACCCTGGGATGGAGCTCCAGTCGGACGATCCCCTCTCCCGCCGTCAGCCGGTAGATCACGTGCACCGTGTTCTGCAGGTGGGCGAGGAAGACCCGCTTCTCCAGGCGGAAGCCGCCGGCCTCGTAGGACCAGACGGGGAGACCCCACTCCAGGCGGAACTCCCGCAGGTTGCGCGCGCCGGGAGCCGCGGGCGCCTCGCCCGCGCGCTGCTCGCCGCCCAGGCGGACGATGGCACCGTCCGGCAGGCGGAGCACCTCCTCCACCTGGCCGAGCATCAGCGTGCGGCCGAGCGGCGCCGGCATCGCCGCCACCAGCAGGCCGTGGTAGCGCCGCGTGGGCACCGCCGAGAGCGACCCCGAGGCGTACCCCCCGAGGCCGTTGGCGATCAGCCACTCGCGGGTGAGGAGGTTCTCGGGGAGCGGCTCGGGCGGCGCGTCCTCCTCCCGCTCGGCCAACGGCATGGAACGGGCTGGATCGGAACGGACTGGATCGATCATCGCTCCCCCTTCCCGGGCGCCATCCCCATCACCACCGCCGCCTGCCCGGTCAGACACCAGCACCCCTCCTCATCCTCCGGCGACGGCGCGCCGGTGCCGCCGTAGCGCGGATCCTCGCTGGACCACAGCATCTCCCAGCGGCGGCCGGTCCGGGGAGCCAGCAGCGGCTCGGGCGCCGGCTCGAGCTCGAGGTCCACCCCGAGGTTGACCAGCAGCAGGCGGTCCCCCGCGTCCTCATCGAAGAAGCGGAGGACGAACGCTTCCGGACCCAGCACCGCGCCGTCGAACCCGCCCGCACCCTGCGCGCGGAATACCGGGTCCTCCCGGCGCAGCCGCAGCAGGTCCCGGTGCAGAGCATAGCCGGGCGCGTGCCGCTCGCGCTCCGCGAGGTCGAGCTTGCAGCGCTCGAAGGTCTCGGGGGACTCCGGATCGGGGACCCCCGCCTGGATCTCGGGCAGGGCTAGGCTGGGGAACTGCGACAGGAACTCCAGCCGCCCCTTCCGCACCGCCTCGGCCAGCTCCGGCTTGTGGTCCGCGAAGTAGAGGAACGGGCTCGAAGCGCAGAACTCCTGCCCCTGGAAGAGCATCGGCGTGCCCGGCGCGAGCAGCGTCAGGGCCGTCAGCGCCCGGTAGCGGCCGGGGGCGGCCAGCTTGTAGCAGCGCTCGCCGCGGGCCGAGTTGGCCACCTGGTCGTGGTTCTGGAGGAAGTTGACGAACGCCCACGGCGGCAGCCCGAGGCCCGAGGCGCCCCGCCGCTGCTCCTGCCAGGAGTAGCGCTGCCCCTGGTAGAGGTAGCCGTACTTGGCCAGCGAGATCATCTCCTGGGGGGTTCCCCGGTAGTCCGTGTAGTAGGCCTCGTGGCGCCCGGTCAAAGCCACCATCGCCGAATGGTGGAAGTCGTCGTTCCACAGCGCGTCGAGGCCGTAGCCTCCCTCGGCCAGCGGGCGGACCAGCTTCGTCTCCTGCGGCTCGTTCTCAGCCACGATGTAGATTGGCCGCCGGCCGGCCGCCTCCCGCGCCCGGCGCCCCACGGCGGCGAGGATGTGGTCCGCCGAGGCGTCCTTGACGTCCTGCGTCGCGTCCAGGCGCAGCCCGTCGAGGTGGAACTCCTCGATCCAGTAGCCGGCATTGGCGATGCAGAACTCCCGCACCGGCCCCGAGCCCGGGCCGTCGAAGTTGACGGCTTCCCCCCAGTCATTGGTGTAGCGGTCGGTGAAGTAGCTCTCCGAGAACTGCTTGAGATAGTTGCCGTCCGGCCCCAGGTGGTTGTAGACCACGTCGAGGATCACCGCGAGCCCCGCAGCGTGGGCGCGGTCCACGAAGCGGCGGAAGTCGTCCGGCTCGCCGTAGACGTGGTAGGGCGCGTAGAGGTCCACGCCGTCGTACCCCCAGCCAAAACGGCCGGCGAACTCCGCCACCGGCAGCACCTCCAGCACCGTAATGCCGATCCGCGCCAGCTCGGGCAGCTCCCGTGCGGCCGCCTCCCACGTCCCCTCGCGGGTGAACGTGCCGACGTGCATCTCGTAGATCACCTGCCCCCGGGCGCTCACGGCAGGCCAGTCCTGGACGGTCCACCGGAAGGTGGACGGATCGATGACCTGGGACGGTCCGTGCGGCCCCTGCGGCTGGAACCGCGAGGCGGGATCGGGAAAGGCGTCGCCGCCGTCGAGCCGGAGCTTGTAGAGCGCCCCCGCGCCGGCTCCCTCGACGAAGCCGGAGAAGTAGCCCCCCTCCTCCCGCGTCAGCTCCACCGGCCCCTCCTCCTCCGCCGGCGCCTCGAACACCACCTCCACCCGCTGGCGCTTCGGGGCCCAGACCCGGAAGTGCACGCCCTCGGGCCCCACCTCGGCGCCGACGGGCAGGCGACGGGTGACGGCAGGGATGGGATAGGGGGTCTTCGTCGCCATCGGCAGGGAGGGAAATGCAGGGGGCGTGCCGATGCCGGACGGCAGATGCTTGTAACGATCATTATGGTTTGTGTAACATCCATTACATGGCCACCGCTCCCCTCATCCGCCTGCGCTCCGCTCTCGGCCTCGAACGCAACGTCGCCGCCATGCTCGCGGCGTTCCTGGTGCTGGGGATGGGCGAGGAGCTGTGGTCGCGCTTCGTGCCCAAGTACCTGGAGCTGCTGGGGGCCGGCGCGTGGGCGGTGGCCTTCTACGGGACGCTCAAGGACCTGCTGGACGCCGTCTATCCGTACCCCGGCGGCTGGCTGGCGGACCGGATGGGCCGGCGCTCGGCGCTGATCCTGTTCGCCGTGCTGGCCATCGGCGGGTACCTGATCTACATGGCCGCGCCGAGCTGGCCGTGGGTGCTGGCGGGCACGGTGCTGGTGATGGCCTGGAGCAGCCTCACCCTGCCCGCCATCTTTGCGGTCATCGGCGACCACCTCCCGCCGGCCCGGCGCGCCATGGGTTTCGGGGTGCAGTCGATCCTCAAGCGCGTGCCCATCATCCTGGCGCCCCCGCTGGGCGGCGCGCTGATCGCCGCCCTCGGGCTCGCGGGGGGCATCCGGACGGGGCTCGCGGTGACGATCCTCCTCGCCCTGCTGGGGATCGCCATCCTCCGGCGCGCCTGGGTCGAAGCGCCACCGCCGCCGCCGGCCCCGGAGCGCCTCGGCGGGCTGTGGCGAGGCATGGACTCGGGGCTGAAGCGCCTGCTCCTGGCCGACGTGCTGGCCCGCTGGGCGGAGGGCATCCCCAAGGTCTTCATCCTGCTCTTCGTGGTCGACGTGCTCGGCGCTTCCACCGTCGAGTTCGGCGGCCTGACCAGCGTGCAGATGATCGCGGCCACCCTGGTCTACATCCCCGTCGCCCGCTTGGCCGACCGCATGGACCGCAAGCCCTTCGTGCTGCTCACCTTCGCCTTCTTCGCCCTGTTCCCCCTGGCGCTCGCCACCGCCCGCGGCGCTGCCTGGCTGACCGCCGCCTTCGTGGTGGCCGGCCTGCGCGAGACCGGGGAGCCGGCGCGCAAGGCGCTCATCGTGGACCTCGCCGCCGCCGGGGCGCGCGGCCGGGCCGTGGGGCTGTACTACCTGATCCGCGGCTTCGCCGTCTTTCCCGCCTCCCTGGTGGGCGGCTGGCTGTGGACGATCGACCGGCGGCTCCCCTTCTACGTCGCCTTCGCGGTCGGGGTCGCCGGCTTCCTGGTGCACGCCCGGTGGGGACCGGAGGCACCGTCGATTCCAGAAAGGAGACCGGCATGAAATGGATCACCCGCGAGCGCGTCAAGGTGGACCGCGTCGCCTGCCCGTGGCTCATCCGCAAGTTCGTGGACCCGGACGCCGAGTTCCTCTTCGTCCCCCGCGACGAGGTGATGGTGACCGCCGCCCGCGAGGGGGCGGTCCCCTTTGACGTCGAGGGCGTCGAGCTGGGCCATCACGGCAAGGAGTGCTCCTTCGAGGCCATCCTCCACAAGTACGGCCTGGACGGCGATCCCGCCTTGGCGCTCCTCGGCCGCATCGTCAACGGCGCGGACACCGACAACTCCCTCTGGAGCCAGCCCGAGGGGCCCGGCCTCGCCGCCGTCGCCGAGGGCTTCCGCCACCTCGGTTTCAAGGATGACCACGAGATCAACCGGGCGGAATGGATCGTCTACGACGCGCTGTACGAATATTGCCGAGAGAGGGTGAAGACGTCTGGGCTCTGACGCTGTAGCGGCTTCGTTAGGATAGGCCGCCATGCGCTGGGTCGCCCTCACCTACTCCCTCCCCTCGGCATCGCCGTCGAGCCGGCGGGTGGCCGTGTGGCGGCGGCTGCGCCAGCTCGGGGCGGTCTCGCCCACCGGCTCGCTCTACCTGCTCCCCGCCGGAGACGAGAACCGGGAAGCCTTCGACTGGCTGGCCCAGGAGATCGCCGAGGGCGGCGGCGAGGCCCTGGTCCTGCAGGTCGACTCCTTCGAGGGCGAAGCGGAAGGGCGCCTGATCGAGCTGTCGCGCGCGGCCCGCGACGAGGACTACCGCAAGATCGTCGCCGACGCCGAGGAGGCCGGGCGGGCCGGCAAGCCGGGCCTTCCCGACCGCTTGGAGAAGCTCCGCCGCCGCTTCGCCGAGGCCGTCCGCATCGACTTCTTCCATGCTCCCGAGCGGGCGGCGGCGGCGGCGGCGCTGGCCCGGCTGGAAGCCGCCCTCGGCCGCGGCGAGCCCGCCGGCCGCGAGGTCCCCGCCGCCGATCTCGCCCGCTACCAGGGGCGGCGGTGGGTCACGCGGCCCCGCCCGCACGTGGACCGGCTCGCCTGCGCCTGGCTGATCCGCCGCTTCGTCGATCCGCAGGCCGAGATCCGCTACGCCGAGACCCCCGGGGAGGGCGAGGTCTCCTTCGATATGCGCAACGCCGAGTTCGGGCACCGGGGGAGCCTCTGCACCTTCGAGACCCTGATCGCGGCCTTCGGCTTGGGGGAAGACCCCGCCCTGGCGGCCCTCGCCGGCATCGTCCACGAGATCGACCTGCGCGACGGCGCCTCGTCCCGCCCCGAGATCCCGGGCGTCGACGGCGTGCTGCGCGGCTGGTCCGCCGCCGGCTGGGCGGACGCCGAGCTGGAGCGCCACGGGGTGGCGCTGTTCGAGGGGCTGTACACGGCCTTGCAACAGGAGCGGCCGGAAAACCAGGGGAAGAGGCGCCGCAGGGGGACCGTCACCTGACGCGGGCCGTTCGGGAGGACCGTCGGCGTCGGGCCTGGCCACGCTAAGATCCACCCCTGGAGGTCTCGCATGAACCGATCCCCCCTCCCGATCCTCCTGATCCTCGCCACTGCCTGGACCGGCTGCTCGCCGGCGGACCGTGAAGGCTCGCTGCCGGCCGGCGCGACGCCGGCGGCTCCCGTGGCGGTTCAGCAGCCGTCCGGCCGCGGGGCCGTGCCCCCGCAGCCCCAGCCCGAGCTCCAGGCCGAGGAGCGGGCCACCATCTCGCTGTTCGAGCGCGCCTCCCCGGCCGTGGTCTTCATCACCTCGCTCGCCGTGCGGCAGAACGTCTTCTCCCTCGACACCACCGAGATCCCCCAGGGGAGCGGCTCGGGCTTCATCTGGGACCGCCAGGGCCATGTCGTCACCAACTACCACGTCGTCGCCGTCGGGGAAGCGTTCCGGGTGACCCTGGCCGACCACTCCAATTGGGACGCGCGGGTCGTGGGCGCGGCCCCGGAGAAGGACCTCGCGGTGCTCAGGATCACCGCGCCCGCCAACCGCCTCATCGCCCTGCCGGTCGGCCGGTCCGCGGACCTGCGGGTGGGCCAGAGCGTCTTCGCCATCGGCAATCCGTTCGGCCTCGACCAGACGCTCACCACCGGGATCGTCAGCGCTCTCGGCCGGGAGATCCAGTCCCTGGCCGGCAACCCCATCCGGGACGTGATCCAGACCGACGCGGCGATCAACCCCGGCAACTCGGGCGGCCCGCTGCTCGACAGCGCCGGCCGGCTGATCGGGGTCAACACGGCCATCTACAGCCCGTCCGGCACCAGCGCGGGGATCGGTTTCGCCATCCCCGCCGACTCGGTGTCGTGGGTGGTGCGCGACCTGATCGCCTACGGCCGCGTCCGCCGTCCCACGCTCGGGATCGAGCCGGCGCCCGAGAGCCTGGCACAGCGGCTCGGCCTGGAGGGCGTGGTGATCCTCCGGGTGGAGCGCGGCACCGGCGCCGAGCGCGCCGGCCTGCGCGGCATGCGGCGCGACGCCTTCGGCCGCTGGGAGCTGGGCGACATCATCCTGACGATCGACGGCGAGCGCGTCGCCTCCGGCGGCGACCTCCTGGTGGCGCTCGAGAACAAGAAGGCGGGCCAGACCGTCCGGGTCGGACTCCTCCGCGGCAACCGCCGCGTCGAGGTGCCCGTCCGCCTCGGCGGGCCGGGAGGGGCGGACGAGGGGTAGGAGCAGACGCCGATCATGATCCGCAGAAGCGCTCCCCGCTGGGCTGGGCTGATCGTGGCCCTCGCCCTCCTCCTGGGGATCGCCCCCCTCGCCGCCCAGCCGCGGCGCTCCCGCGAACAGGAGCTGGCCGCTCTGCGCGCCGAGATCGCCCGCCTGACGCAGCGCCTGGACGCGGCGCGGCGCGCCCAGACGGGTCTCCAGGGCGAGCTGCAGGCGGTCGAGGTCGAGCTGCGGCTCCAGGAGACCCGGCTCGCCGAGGCGGCGACGGCCCGCGACCTCGCGGCGCGGCGGGTGGAGGAGGGCGAGCGCGAGGTGGCGCGGCTGGCCGGGGCCCTCGACGCGGCCCGCGCGGACCTCAGGCGGCGGCTCGCGGCCCTCTACCGCCTCGGCCGCCAGGGCTACTTCCGGCTCTTCCTCTCCCTCCGGCCCGACCGCCGGCTCCTCCCGTCCATCCGGCTGATGCGCTACCTCGCCCGGCGCGACCGCGCCGCCATCGACCGCTACCAGCAGGCGAAGGACGGCCTGGCGCGGCAGCGGGAGCGGCTCCTGGCCCGGCGCGAGGAGGCCGAGCGGTGGATCCGCGACGAGCGGGTCCGCCGCCGGCAGCTCGTGGCGGCGCGGGAGCACAAGGCGGCGCTGCTGGCGAGGGCCGAGGGGGAGCGGCGGGACCTGGCCGCCCGCGCCACCGCGCTGGAGGAGCGCGAGCGCAAGCTCGCCCGCTTCCTCGACCTCCTCTACGGCCGCACCCCCGGCTCGCCGGCGGGCACCCCCATGCAGCAGTTCCGGGGAGTGCTCGACTGGCCGGCCGAGGGGCGGGTGACGGCCGGGTTCGGCTCGATCCTCGATCCCCGCTACAGGACGCGGGTGCCTCACAACGGCGTGGACCTCGCCGTCGCTCCCGGGTCCGAGGTGAAGGTGGTCTTTCCCGGCAAGGTGCTCTTCGCGGCGCCCTTCCAGGGGTACGGCAACACCGTCGTCGTGCAGCACCCCGGGCGCGTGTTCACCCTCTACGCCGGGCTCTCCACGATGCGGGCGGGCCGGGAAGATATGCTATCGTTGGGCGACGCCGTGGGGCTCGCGTCGGACAAGCTCTACTTCGAGATCCGCGTCGAGAACCGTCCCGAGGACCCCCTGGATTGGTTACGGTAAGGGGCACCATGAGCCGCAGTCGCATCTTCTTCTTCCTGATCTCCGCCATCGTCGTCTTCCCGCTGCTCGCGGCGACGCTGCTGAAAGCCGCGGACACCAGCCAGGCCCGGCCCGAGGACGATTCCCTCTACAAGTACCTCGCCGTCTTCAGCGAGACGCTCGGCCTGGTCCGCCAGGCCTACGTGGACGAGCCGGACATGGACACGCTCATGGCCGGCGCCCTCGACGGCACCACGGACGCGCTCGATCCGTTCTCGCTCTACGTGCCGGCGTCCCAGGTCTCCGACTTCCTCCAGGCCCAGGCCGTCGGCAAGCGCTTCAGCGGCCTGACCCTGCTCAAGGAGCGGGGCATCGCCTACGTAGTGGCGGTGGAGAAGGGGAGCCCGGGGGATGGAGCCGGCGTCAAGCCGGGCGACATCGTCGCCAAGGTCAACGGCCGCTCGACCCGGCTGATGCCGCTCTGGGAAATCCAGGAGCTGCTCGCCGGCAAGGCCGGAGCCAAGATTTCCATGGAGCTGATCCGCGTCGGCGAGTCCATGCAGGCGTCCTTCGATCTGAAGCCCTTCGATCCGCCGCCGGTGAGCCTGGAGGAGGTCGAGGGCGTCCCCATGCTGCGCCTCCCGACCTTCGACGAGAAGACCGCCGCCGACGCGCGGGCGGCCCTCACCAAGGTGCCCGGGCGGGTCAAGGACAAGCTGCTGATCGACCTGCGCGGCGTCTCCTCGGGCAGCCCCGAGTCGGCGTACGCCACCGCCCGGCTGTTCACGAGCGGCGAGCTGGGGGCGCTCAAGCGGCGCTCCGAGGAGCTGCAGACCTTCCGCGCCGATGACCGTCCGGCCTGGCAGGGCAGGATGGTGATCCTGGTGGACCGCGGCACCCTGGGCGCCGCCGAGGTCTTCGCCACCGTGCTGCGGCAGAAGGAGAAGGCCGAGCTGGTGGGCGAGCGCACCTTCGGGCACGCCGGCCGCCAGGGCTCGGCCGAGCTGTCCACCGGCGGCCGCCTGCTGTTCACCGAGGCCTTCTACACCGGGCCGGACAAGAAGCCCCTGAACGAGGCGCTGAAGCCCGACCTGCTGGTGGACGAGCGCAGCCGCACCTATCTCGAAAAGGACACGCCGCTCGGCGAGCTGATCCTGCGTCGCGGCATCCGGCGCCTCCTCGGCCAGGAGCCCGACACCGAGGCCAAGGCCGCCTGACGATCTGCACGGGCGGGCCCGGCCGGCCGGGTCCGCCCCTTGAGTCCTCACTCCGCACGCTTTCATGGATCAGCGCCGTCCCCGCTCCCGAGGATCCAGCATCTGGCTCTTCCTGCTGGGTTTCCTCGTCGGAGCCGGGGCCCTCTACCTCTTCCTGAAGGGATCTCCACCCCGGCCGCCGGCCCCCGGGCGCGAGGCAGCTCCGCCGCCGGCGGGCAAAGCGCCGCAGGAGCGAAAGCCGGACGCCCGGCGCCGCACGGTCCCCTCGGACCACGTCGAGCCCGAGACGCCCGTCGGCAAGCCGGTCGCGCCGGCGCCCTCTCCGCCCGGGCCGGTCCAAGGCGCCCGCGTGGCCCTGGTGATCGACGACCTGGGGCGGAGCGTCGAGGACCTCCAGCCGCTGCAGGCCTTGGGCGTGCCGGTCACCTACGCCGTGCTCCCCTACGAGGAGCAGACGCCGGAGGTGGTCTCCGAGCTGCGCCAGCGCGGCGCGGAGATCCTGCTGCACCTGCCCATGGAGCCGAAGAACGGCGAGAACCCCGGGCCCGGAGCGCTCCTGCGCGGCATGAGCGACGACGAGCTGCGGGAGAAGACCCTGGCCGCCCTGCAGGCGGTGCCGGGCGCCGTGGGGGTGAACAACCACATGGGCTCGGGTTTCTCGGCCGAGGTCGGGCCGATGACCACCGTGATCGGCGTCCTCGCCTCGCGCGGGCTGTTCTTCCTCGATTCGCGCACCAGCGCCGAGAGCGTCGGCTACAAGGTGGCGAGGGAGCTGGGCGTCCCCGCCGCCGAGCGGCAGGTCTTCCTCGACGGGGACCCGTCCCCCGAGGCCATCGAAGCCCAGTTCGAGCGCCTGCTCGGCCTGGCGCGGGCCCACGGCTCGGCCATCGCCATTGGCCACCCCCATCCCGAGACGCTGGCGGTGCTGGAGCGGGAGGTCCCGAAGGCCAAGGCCCAGGGCTACGAGTTCGTGCCGGTCAGCTATCTCCTCGCCCGCTCCGGCGGGGAGTGAAGACCGGTTCCGCCCGCCGCGAAGAACTCGAGGATCCGCCGGTTCACCCGTTCCGGCTCCTCGTGCTGGATCCAGTGGCTCGCCTCTTCGAAGAACTCCAGTCGGCCGTCGTCGCAGAGGTCGATGCTCGGCTGCGCCATCTCGCGGCCGAGGAAGCGGTCCTTCGCTCCCCAGAGGAGGAGGGTGGGCACGCCGCGCACGCGCGAACCCCGAGGCCACTCGGGCGGCGAGCGCAGGGCGGCACGGTACCAGTGGATCATGGAGCGGACCGCGCCGGGCTGGGACCAGGCTTCGCGGTAGCGGCCGAGGTCGGCGTCCGCGAATGTGCCGGGCCGGCTGGTAGCCTGGAGGGCCCTGGCGGCGTAGGCGAAGCCGTCGCGGCGGAAGGCGCGCTCGGGAAGCCAGGGGAGCTGGAAGAAGAAGACGTAGGAGCTCTTCCTGCGCTGCCGCGAGCTTGCGAGCAGGGTCCGCCGCATCACCTTCGGATGGGGGATGTTGAGCAGCGCCAGCCGCTCCAGCCGGTCCGGGTGCTTGATCCCCAGCCACCAGGCCACGACGCCTCCCCAGTCGTGCCCCACGACGTACGCCTTCGCGGCGCCCTCGCCGTCGATCAGCCCCAGGACGTCCAGCGCCAGCTCGTCGAGGTTGTAGGCGGAGACCCGCCGCGGCTTGCCGCTCAGGTTGTATCCCCGCTGGTCCGGGGCCAGCACATGGAAGCCGGCGGCGGCGAGCGGCCCGATCTGGTGCCGCCAGCCGTACCAGAACTCGGGGAAGCCGTGGAGCAGGACGAGGAGCGGTCCGCTCTCCGGTCCGGCCTCGGCGGCGTGCAGGCGGACGCCGTTGGTCGCGATCGTGCGGTGCCTGGGCTTCAGCTCGGTGTCCATTCAGCCTCCTGCTCCAGGAGCGACTCCCTTGTAGCGGCAAAGAGCATAACTGGACCGCCAGTAGTACCCAGAACTGTGCCAAATCCTGTCCAAGGAGGCCGAACCTCCGGCAACTATAATAGAAGAGGCTCGGATAGTGGAGTTCGAGTCTTGTTGCGGAAGGGAGGTTTCAGCAATGGTCCGTCATAGAGATCATAGCCCACTGGAGGACCCTGGACGGGAAGGAGCACGGAAGACCGCCTACTTGTACGCTCTCTTCATTCTCCGATGGCACCAAAACATTAGGATGGGGGGTGTAGCGAGGATACAAGGTGAAGCCCGTGCGAGCTATACCGAGGCCCTCCGGCGCTTTTCCGAGATGGATCTCCATGATCCCGAGGTCCAGCGCCAGCTTGCAAGAACACAGGTCTCCGGGATTTTCGAGTATTTCTACGGAGAACGCTGCGATCCGGATCTCTGGTATAATCTCGCCAGAGATCTCGAGGTTGACCTCCCTTGTCCCCAAACGATGGGAGAGGCCGGCCGGAAACTGCTCGATCTTCTGGAGGCTCTCGGGTCAATGCGGGCTCCAGAACGTTCGGAAGTGCCGAGGGATCGAGAACGCCTACTCGCGGCGGCGGACGAGTTTTACAAGGATCTGCCTTCCGAAAAAGGTCTCGGAGGCAAGTTTCTTCTTCTTTCCTGTTCGCTGGAGCGGGGATCTCCCCGAGAGGTTGAGCTTCGACATCCGGAAGAGCTCGGCTTCCACTTCGTAGCACCCGGCACACAGCGGGATGGATTGATCGATGGGGTCCGCAGCGGGCGGGTGACGGTCTTGGAGGCAGTGGGTGGGCCCCAAGACCGCGAGGCCCACTACCGGCGAGAGGAGGGGTGAGTCATGCCATATAAGTTGAAACTGAAACTGCAGAATCCCGGTTCGCAGCCCGTCAAGACAATCATCTACGGCGGAACGGTATTCGAGGTCCAGGACCCCTTCTCTGGTCGGCAGAACCTCGCCGCTACCGGCAATACCCAAGTTATCCTGCCGCCCCAGAGTGCTCAGGTCGTGGTCATCGATACCTGGTGCTTGAACAGCTCGTTCGCTCCACCGAACAATACACCGATGGGATTGACAGCCTTCGCGATTCCGTCGAAGTTGGGGAGTCAAGGCGATGTATGGAGCTACATGTCGCAGCACAGTTAGCATCTCTCGGGTGGTGTATGGCGGACTACCGGACGATCGGTGAGGTCGAAAAGTACGTCGGGGACTGGATTGAGGGGTCCTCTGAATCGTTCCGCACGGAGTTCATGGGCTCCGACCGGAAGTTCTGGGTATTGAAATTTTTCTCGCCCCGTTTTCTCGAAGCCTTCCTCAGGGATCCCCGGTTGGCGATTTCGGCGACCCCGGGCTTCACCTGGGGGGACGGCGTCTACGTGACACCGCTCTCGTGCCCTTATTCAACCATGATGTATGGTCGTATCGGAGTCATGGGTTGGGTTCACGCGGATGACATGCGGAGAGCCTACGACGCCAGCCGCGTGCGCGGAACCGATCTATACCTGGAGTGGATTCGATCGAAAGTTTTTCTTTATCGACTTGGGAACACAACAATCCATGCCAACTACGTCAACCGGTATCTCCGAAATCAGTTCCGCCGTCGTTTCCAGATCGATGTCGTGCTGTTTCCTCCCGATCAATACAACCGCGCCTATGTGGCACCCGGACGGGACCGCTGGTTCTGCATCTCGGACTGGTCTGGAGTCCTTCCCCAAGCCCCCGGCCAGAAGCCTTTGTTTTCAAACAAGGTGCGGGACTGTGAATGGGTAGTCGTGGTGGGAGAGGAATTCGAGAAGTCGGCTTTTGAATGGAACTTCAAGGACCTGATAGGCCCCCAAGTCGCTCCTCCGGGCATACCGCGCCTCGCAGCTTTCCGGGCTAATATTGTCCCTCTTCTTCAAAATGCTTACGCCGCGAACCGGAAGAACCCAGGAGCCTCACCCAACCCGATCTATCTGGGTATTTGACATGATCACCGAGCTACCAATTTTCCTGGTCGTCGAGCACCTGAAGAGGCTAACGAGCGCGCAGGTACCCCGGGACGAGGCCGATCAGGAGATGCAGATGTTTGAGATCGCGCTCTCGGGGGACCGCGAGGAAGAACAAAGGGACCGTAGCGCCCGCGAGGATCTGGGTTTGCTTCGTGCCTACTTGGGACTGAGGCTCGGAGATCTAGACAGCCTCCCGCCGCAGGCTCACCTCTGGTTCCTGGAGCGGCTCTGCCTCGATCCGGAAGCGATGCGCGAGGGCGATGCCAGGGCGCTCAGGGATATCTATTTCCTATCTCCTCATGACGTGCGCCGCTACTTGGCGGTGAGCGCTCTCCTGACCCTCGATGCTCGATCGGAATCCAACGCGAGCCTCGTGAGGATCATCGCCGAAGCGATCATCAAGGATGAGGCTCTAGCCGAGCCGGAGAAGGTCTCCGAAGTCCGGGAACTCACGGAGATCCTCCTCGATCTGTTCTCGGCAGAGGAGCCGGCCGGACGGCGAGCCCTCGTCTTTCTCGCCGGCTTCGAGCGGGAGGGGTTCCTACGTGAGGGACACCCGGTCGCCTCGGCAATCGTCAGCAGGGCGCAACTCCTGGGGGGGAGAGACGGGGACGTGCTACTGAAAATTCTGGACCGTCCCCGGGAGCGGTGACGATCTCCTCGCCGCAGTGGGCTATCGTCCTTCAGGGACCGGCCGGAGCGAGAGCATCAGCACGCGGTCCCAGGCGGGCTCGACGGGCGAGACGGCGCCGAGCAGGGCGAGGCCGATCCCCGCGGCCCCCTCGAGGAAGCCGGCGTCGGCCCGCCAGCCCATCTCGCGGTCGGGGGTCAGCTCCCAGGCCCGGAAGCCGGCGATCCCCTCCCCCGCGGCGCGGAGCCCCAGGGCGCGCTCGAACCAGAAGCGGGCCGCCTCGCCGAGCCGCTCCTCGCCGGTCGTCTGATACATCCGGTTGAACAGGTGGCCGAGGCCGGCGGCGCCGTGGCAGAGGCCGGCGTCGCGGATCAGCGAGGTGGACTCCGGGCGGGCGGCGGCGGCCAGGCCGACCTCCATGGCCTCGCGCTCCCATCCGAGCTCGCCCACGGCGCGGGCAGCGGCCAAGAGGGCGGCGGCGATGCCGGGATCGCCGTAGCACCAGGCGAGCCGGGAGGAGGAGGGCGGCTCCCAGGGAGCGTAGGAGGTGTCGTAGCAGGAGCCCATCCCCGGCTCCAGCCGGCGGGCGAGCAGCCAGCGCACGGCGTCGTCGAGGAGCGGCCGCGCCCGCTCCACCGCCACGCCGGCGGCGCAGGCCCCGGCAAGCAGCGGCACCACGCCGGGCAGGCCGTGGGCGACGCCGAGGTTGTAGACGCCGCGCGAATGGATCTCGCGCTGCCACTCGGGCAGCCGCTCGGGCGGGGTGAACCAGGCCGCGCCCTCTTCGCCGGCCTCGGCGGTCTCGGCCAGGCGATCGACGGCGCGCTCCAGGAGCGCCACGCCCGTGGGACGGGGCAGCCGTTCGAGCGCGTAGACGCCAAGGCCCACCAGGCCGCCGATCAGGTCGTACTCGCCCATCCACGGAGAGTGGCCCAGGGGGGCCAGGAGGGCCTCGTCGATCTCCTGCAGGGGATCCTCCCCCTCTGCGCCGTCCTCGAAGAGGCGCCCCTGGAGGTGCTCCATGACCCAGGCCACGCCAGGGAAGCCCGAGTAGAACGAGGGGGCCATGGGAGTGTTGGCCAGGTCTTCCGCCGCCCGGTCGAGCCGCTCCACGGCCCGCTCGGCCGCCTCCTCCTCGGAGGTGTGCAGGGCCAGGTAGGCGTAGAACAGGGCCTGTCCGGCGGTGCCGCCCGCCAGCGAGGCCTGCCGGCCGTACACGTTCTCCTCGGGGAAGGGCAGGGCGTCCGCGATCTCCCGGACGGTGCGCAGGGCCTGGTCGGCCAGGGAGCCCGCGAGCAGGGGTCGCCAGTTCCGGTCCATGCGCGGGATTCTGCCTCAAATCCCCCTCTATAATCCGTGCTTGATGCGCTTTCGATCCCTCCGCATCGTCCTTCTGGGGCTCCTCTCTCTGCTGCCCGCGGGCGCGGGCCGGCCGGAGGCGGCCCCGTCTCCCGCGCTGCCGGCGGGGGTGGCTCCCCTGCCGCCCGAGGCCGCGCAGCACTTCCAGGAGCTGCTCGCGGCGGCGGAGAAGTACCGCGGGCTGACGGCGCGGCAGCCCGTCCCGGCCGGGACGCTCGCGGAGCCGGAGCTGCGCAAGAAGATCGCGGAATCCCTGGTCAAGGAGACCTCCCCGGAGGAGCTCCGCAACGTCGAGATCGGCGCCAAGGCCTTCGGCCTCATCCCCGAGTCCATGGACCTGTCCCGCTACATCCCCGAGCTGCTGACCTCGCAGGTGGCGGGCTTCTACGACCCGGAGCGGGACTACATGGCCCTGGTGCGCCGGCCGGGGGAGTCGCAGGGCACGGAGGAGCAGCAGAACGCCGAGGACGTGGTCATCGTCCACGAGCTGACCCACGCGCTCCAGGACCAGCACTTCGACCTCAAGAAGTTCGACCAGGCCGATCCGCTCTCGGAGTCCGCCACCGCCCGCTCGGCGCTGGCGGAAGGGGACGCGACCCTGACCATGACCAGCTTCATCGCCGGGGCGAACGTGGAGACGCTCCCGGGAATCGGCGAGGCGATGAGGAGGTTCCTGGACGATCCCGCCCGGCTGGCGGACGCCTCGGACGTGCCCGGAGGCGCCGACCTGGCTCGGGCGCCGGCCTGGATCCGCGACTCGCTGCTGTTCGGCTACGCCCACGGCTTCGCCTTCTGCCTGGACGTGCGGCGCCTCGGCGGCCAGAAGCTTTTGGACTACGCCTTCAGCGCCGATCCGCCGCGCTCCTCGGAGCAGATCCTGCACCCCGAGAAGTGGCACACGCGCCGGGACGATCCGATCGTCCTGCGTTGGCCCGACCTCTCGGCGGCCCTGCCCGGCTGGACGAAGGTCTCCGAGGGCGAGCTGGGAGAAGCCGCGATCCAGACCCTGCTGCGCGAGCCTGTCCACAGCCGGAAGCGGGCCGACGCCGCGGCCGCCGGCTGGGGAGGAGACCGCTTCACGGTCTACGAGCGGGACGGGCGGCGCGTCCTGGTCTGGTGGACCGAGTGGGACAGCGAGGCCGACGCCCGCGAGTTCCAGGCCGCGGCCCGCAAGCTGGGCTCCGGCTGGCGGCTGGAAGCCCTCTCCCCCCGCCGGGTGCAGGCCGTCCGCGGCGAGCTGACCCGGGAGCAGCGGGCGGCGGTGCGGTCCCGGCTGGCCGTGGCCGAGGCCGCGGCCCCAGCCAACCGGGCGATCGACCTCAAGGTTCTGGGAGTAGGGGAGAGCGCACCGCAGAACGGCCGGCCGTGAGCGGCCTCACTTATGCTCGCGTTCACCGCAGTTCAACCCGGGTGAAGGCTTCGAGCACGTCTCCCTCCGATGGGGGTTGCAGGATATAACGTTCCGCAAACTCTCGAGCTTGTGGATAGTCCGTGCCTCGAATGCGCTCGGCAGCCTTGGTGAGATCGTAGGGCGTGCGCCGGAGCTGAATGTCGGGTCCAAGCAGGAGCCAAAAGGCGCCCGGCTCTCCAAACGGCATTCCCACGCTGCCGGCATTCACGACTCGAACCCTTCCGATCCTGCGGTCGAACTGCATGTGGGTGTGACCGCAGATGACCACGGGCACGTCGAGCCCGTCGAAGACTGGCAAGAGGCGGTCCTCAGGCGTCAAGCGGGTAAACATCTCGGTGTCGCTTCGCGGCGTAGCATGGCAAAACAGCACCTCGCCCAAGCCCGGAATCGTGAGACGGAGCGTCTCAGGCCAGCCAGCGAGCAACCGCTCGTGTTCAGGAGGAAGCTGCTGCGCCACCCACCTTATAGCCTCTCGGTGCGGTTCCGGGACTTCGTCGATCTCCATGCCTCTCATCTGTGCAAGCACCACACGGTCGCCGTTGCCTCGGATGAACTGCACTGGAACCTCGAGGTCGAGCAAACGCGCGAGCGTCTCGTGCGGCATCGGGCCCGGGAACACATCGCCTCCTACGACTACGTGGTCTGCCTCTGCTTGACGAATCTCTTGGAGCACCGCCTCGAGCGCGGGGAGGTTGCCATGAATATCGTAGATCGCAGCGACCCGCATGACAGGCCTTCCTTTTTATCGAGGGGAGCGGGGGGATCGAGGAAGCCACCGGTGCACCGACGACTTGTAATGGAGATATGGATCGCCAAAGCGACTGGCCAGAGCCGGTTCTTCGTAGAGCAGTACGAGGAGGTGAACGAGCAGGAGGAACACGACGGCCAACCCGATGATCGACGGTGACCGTACAACCAGACCTGCTCCGAGGAGGACACCGAAGCCACCGATGTACATCGGATTGCGCACGTAGCGATACGGACCCGCTGCCACGAACTCGCGTGGAGGGTCAAACGGGGCTGGAGTTCCACGCCCCCTGGCCACGAAGGTGATGATGCACCAGAGAGCCAGAAGGGCGCCTGTGAGAACCAGAACCCAGCCGAGAGGGCGGGCCCAAACCGGAATGATGAAAGGCACCCGAGCATCGAACGGCTGTACCAAAGCCGCGAGCCATGCCCAAAGTAGCACGAAGGCTGAAGCGTAAAGAGCCGCTCGCAAGACCACGAGCATTCGCAAAGACGCTGGGATCCTCATAAGTTGCTTCGTCGGCCAACCTGATCAGGCCTCATCGGCGGCTGGAAAGGTGCCATCCGAATTTACCGTTAGGCGCCCGATTCACGAGGCTTCTGCAGCTCTTTGACCTTCTGGATAAGAGTAGAGGCATCCCAGTCCGGCAGCAGGGTTCGACGTTCCTCGGTGTAGTTACCTGAGCCGGGGTCATGCTGGCGTAAGAATCGGACTGCGTTAGCCCAGCCGAGGGCTTCGGCGAGGGCACGAAATCCCCGATTCCTCAGTTCACTCTGGTTAATGATCAGTGCTTCCATTGGAATATCTCCTCGATGTCTGAAGCCGGATGACGGGCTGCTCCTGAAGGTCGAAGGGCCTCTTGAGGCAGCAGAGGTCGAGGTAGACGCACACGAGGAGAGTTTACCGAAAGCCAGCGGCAACAGCAATCGCTCTGCGCGGGAGGTGCCCCAATCACTGACGCCAGTACTGCCAATCACGAGTGTCGCAGTTACGCTTGACGCTTCACCGTGCGGGCGGCGAAGCCGGCTGTCCGGTGCAAGCGGGCGTTAGGCGTCACCCCCACTGGCGTTCGGGTTATCGAGCACACCACTGAGGTCGGGCATCTGCGGGAGTTCTCTCTCGATTTCGTCCACTGAAAGGTTATCGAGCCATCGTGGAATCGCAGGCTCAATGAGCCGCTTGCTGGCTGCTGAAGAGAAGATTCGTGGGAAGGAGGGCGCATTGATGTCGCTTTGGAGAAGATTGGTTGGAACCTCAAGGAGTTGAAGTGTCCCCCTTCCGTAGGTGTTCTGGTAGTTGACGTAGAGAAGGACTCTGAGGGTGGCCTGATAACCCGCTGATTGCAGTTCTCGACGAAGGCGGTTCCAGTGAGGCGTGACATTTGCGGGCGTAGCGAACATCGGCGGCGACCGGCGAGCCAATAAAGTGACTATGAGTCCCGTCCCCTGACCGGTGTATTCGCGGTCGAAGAGGTAAAACACGCGAAGGTGCCTGGTTCCGAACCTCGGGTCAGACGGGCGCGACAGTTCAAGGAGAGCAAAGTCGATCATTGCCAAACCGGTCAAAGCTGGAGCATCGTTCCACACCTCGACGCAGTCACAAGCATCACTTGGAGCCGTTGCAGATGAGCACTGTTTCCAGATCGTGCGGAGGTACGAGCACGCTTGGGCTTCGTTGAGTTGAAGTTCGCGACGCGAGATCTTAAGTTGAGACTTCGTGAGTACAATAGCCATGATTCCCAGGAGGATGGCAGCGACGGATCCGAGAATCGTAAAGATGACCTCGAGTAAGTCCTTGTTCTTAAGAAGGAACTGGATGGTCCGCATTCTTGTCCTAGTGACGCCCAATCTCGAGTTCGATCTTCCGCGGCCCCCCTGGCGTGCTTACCAACGGCTTGAAGATCCCTCCTCGAATGGTCATGGAAGATGCCTATGTCATTCATTCTATGGATCATGGAAATTCTACCTCCGATTCCCCTCCTCGTCAATAAAGGCGAACCGGTCGTGTAAGACTTCGCTGCCGGCAGCCGCATCCGGCCCTTCTTCCGCGCGGCTGGGTTGCGCGCGTTTCGAGCCGTATCTCATTGCAACGACGAAGACTACCTTGTGGCGCCACCCCGTTGCAATCGCCTAAGCATCCAGGGGAGACAGGGGGAGGCGGAGCGTTATCTGGCTGCCGAGAGGACGGTATGCATTCTTCCTGGGCGTATCCCCGCGCGCAGATCCTCCTCGTGAAGCCGCTTGACGCCTTTGAGGTGCTCTATCAGAGCTGCCTTGAGAGTGCGGGCCAGCCGGTTCGGCTGCCGCGCACCGTTCACGGTCGCAACCTCCTCCGGCTGCAACGAGAGGCGAGCCTCAATCGGACGCCTGAAGCCCTTGCCAGAGTCCAGTTTGACGGAGACGGAGCGGGGCGCCAGTCGAAAGGAGCGCCATACCGGTGATCCCAGGGCTCGCTCCGCTCAGACGAAAGCCCATTCCGGTCAAACGGAGGCTCGCTCCGCTCAAACGCAAACCCGCTCCGCAGAGCGGACGGCTCGTTCCGAGGAACGGAAGGCTCCTTCCTCGGAACGGGACTCCATCTAGCCGGAACGGAAGGCTCGTTCCGCGGAACGGGGCTCCACCTAGCCGGAATGGAAGGCTCTTTCCGCGGAGCGGAACCCCATTCGAGCGGAACGAAAGGCTCGTTCCGAGGAGCGAGCTTTCATTCGACCGGAACGGAAAGCTCGTTCCGCGGAGCGTGACCCCATTCGAGAGGAAGCCGGCGAATGGTCCGCCATTGGCGGCGAATGTTACGCGACCCGACGGAGGTTTCTCAGGGCGCCGGGATGGGGAAGCCGGCCGCCGGCTCGGCTCAGCGGGAGTCCTCTTGCCGCCCCTCGACCCGGTCGCGCAGAGCGCCCAGCAAGCGCGGGATGTCGTGCCGGAGAGCACGGCGGATGGACCACCGCGGGACGGGAAAGCCGGGGTTGATGCTCACCCGGTAGCGCACCAGGGTGGCGTCGCCCACGGGCTCGAGGTCCCAGCTCCCCTCCATGGCCGCGAGATCGCCTCCAACCCTGCGAAAGGCGATCTGACGCAGCTCCTGCCATCGCTCCTCGAACCGGTAGGTGAACGCGGGAAGCAACGGGTGCGGCTTCACCCGGTGCTCCACCAGCCGCCGCCCGGGGCCGCGCTCGAGCACCCGGCAGCTACGCAGGTTGGGCACGAACTCGGGGGCCCGTGAGCAGTCGATCATGACGCCCCAGACCTGCTCGGCGGGGGCGCGGATCAACACCGCGGCGACCGCGGTGCCGCCGGGCTTCTCCTCGGCTGCTGCGAGCAGCACCACCTCGCCGCGTTCGAGCCGCGGCAGCTCGTACCGCGGCACGGCCGCCAGTGAGGGAACGTCGCCGAGAGCCTGAGTCGATGTCGGCTCCGCCACCCCGGCCATGAGCGTGAGGCAGGATGCGAGGAGCGCGGCGTGGAGCAGGCTGGACATGGCGGCGGCTGTCGCTCGCATCAGAGGATCAGAGGCGAGCCCCCAGGGTGGGTACGGCTGCCGTCGCGCGCAGGATCTATGCGGTGGCCCGTCAAGTGTCGGGCTGGAGAGTCAGGCAACCACCACGGTAGTCGACGGTGAGGACAACCTCACTGAGAGCGTCGGATCCGAGGCCCACTTGGATGGGAGGGGATACATCCGGGTCGATTCCTGCGAGGCGAACCCTCCAAGATTAGATGGCTCCTTTACTGGGCACTTTTGGGGGAAGGGGTAGGGGGAAAGGTGCCCTGGAGGTGCCATGATTGTCGGCGAGGCACGGCGGTTCCTTCTTGACTTCTTGTACATAGGTGCTAACTTAGAAGGTCCGATGACCGCTCTGCTGATCTCTATCGCGAACCTAACCAGGAGCTTATTGAACGAAACTCCTGGAGGAGGTGAGGTCAGGAGAGGTCTCGGCGTTGAGCGCTCAATGACCAAAGAAGGAGGTACCTATCGGCTAGCCAAGACCGTCCCCGAGCGCGGAAGCGCGCTCAAACCAGCAACTTCACAGATCGAGGAGGATGGCCATGAAAACAACGGCCCGACTCGACCTGACCTCCAGCCGGCTTCGGCCAAAGAACTAAGGCCATGTCTCGGCTGGGTGGCGTCTCTGAAACCAATTGCTGTAAGAGTGGGAAAACTAAAGGCCGGATACGCTCGGCCTCTATTGGTGACAGACCGTCGACCCAGGGTGCGCGTCCTAAGTCCAAAGGAGGCATCAAAAGGGCCCTCGCTGACCCTGGCATCGTTCGTTACGTGTGCAGCCCAGAAGGTGATAGAGCCTTCATGGGTTCTGGTAAGGACTTTCGGAGATTCCTGGAACAAGAAGAGCGCTTGCTCCGACAGGCGCTTCGGCACGAAGAGGCTGTTCTTCGCCTCAAGCTATTCACGCCACTGGTGCTCGGATTCCTGGTGCTTGTCGTCGCCCTGGTGCATCCAGGTGCGCAGCCGTTACTACGTGACCTGCTTCACGCATTCCTTGAGTACGCCCGTACGATCGGGCATCGCTAGTCAGATCTGAAGATTGGACAGAACTGGGTACCCAAGGAGGCCGACCTTTCCGGAAAGGTCGGCC
>DASWME010000097.1:0-11816 GCA_036399915.1 Thermoanaerobaculia bacterium
ACCCAGCCGTCGCGCACCCAGCCTGCCAGCTTTTCCGGAGTGACGGGCTCGCCTTCGGCGTCGGGCGGCACGATCACCCTGACGCCGCGGAGGACCTCGCCCGAGGCGAGCAGGATGGGGACGCCCACCGAGACGACGCGGTTGGCCACCTCGGGGTCCTCGCGCACCAGACGGTCGAGGGCCAGGCAGACCTGCTCGGGGGTGGACTGTCGGACGGCGTCCATGTTGGGGAAGGCGAGGCGCAGGAGGTGGGCCTCGAAGAGGAGCTTGGAGTTGCGCGGCGGGCCCAGCATCTCGAAGGCGACGCTGTGGACGCCATGCTCTTTCTCCATCTCATTCAATCGCTCGAGGGCCCAGTGGCGCAGGATGCCCGCCCGGTAGGTGGGGCCGAGCACGGCGGCGTCCAGGGCGTTGACGATGTCGTAGCCGGAGCCGCGCCCCTCGATCTCGAAGGCCAGGTAGCGGGCGATCTCCTCGGGGGTGACGAACTCCATCTGCTCGTGGCTGGTGACGGCGGCGAACTCCTCGAGGCTGAAGACGCCGTTCTCGCCGGTGTCGATGTAGACGTTCTGGTAGACCTCGTCGCGCACCCGGGCGGCGCCGGGGTCCTCGGTGGAGAAGGTCGCGCCGAGGGCCGCGGGCCGGGCGTCCATCATCTGCAGGGGCCTGCCGCCGCGCACGATGGGGCCGTAGTCCATCTTCTTCCAGGCGATGACCGCCGCCGGCTTGATCTCCTTGGTGGTGGGCGCGCCGGGGGTGCGGGCCATCAGGAAGAGGAGCATGGACTGGGCGCCGGCGAGCGCGCTCTTGGAGAGCAGCACGCGGCTCGGGCGCTCCTCGGAGTGGGTGTAGGGGATGTTGAGCCCCATGCCGCCCGTGCCGGTGGTGCCGACCTTGACATAGGCGTGGGTGCCGGCATCGATCATGCCGCGGTACATGACCTGGATGTGGCGGATCAGGCGCGGCATGTAGAGGGCGTCGAGGAGCTGCTCGGCGGCCTCGGCGTCGACCTGGCCCCCTTCGATCTGGCGCAGGAGCTCCTCGGCGGAGCGGAAGATGTCGCCGTAGGCGATGCCGGTCGCGGTGTTGACGCAGTCGATGACCACGTCCGGGCGCGAGGTGACGAGGAGGTCGTAAAGCACGAAGGCGCCGAGGTCCTCGGCGTCGAGCCGGCGCAGCTCGGCGCGGATGCGCTCGCGCCGGGAAGACTGCTGGAGCAAGCCGAAGATGTTGCCCGCGGAGGTGGAGAGCGCCGTCGGGCCCGCCTCGGCCGCGAGCTCCGCGGCCGCCCGTTGCGACTCCTCGATGCGAAGGCTGTGGATCTGGATCTCGCGCGGCTTGCGGGCGAGCAGCTCCCGGCACACGGCCATGCCCACCAGGCCGTACCCTCCGAGCACCAGGATCTTGCGGTTCTCCAGGTTCAAGATCGTCTCCTTCGACGAGGGGAATGGGGTGCCGGACGTGACGGGGTCTCGACGCAGGCGTGGCGAGTTTACCCTGAAGACCGGTCTCCCGGCTTCTACAACGCCTTTGCCCCCGCCCGGCCCTCACTCCCCCTGCCCCTCTCTCCCAGCCGCACTCCCGCCCACCGGGAGAGAGGGGGATTGACCGGACAGGAAAACGTAGGGGCGGGGCTTGTCCCCGCCCGCAACGCCCCGGGCGGGGGTGCGGCTTCGCCGTGCTGCGGCATGAGAAAGTCGCCCTTCCAGGTATAGACTCGGCAGGTTTCGGAAGCGCCGCCGCGCCCGGGGTGGCCCGGGACGGAAGGCTTTGCCTTGCGGAGACCTTTGGAGGAATTGATGCACCCTTGCCCGAAAACGGCTCGCTTCGCGCCGGCTGCGCTGGCGCTCGCCCTGGCGGCGTCGTCCGTGGCGGCCCAGACGGCGGGAGGCGGTCTCGACGCGCGCGTCGACCAGGAGGCGCAACGGGTCGCGCCCCAGATCGTCGAGCTGCGGCATAAAATCCATCAGAACCCCGAGCTGTCCAACCGCGAGGTGCGGACGGCCGAGCTGGTGGCCGCCCACCTGCGCTCGCTGGGCCTCACGCCGAAGACCGGCATCGCCAAGACCGGCGTCGTCGCCCTCCTCAAGGGCGGCAGGCCGGGACCGCTCATCGCCGTCCGCGCGGACATGGACGCCCTGCCGGTGACCGAGGAGACCGACCTGCCGTTCAAGTCCACGAAACGGGACACGTTTCTGGGCCAGGAGGTCGGGGTGGCCCATGCCTGCGGGCACGACATCCATACCTCGTCGCTGCTCGGCGTGGCCTCGGTGCTCACGGCGGTGCAGAAGGACCTGCCAGGGAGCGTCCTCTTCATCTTCCAGCCTGCCGAGGAGGGGCCGCCTCCCGGCGAGAAGGGCGGGGCCGACCTGATGCTCGAGGAGGGGGTCTTCCGCGAGGCGAAGCCGGCCGCCGTCTTCGCCCTGCACTCCTTCCCGGACCTCCAGGTGGGGCAGATCGGCTTCAACGCGGGGCCGACGATGGCGGCGGTGGACCAGTTCCGGGTGAAGATCCGCGGCAAGCAGTCGCATGGGGCCTACCCCCATCAGGGGATCGATCCGATCGTGATCGCGTCGCAGGCGGTGCTGGCGCTGCAGACCATCCGCTCGCGCAACCTGCCGCCGCTCGAGCCGAGCGTAATCACGGTCGGCATCTTCCGCGGCGGCGAGCGGTTCAACATCATCCCCGGCGAGGTGACGCTCGAGGGCACGGTGCGGACGTATAAAGAGGACGTGCGCAACGAGGTCGAGCGCCGGATGCGGGAGATCCTGGACGGTGTGACGAAGGCTGGCGGCGGCTCGTATGAAATGGAGTACCAGCGCAACGCGCCGGCCACGGTCAACGATCCGGCGCTCACCAGCGCCGTCCAGCCGCTGCTCGAGCGCATCGTCGGGGCCGGCAACGTCAAGATCGTCGAGCCGACCATGGGGGGCGAGGACTTCGCGTACTTCGCCAACGAGGTCCCGGGCTTCTACTACCGGCTCGGGGTGGTCAAGCCGGGCACGACTTCGGGCGGCCTGCACACGCCCACTTTCCGCGGGGACGACAGCGCGGTGCCGGTGGGCATCCGGGTCATGTCGCGGCTTCTCGTGGACTATCTTTCTTCTTCTGGAGCCAGATCTTCGAGGTGACGGGATGCAGAATCACGGACCGGCGGTGAGCAGCTTCGGACTGGACGAGCACGGGCTCGCGGGCGTGCGCGCGGCGCACTGGAACCTGCCGGCGGCGCGGCTGGTGGAGATGGCGGTGCTGCGCGGCGAGGCGATCCTGGCCGCCGAGGGCCCTCTCGTCTGCGAGACGAGGCCGCACACGGGCCGGTCGCCCAATGACAAGTTCCTGGTCAAAGACCCGGCGGTGGACGCGGATGTCTGGTGGGGCGAGGTCAACCGGCCGTTCGAGCGCGAGCGGTTCGAGGCCCTGCTGACGCGGGCCACGGAGCACCTCCAGGGCCGCGACGTGTTCGTCTTCGACGGCTACGCCGGCGCCGACCCGCGCTACCGCCTCAACGTCCGCGTGATCACCGAGGACGCCTGGCACAACCTGTTCGCCCGCAACATGTTCATCCGCGAGGAGAGCCCGGTGGTGCTGGCGTCCTTCGAGCCCAGCTTCACGGTGCTCAACGTCGCCCACTTCCAGGCCGAGCCGCAGCGCGACGGCACCCGCTCCCCGACGTTCATCCTGCTCGACCTGGCGAAGCGGATGGTGCTGATCGGCGGCACCCGCTACGCCGGCGAGATCAAGAAGAGCATCTTCAGCGTGATGAACTACTACCTCCCCAAGCAGGGGGTGCTCTCCATGCACTGCAGCGCCAATTACGGCGCGACCAGGGATGACGTGGCCCTCTTTTTTGGACTTTCGGGCACGGGCAAGACGACCCTTTCGGCCGACCCCAACCGGACGCTGATCGGCGACGACGAGCACGGCTGGAGCGAGGACGGCGTGTTCAACGTCGAGGGGGGCTGCTACGCCAAGGTGATCCGCCTTTCGCGTGAGGGGGAGCCGGAGATCTACGCCACGACCCGGACCTTCGGCACGGTGCTGGAGAACGTGGTCTGCGATCCCGAGACCCGCAAGCTCGACTTGGACGACGACCGCCTGACCGAGAACACCCGCGCGAGCTATCCGCTCACGCAGCTCACCAACGTCGATCCCGGCGGCCAGGCCGGGCACCCACGCAACGTCGTCTTCCTGACCTGCGACGCCTTCGGCGTGCTGCCGCCGATCAGCCGGCTCAGCGAGGAGCAGGCGATGTATCACTTCCTCTCGGGCTACACGGCCAAGGTGGCGGGCACGGAGCGGGGGATCACCGAGCCCAAGGTGACCTTCAGCACCTGCTTCGGCTCGCCCTTCCTGCCGCTCCATCCCGGCGTCTACGCCGGCATGCTGGGCGAGAAGCTGAAGCGGCACGACGCGCGCGTCTGGCTGCTCAACACCGGCTGGACGGGCGGTCCCTACGGCGTGGGCCAGCGCATCAAGCTCGGCTTCACCCGGCGGATGGTGACCGCCGCCCTCTCGGGCGAGCTGGACGGCGTCGAGACCTGGACGGACCCGATCTTCGGCCTCGCCGTGCCGGTGCGCATCGACGGCGTTCCCGACAAGCTGCTGCGCCCTCGCGAGACCTGGCAGAACCCCGCGGACTACGACGCCCAGGCCTCGAAGCTGGCCGACATGTTCGCGGAAAATTTCAAGAAGTACGAGAGCGGCGTCGGCGAGGCGGTCAAGGCGGCAGGTCCGGGCCGGGTGCGGGTGTAGGGATCCCTAAATATCATGCACCAGCGGCTGCGGGCGGCAGAGCCAGTAGCCTTGGGCGTAGTCGACGCCGAGCTCCTTGAGGGCCTCGAAGGTCTGGCGGTTCTCCACCCACTCGCCGATGGTCTGCAGGCCCATGACGTGGCCGATCTGGTTGATCGATTCCACCATGGCCCGCTTGACCCGGTCCTCCATCATGTTCTGCACGAACTCGCCGTCGATCTTGAGGAAGTCGACCTGCAGGTCGCGCAGGTAGGCGAAGGAGGAGAGGCCGCTGCCGAAGTCGTCGAGGATGAAGCGGCACCCCTTGGCCTTGAGGACCGAGATGAAGCGGATGGCGCTGTCGAGCTTGCTGATGGCGGCCGTCTCGGTGATCTCGAAGCAGATGCGCCGCGCGTCCACACGGCTCTTCTCGAGCTCTTCGATGACGTAGGAGAGGAAGCTCTCCTCGCCGATCGACTGCCCGGAGAGGTTGATGGCGAAGAGGATGGGGCGCGACCACTCGCGGCGATGGGCTTCGGCGAGGGCGCCGAAGGCGGTCCTGACCACCCAGCGGTCGAGCGAGCCGATCATGTGGTAGCGCTCCGCGGCGGCGATGAAGGCCGAGGGCTCGATGACCTTGCCGCTGCGGTCGAGCATGCGGATGAAGACCTCGCAGAGCAGCTCGCGCGAGGGGTTCTCGGTCGCCAGCGGCTGGATGAGCTGGTAGAAGAGGCGGAAGCGGCGGTCCTCGAAGGCGCGGTGGATGCGGTGGATCCACTGCATCTCGCCGTAGCGCTCGGCCACCAGCGTGTCGTCCAGCTCGTACTCGTGGACGCGGTTGCGGCCGCGGTCCTTGGCCACGTAGCAGGCGGCGTCGGCGGCGGAGAGGACCTGGCCGAGGTCGCCGCTGCCGGCGTCGATCGGCACCAGGCCGATGGAGGCGCCCACCTCGAAGATCTGGTCGCGCCAGCAGAAGCGGAACTCGCGCACGGTGCGCCGCATCTCCTCGGCGATCTGGCGCGCGTGGTCGAGCGGGCAGTCCTCGAGCAGGACGCCGAACTCGTCGCCGCCCAGCCGGGCGAGGACGTCGCTGCGCCGTACCCGGGAGCGCAGCAGGGCGGTGATCTGCTTGAGCATCTCGTCGCCCACGAGGTGGCCGCAGGTGTCGTTGACCACCTTGAACTCGTCGAGGTCGAGGTAGAGCAGCACGTGCTGCCGCTGCTCGGCGCGGGCGCCGCGGATGGCTCGCTTGAGGCGGGCCTCGAACTCGCGGCGGTTGATCAGCCCGGTCAGCGCGTCGTGGCTCGCGAGGTAGACCATCTCGCGCTCCATGCCGCGCAGCTGGGTGACGTCCTTGAACACCAGCACGGCGCCGAGCGAGGCGCCGCTGCGGTCGTAGATGGGAGCCGCCGAGTCGCGCACGGCGTACTCCTTGCCGTCCTGGCTCAGCAGCAGGGCGTGTCCGGGGGATTCGACCACCCGCTTCTCGTCCAGGCAGCGGGTCACCGGATCGGTCAGCGGCTTGCGGGTCAGCTCGTCGACCACGCGGAAGACTTCGGGGACCGTGAGGCCGAGGGCTTCCTCGGCCTTGAAGCCCGTCAGCCGCTCAGCGACCGGGTTCAGGTAGTCGATGCACCCTGACGGGTCGGTGCGGATGACGCCGTCGCCGATCGAGGCGAGGGTCACCTGGGCGCGCTCCTTCTCGCGGTAGAGGGCCTCTTCGGCGTGCTTGCGCTCGGTGATGTCCACGGCGATGCCGACGCAGCCGGTGATCTCGCCCTCCTCGTCCCGGAGCGGCTCGACGCGGGTCTGGAAGACGCGGCCCTCCCACTGCTGCTCGAAGCTCACCGACTCGCCGGCCAGCGCCAGCCGGTGGGCGCGGATGGGCAGGGCGTCCGGATCGCGCGTGCCGTAGTAGTCGAACAGGGAGGTGCCGGGGGCGGCCTGCAGACCGAAGGAGGCGAGCCCTCCTCCCAGGCCGGAGCTGAACCGCAGCTCGCGGTCCGTCGTCCAGACCATCGCCGGCATCGGCTCGATGAGGAGCCGCAGCCGGGCGCCCGCCGCCGAGCCGTCCTCAACCTTGCGGCCGAGGGGCCGCGGACCGAGCGACAGGCGCTCGTCGCCGTCGAACGACGCCTCCGCCTGCGGCGCAGGCGAGTCGTCGGGCGGAGGAAGGACGGTCAACGGAGAAACCATACCTGTAGATCCTTTCAGGACCCCCAGGTCTATAGCAAGAAGCGCGCCTGGAGCCTCCTCCCTGGGCCTCGTCTTCCCAGTGCGCCTCGACCGCCCTCCAGGCTTCTTACCCGCCGGCAATTTTTCCCTCCTGCCTTGTAAACTCGCTAAATCAAAGGCTCCGGCATGGACAGGCCGTAGCCCTGCGCGTAGTCGACGCCGATCTCCCGCAGGGCCTCCAGCGTGGTGCGGTCCTCCACCGACTCGGCGATGGTGCGGATGCCCATCACCTGGCCGATCTGGTGGATGGACTCCACCAGGGCGCGCTGGACCGAGTTGCCGACCATGTCGCGCACGAAGGCGCCGTCGATCTTCAGGAAGTCCACCTGCAGGTTCTTGAGGTAGGCAAAGGAGGAGAGGCCGCTGCCGAAGTCGTCGAGGACGAAGCGGAAGCCCAGCTCCTTGAGGACCTGGATGAAGTGCATGGCCTTGGCGAGGTTGCCCACGGCGGCCGTCTCGGTGATCTCGAAGAAGATGCGCTCCGGGGCGATGCCGGTGGCCTCGATCTCGGCGAGCACGTACTCGAGGAAGGCCTCGTCGCCCACCGACTGGCCCGAGAGGTTGATGGCGAAGCGGGTGGTGTCGCCGTGCGAGAGGGTGCCGCAGGCGAGCGCGACGAAGGCGGCGTGGACGACCCAGCGGTCGATCGAGGCGATGAGGTGGTAGCGCTCGGCCGCCGGGATGAAGGCGGCCGGGGAGGCGAGGCGGCCGTCCTCGTCGACCATGCGGATGAAGAGCTCGCAGAGGGGGGGCTCCGAGCCGTCGCCGTGGAGCGGATGGATGCTCTGCCGGTAGAGGCAGAAGCGGTGCTCGGCGAAGGCCTTGTGGATGCGGTAGATCCACTGCATCTCGCCGTAGCGCTCGGCCAAGGCGCTGTCGTCCGGCTGGTACTCGTGCATCCGGTTGCGGCCGCTCTCCTTGGCGATGTAGCAGGCGGCGTCGGCGGCGGAGAGCACCCGGGCCATGTCGCCGCTGTCGGCGGTGATGGGCACGAGGCCGATGGAGACGCCGATCTCGAAGATCCGCTCCTGCCAGCCGAAGCGGTACTGGCGCACGGCGGTGCGCAGGCGCTCGCCCAGCTCCCGCGCGTCCTCCAGGGAGGCGTCCTCGAGCAGTACGCCGAACTCGTCGCCGCCGAGGCGCGCCAGGGTGTCCATCTTGCGCACCAGCGACCGCAGCAGGGAGGTGACCTGCTTGAGCATCTCGTCGCCCGCCAGGTGGCCGCAGGTGTCGTTGACCACCTTGAACTCGTCGAGGTCCAGGTAGAACAGGGCGTGCTCCCGCCCGTCGTCGGCGGCGGTGTCGAGGCAGTGCTGCAGCCGCTTCTCGAACTCCCGGCGGTTGATCAGCCCGGTCAGCGGGTCGTGGCGCGCGAGGTAGATCATCTCGCGCTCCATGCCGCGGAGCTGGGTGACGTCCTTGAAGACGAGGACGCTGCCGGTGGTGCGTCCCTGGCGGTCCTGGATGGGGGCGACGGAATCGCGGAGGGCGAACTCGCGGCCGTCGCGCCGCACCAGCATGGAGTAGCCGGCGTGCTCGATGACCCGTCCTTCGGCGAGGCAGCGCTCGACGGCGTTGGGCAGGGGCTGGCCGGTGGCCTCGTCGACGACCTGGAAGACCCGGGCTACCGGCTGGCCGCAGGCCTCGGCGGCGCTCCAGCCCGTCAGGCGCTCGGCGACCGGGTTGAGGTAGTCGATCACCCCGGCGGCGTCGGTGCGGACGACGCCGTCGCCGATCGAGGCGAGGGTCACCTGGGCCAGCTCCTTCTCCTTGGCGAGGGCCACCTCGGCGTGCTTGCGCTCGGTGATGTCCACGGCGGTGGCCAGGGCGGCCGGCTCGCCGTCGAGGTCGATCACCGCCCCGGTGACGTCGAGCCAGCGCTCCCGCCCGTCCTTGGTATGGATGCGGAGCTCGTAGCGCTCGGGCACCGGCTCGCCGCGCAGGCGGGCCGCCACGCGGTCCCGGATCGCCGCCTGATCCTCCGCGGGGGCGAGGTCCCAGGGGAGGATCCGCATCAGCTCCTCCGAGCTGTAGCCGGTGAGCTCCTCGCAGGCGGGGTTGACGTAGAGGATCCGGTCGGTGCGGTAGAGGAAGATGGCCGTGGAGGTGGACTCCGCCAGGATGCGGAACCAGTCGTCGGTCGCGCGCACGGGGAGCCCGGCCCCGCTCTGGAGAGCCTCTCTCATGGCATGGCCGCGCCGTTCACGGTCCCGGGACGAAATCACCAGAGGACAACCCTCCCGTTCTACCTGTAGAGGTAACGCTGAGGATACGGTCTCGAGGGGTCCAGCGCAAGGGAACGAACGCGGCGCTAATCCCGCACCGCCGGCGCCAGCAGCGCGGCGGCGAGGCCGGCCTCGCGCCCGGCCAGGTTCATCAGACCCTTGATGCCGTCCTTGAACTGGAAGGCCTCGAAGCCCGCCGCGCGCATCGTCTCGGCGAGATGGGCGCTCTTCAAACCCACCTCGCAGACGAGCACGTACGGGCGGTCGCGGGCGAAGGAGGGGTAGGCCGCCAGGGCGTGGGGGAGGTCCAGGTGGAGGGCCCCCGGCCAGTGCCAGCTCCGGTAGGCGTTCGCCGAGCGGAGGTCGATCACCGCCGCGCCCGGCGGGACCTGGTCGACCTCGGGGATCCGGCCCTCCAGGCTGTCGAGGTCCACGCTCCGCAGGTCGAAGATACGGCGGGCGTCGACCAGCCGGTCGAGGCGGTCCAGGGGGACCGCCTCCTCGTCGCGCAGCACGTCCCTGAGCGCGGCGCGGGTGGCTGGCTTGGAAGCCATCAGGTCGCAGTACTCGGCCACGGCCGCCGAGAGCTCGTAGATCCCGATCCGCCGGGCGAGGTCCATGATCTCCTCCTTGTTGAACCCGAGGAGGGGGCGCAGCACCGGGATGACCGGAGACGCCTGGGTGATGACCGCCAGGTTCTGCAGCGTCTGCGAGGAGACCTGGCCGATGGCGTCGCCGGTGATGACGGCCAGCCGGCCGCCGCGGTGGGCCACGGCCGCGCCGGCCCGCACGATGAGCCGCTTGAGGGCGACCTGCCAGTTCTGCGGCCGGACCTTCTGCCGCAGGTCGGGCAGCAGGGGAGCGAGGTCCACCTCGTGGAGGCGCGGCGCGGAGCCGTAGCTCCAGCGCTCGGCGATCCGCTGCATCACCTTGAGCACGCCGAGCCGGTGGGCCGCGCCGCCGAGATTGCAGAAGACGTAGTCGAGCTGCACCCCCCGCTTGAGCATCAGCCAGCTCGCCACGGCCGAGTCGAAGCCGCCGGAGACCAGCGCCACGGCCCGCCCCTCGACGCCGATGGGCAGCCCGCCGTGCCCCCGCACCTTGTCGAAGAAGAAGTGGGCGACGCCCGGCTCCAGCTCGACGTGGGCCGTCACCTCGGGCGCGGAGAGGTTCACCCGTCCCGCTCCGGCGTCGAGGAGGGCGCGGCCGAGGGCGCTCTCGACCCGGGTGGAGTCGAAGCCGATGCGCTCGCGCTCGCCGCGGCGGGTGGCCCGCACGGCGAAGCTCCCACCCTGCACGGCCTCGCCGAAGATCTCGACCCCCAAGGCCACGACATCCTCCAGCCTCTCCCAGGACCGCCGCTGGACCTCCGAGACCGACTGCACGCCGAAGACCCGCGCCGCCACCTCGGCCGCGCCGGACTCTGGAGTCTCCAGATAGAGGCGGCTCCATGTCGGCTCCAGCCGGTAGGGGATGCCGTGGAGCTGCAGTGCAGCCTCCAAATTGGCCACCAGCCGCTTGAAGAACCGCATGCGGGTCCGCCGCGCTTTCGTGTAGAAGTCGCCGGAGAGGCGGAGGATGAGGAGGTGGCCGGACATCGCGTGCCTGCTCGCCAGAGGAGATGAGATTTTAACAGGCTGGGAGGTGGAGATCCCTGCCCGCGGGGCCGCCCTGCCCTGATGGAAACTCGCGGGCTGTGTACCACAGCTTCTGTGAACCTGTGGTACGGTACAGCCATGCGCAACATCACCGTCTCGGTTCCCGAGGAGGTCTATCGCCAGGCGAAGGTCAAGGCTGCGCAGCAAGGCCGATCGGTGAGCGCCTTGGTGGCCGAGTACCTCTCTGCACTGGTCGATACAGGCGACGAGTTTGAGCATCTCCTGTCTCAGCAGGAGGAGGTCCTGGCCGAGATCGAGAGCTTCCGGGCCGGGGATCGCCTAAGACGCGATCAGCTCCACGACCGTGCGATTCGTTGACACGAACGTTTTGCTCTACGCGGTGTCGCGAGCCCCGGAGGAACGAGACAAGGCTGCGGTCGCCCGCGAGATCCTGCGCCGGAGAGACCTCGCTCTCTCCGTTCAGGTCCTCCAGGAGTTTTATGTGCAGGCGACACGCGAGAGCCGATCCGATCGGCTACGCCATGACCAGGCAGTACGCCTGGGCGAGTCCTTTTGCCGGTACCCGGTCCAGGAGTTGACCCTCTCCGTTGTGCGCGCGGCTTTCGTCACCCGCGCCCGCTGGGGGCTGTCTTATTGGGATGCAGCCATTCTCGAAGCGGCACGCTCCAGCGGCTGCGAGATCGTGCTGTCGGAGGACCTCTCCGATCAGGAGAACTACGACGGCATCCGGGTCGAGAATCCATTTCACGACGCCGGCTGATGTCGCTGATTTTGCGGGCGGGCCTACGGCCGCCACGCCGTGATCAGCCACCAGCGGGTGCCGTCCTCCTCGAACTCCCCGAACGGATCGTCGAGGATGCGCGCTACTCCAACCCGCAGGTCGAGGGCGGGCAGGCGGCCGATCGGCAGGGGGCCGAGGCTGAACCGGTACTCCAGGCCGGCGAGCGAGAGCCAGTCGCCGCGCGGCTCGCCGGGGCCCCACAGCCGGTGCCGCTCGTAGAAGAGG
>DASWME010000098.1:0-15699 GCA_036399915.1 Thermoanaerobaculia bacterium
CGAAGGGGCGGATCACGAAGTTGAAGTCGAAGATCTTGACCCGCAGGACGATCCATTCGTATTTCGGGCCGATCTCGCGCAGGTCGACGATGGCGTAGCGCTCGCTCTCGGGGAACTTGCCGATCTCACCGCTGCCGGCGCGCTTGTAGAAGAGCTGGGAGTAGCCGAAGCCGATCACCTGGACATCGCGCCCGGTGCACCAGCTCAAGGGGCGCAGGAACAGCGGCGGGCTCGGGTCTCCCTCGGTGAACGGCTGCGGGTCCCGGAAGTCGCTGACGTGCATGAAGTAACGCAGCACGAACTCGCGGATCTGGGCGTCGAGGTAGCGCGCGGACTGCGGCCCGGACGCCGCCGGCGACTTGGGCTGGTCGTAGAACATCGTCTGGTAGTTGCCGAGGATCGGCAGCTCCTGGCCCTGGACGAGAGCGTGGTCGAAGAACCCGTAGCTGACATCGGGCCGGTTGTAGGTGAAGGCGAGCTCGAAGCGGTCCTCGAAGTCGCCGGTCACCCGCGTGCGGTCCCACCAGCGCTTGAGGTCCAGACCCCGCGCCAGGAACGTCTCCACACGCTCGACGATCCGGAGCTCTTCCTGCGTGAAGGCGGTGTCGGAAGCAGGCGAGGCAAGGCTCGCGAAGCTTCCCAGCATGTCTCGGATCATCGCGGCGGACCTCCCAGGGGACGGTAGCGGAACAGGTCTTCCAGGCGCCGGCTCCGGCGCAGCCCGGCGCAGCTCCGGATCGCTCTCCGGCAGGGCTCCTCGATGAGCCGCTGCCAGTGCTGGGCTGCTTGCCCGTTGCCCGGCCGGTAGCGCAGGAAGGCGGTCAGCCAGGCGTTGGCTCCGGCCGCGTCGCACCAGATTGCGACGGCGGAGGAGACGCCGTCCACGAGAGCGCGGTCCGCTGGCGACCGGCAGAGCCAGGGTTGGCGGGTGAGGAGAGAGCCGAGGACTTCGGGGTGACGGAGGTTGACCAGGGCAAGGGCCCAGGCCGCGCCGGCGATGGCGTTCCGGCGCCCCTCCTCATCGGGCGGCTCGCTCGCCGCTCTCGCCATGGCCGTGGCGGTCCAGCCCGGCAGGAACCCGGCGGGGGAGAAGTAGAGACCACGGCCGACGCCGTGCCAGAAGTAGCTGCGCAGCTCGGGAGCGAGCTGCCGGTCGATCTCCGGGACGAGGTGCGAGTGGAGGTTGCAGGCCACGAAGCCGAGCCCTTCGAAGGCGGCCCTGGCGTAGCCCGGACTCGAGTTGTCTGCGCAGAGGCCGAGCAGGAGCCGCAAGGCGGCGCGCAGCCCATCGGGGGTTGGGTCCGGCGAGCCGTTGCGGGCGTGCTCGCCGAGGACGTTGGCGGCGAACGAGAGGCCCATGCCCGTGTGCAGGGGGATCCAGGCCTCGGCGGGGATCCGCTGCGCAGCGAGCGAGGCCAGCAGGCCCTGCAGCGGACCTGGAGCGCGCCACGCCGCCTCGGCGCAGGCGTGGCCGACCCCCTCGACGACCCAGAGGCGCGTCCAGGGTTCCAAGGCCGCCGTGCGGCGGACCGCTTCGGGCAGCGGCAGGGGAGCTTCCCCGGAGGCTCCGATCGCGGCGAGGGCGTACTGGAACCGCTCGAAGACCTCGAGCTTGTTCCCGAGCTCCCGCAGGTCGGCTGCCGCCTCGCGGCCGGCCAGCGCGCCCCGCATCGCCTCCGAGGAGAGCCGGAGCATGCCGAGACCGCCGCGCAGGGCGCTCTTGAAGAGAAAGGCCGACGGATCGGCCTCCCAGGGCTGGACGCCGTGGTTCATGGCCGGACGCTCGCGCCGTGGGTCGCCGGGCGAGGACCGCTGCTCAGCGCGCGCCCGTATCCCGGTCCCTGTCCCGGTCCCTGTCGCGATCCGCCTCCTGGGCATAAGGCCTGTCCCGATCCCTGTCCCGATCCCTGTCCTGATCCCTGTCCTCCCGGTCTTCGCCCCGGATGGCGTTGCGGATCTGCTTGAGCACGTGGATCTGCTCCTCCTCGTAGTCCCAGTCCTCCTTGCACCAGCAGTCGAGGACCTTGACGTACACGCGGAGGTTCTTGCCACTCACCCACGGGTGCTCCCTCACGTAGTCGACGATCACCCAGTTCTTGAACTCCTCACAGGTCATGCACTCCCGGACCACGCGCTGGCGGCAGCGCACCTCGTAGGAGCCACGTTCCTCTCGTAGGCTGCCCGGTTCGCTACGCCCGAGATTGACGATCGAGTACTCGACGAGGTAGACCTTGTCACTGCCGGAGTGGCAGGACGAGCGCCCACAGCAGTCGCCGCTGCGGCAGCGGTTGCAGCCGCAGCCACAGCCGCAGCCCCCGCGGTCGGAGCTCCAGCCGTCGTCGCAGCGGTCGCGGCAGCTCCAGTCGCTGGACGTGCCGCAGGACCCCTCCAACTGCCGCGGCGGGCAGCTCAGGTAGCGGTCCTCGGTGGCGCAGCTGGTGGTGCAGGAGCTGCTGGAGCCGGTGGAGCCGCCATGGCTGCTGGAGCTGGTGGACCCGCTGGAGCTGGTGGAGACGGTGGGGCAAGGCATGCAGGGCATGGCCTGCATGCCTTGCATGCCCATGCCCTGCATCCCCTGCATGGAGCGGGCGAACATGTCCGCGAACATGTTCATCGGCCACATCATCATCTGTCCGAGCATCTGCGTCATCTGATTTGTCTGATTCATGACTCTTTTCCCCCTTTTTTGCGACTCTTATCTCCGTCGACCTCCGGCGGCCCGGAGCACCAACGCACCGAGCAGCAGGAAGCCCAGCGCTCCGAACGCCTCGACCCAGTCTCCAGCCCGGCCCGGCAGGGCCGAGAACCGGATCGTCAACAGCACAAGGGATGCCATTGCCATGCCTAGCGCGATCACCACGGCCGACGAGCTCCGCTCCCGGGGAGGCGGTTCCGCCGGCGCGCTCCGTCCTCCCGCCTCGCGCCCCAGGACCTGCAGCGCGCGCTCGACCTGCTGCGGCAGGACGGACATCGTGGTGAGGTAGCCCTCGAAGGCCTCGACCATCTTCCGGGGGTCGGCGAGCTGCCGCATCTGCGACCATCCGGCGAGCCACTGCAGGTCGTCGAAGGCCTCGCGCAGCGGATCCCGCAGGGTGTCTCCGGCCGGGGCGATGCGGCGCGCCGTGCCGGCGGTCCGGAAGAGGCCGCGGTAGAAGTCCTGGAGATAGCCGAGCGGCCGGTAGCCGGCCCCGCGGACGATCCGCCAGTGGGCGAGGAGGTGCTCCGCCAGGCTCTCGCCGCCGGCGCTCAGCGCCTCCTCGCGGATCGGGACGGCCTGGCGCAGGCGCTTCCGCAGCTCGCTCCAGGGCACGGCCCGCGGGCCTGCGGTGACCTCCCGCGACAGGCACTCGAAGACCAGGTCGGGGTCGTGGACCGCCGTACCCCGCAGGTACGCCCAGAGGTTGAGCTGCGAGGCGCCGGCGGGATCGGAGAAGGTCCCGCCGATCACGGCGATGCGCCCGTCGCGCCGCCGCAGGAGGTCGGCTTCCACCGGGAACCTGCGGCAGGTGAGGGCGAGGCGCAGCCACAGCAGGCAGAGGCGCCGCGCCAGGTCGTGGGCGGCCGCCGGCTCCCCGCCGGCCCCGTCCGCGGCCTGCTCGAGCGGCAGGCCGTCGAGCCAGTCGAGGGTCAGGATCCGCGCCGTGCTCAGGTCCCGGTAGACCCGCGGCACCGCCGCGAGGTCCGACCCCTCGGTGTCGAGGGACAAAAGGTCGAAGGCCTCGGCCTGGACACGGAAGTCGAGCCGGGCCGCCAGGCTGCGCCGGAAGTCGGCGACGACCTCCTCGAAGGCGAAGCCGCGGGCCGGAAAGGCGGGGCGGAGCAGCGCGAGCAGCTCAACCTCGGCCGCGGCCTCCGCCTCCAGGTCGGGCCGGGCGATCCGCACCACGACCTGCCGTCCCTCTCCCGGCCAGGCGCGATGCGTCTGGAACAGCAGGCGCGCCGCGAGCGGCTCTTGCTCGAAGAGGACGAAGGGCTCCGGGCGCAGCTCGGCGGCGAGGATCTCCTCCACGACGGCCGGCGCGAGCGGCTCGCCGCGGTCCGGGATCCCGGCGAGGAGGGCGCATTCGGACAGCTCGAAGAGGTCGGCGCGGGTGGAGAGGTAGAGGCCGAAGCTGGCGAAGACCGGGCCCAGCTCCGGCAGCGCCTCGCGCAGGCGCAGGGCGAGCCCGGACCGGTCCGGCGGTCCGGCGGGAGCCGCGCCGAGCCGGCGCACGCCCGGCAGCAGACCGTGCGCCGCGAGGTGGCGCTCGACCTCGCGCCTCCTCTCGGGCCGCGGCGCAACCGGGCGGAGCTGCCGCCGTACCCTCATTCATCCCCTCCCCGGGCCGGAGTGGGATCAGCCTCCAGGGCAGGATCTCCCCGCAGGAAAGGCTCGGCCGGGCCGGCGGCCCCCGGCGTCTGGCCGCCTTCCAGAGACGACGCCAGCCGCGCCAGGTCCCCGTAATGGAACAGGTCGCCCAGGCGGTCCTCGGCCTTGAGGATGGGGTAGTAGACATTGAGCGCCTTCTCGCCCGGGATGCGCACGAGGTCCTCCCACAGGCGCGCGACTCGCGGATCGGGCGGCTGGTAGTGGAGGAAGGTTTGGATGAACGGCGCCTCCGGGGTGGTGTCGGCGCGCATGATCACGCCGGAGCAGAGCCCGTTGGTGAAGGCGCTGTCGCCGGAGAGCTGGTCGCCGTGCGGCGCGAGAAGCAGGTTGGCCATCAGCTCCGGCTGGCGCTGGTTGACCAGGACGAAGGCCCAGGTCACGCCGGCCACGGCATTGAGGCGGGCCATCGTGTCGGGCGCCTCGCGGCGGGCCATCTCGAAGGCCTGCCAGGTCGAGCCGGGAAGGAAGTTGACCGGCCGGAAGTAGATGGCGCGGCCGGCCCCGTGCCAGAAGAAGCCGACCACGGAGGGATCGACCTCGCGCAGGGCCGCGTCCACCTGCGGCATCAGGTCCGGGTGGAAGAGGCGCGTGACCAGCCCGATGGACTCGTAGGCCGCCCCGACGAAGCCGGGCCGCGAGTTGTCCCGGCAGAGGCCGACGATCTCGGCCATGATCCGCCGCATCTCTGTGGAGGAGATCCGGGGGCTGACGTCCTCGAGCAGGTGGTCGGCGATCGACAGGCCGACGCCGGCGTGCATCATCAGGAGGCTCTTCTCCGGCAGGGCGAGCCCCTGCCCCTCGGTCAACAGGCGCCGGGGGACGAGACCGTTGTCCCAATAGCTGTCGCCGTAGTCGTGCCCCAGCCCCTCCACCGCCCAGAGGGCCTGGAACGGCGTCAGGTCGTAGCACCTGTGGATCAGCTCGAGCAGCGGCAGCGGGAACTGGTCGGGAACGCCGATCAGGCGGCCCACCTGGCGCACGAGGACGTAGACCTCAAGCTTGTTCTGGACCTCGCGGAGGGCGTCGAACGCGGCCCGCGGATCGACAGACAGGCGCAGCCCTTCAAACGACCGCTGGATCACGTCCGCCGACAGCGCGACCATGGTGCGGGGATCGAAGAGGTCGGTCATCTTGCCCCGGCCGGTCAGGTCGACGAGGCTGCCCTGGATCTCATTGCCGAGGCGCAACACCGAGTCGACAGGGTCGAACGTCGCGCCGGCCTGCCGGCGGGCCGCGTCCGAGACCCGGTCGAGCGGCACGGTCGAGCCCCCCGATCCCGACCGGGACGGCGACAGGAGACCGAGCATCTGCTGGGCTCCCAGCAGGGAGGCCGACCAGGTGGCGCCGAGGATCGATTTCGCCAGCTCGCGCATGAGAGAGCTCCTCCGTCGCTTACTTTCCTGGCCGCACGAACGCGCTGGCCAGCCGTGGCAAGGCCTGCCAGGCGAGGCGGGGATCGAGCGCCTGGCGGGCCAGGTCGAACGTCAGGTCCACGGCCCCCCGCTGGAAGCGGTCGCCCGCCTGGAAGAGGCTGCGGGTCACGGGGCCCATGCCGTCCTCGGCGGCGTAGCGGACCACGTCGAAGCTGGCGGCAGCCGTCCGGTGCCATTCCTGCCTGCCGCTCAAGAGGTCGGCGGCCTGGCGGGCGCCCAGCAGGGACATCGTCCAGGAGAAACGGAACATCGAGGTCAACAGATCGCCCATGGGCACCTCACCAACGCAGCCGGCGCAGCGAGCCGGCCAGCAGGACGGCGGCCGTGGCGGCGAACAGCAGCACGGCCGTCCAGAGGTTGATCCCGAGCCGCGCCGGCTCCGGGCCGGCCGCGATCAGGACGGACGCCCCGAACAGCGCGCCGGCGAGCTGGAGCGAGCGGGCGCGCAGGCCCTCCTCGTCCCGTTCGCCGGCCGGGCCGGGCGGGGCGGCATCGAAGTCGGAGCGCTCCCGCTCGCCCAGGCGGGCGAGCGCGTAGGAGGCGCGCGCGGGCCCCCCCAGCAGCAGCCGGCTCCCGGCCGTGGACCAGTCCAGCAGGAGGTCCGGGGAGAGCAGGTTGCGGCGCGCCTCCCACCGCAGGTAGCGCGAGCACGAATCGCCGATCTGGTTGCCGAGGTCGAACGCCGGCGCGAAGCGGGCGAGCAGGCCGTCGATGGCGATGGCCGAGCGGATATACTTGACGATGTCGCGCTCGGGCATGACGTTCTTCTGCCGCGAGAGCTGCAGCATCTCGTTGAAGATCTGGGTGATCTTCGAGCGCAGCCGCCGCTGCCCGCCCGCCTCCTCGTACCAGGTGGCGGCGAGCCGTTCCAGCCCGGCGCGGAAGCCCGGCAGGTCGGAGGTCGAGTCGTACGAGGTGATCTTCAGGTACTCGGTGTACATCCCCTCGACGTCTCCCTGCACCAGGGCCAGGGTCATCAGCACCAGGTGGTGCCGCGAGTAGCGGCTCATCCGCCCCGTGATGCCGAAGTCGATGTAGCCGACGACGTTGTCCTCCAGGATCATCAGGTTGGCCGGGTGGAGGTCGGCGTGGTAGATGCCGTGGCGGAACGCGTCGCCGAGGAAGTTGTTGATGACGTTGGCGGCGAAGCGCTCGCGGTCGAAGCCGATCGCCCGCAGGCGGTGCAGCAGCACCTCGTCGTTCTGGTCGCGGGCGCGCAGGTAGTCGAGCAGCGTGTAGCCTTCGAGGAACTCGACGACCAGGGTGCGGCGCGTCGTCAGCGCGGGGAACACCGCGGGCACGTGCTGGACCGGATTGGTGGCCGCGTGCCGGCGCAGCTCCTCCGAGTAGCCGGCCTCGTTGCGGTAGTCGAGCTCCTCGGCGCTCCAGGCGATGAACTCGCCTGTCGGCGCCAGCAGCCAGTAGAGCGAACGGACGTGCAGCCGGCGGATCAGCCAGGTCGCGGCCGCCATCAGCCGGATGTCGCTGGCGAACTCGATCTCGGCCAGGGGCCGCTGCACCTTGACGGCGACCTTGCGGCCGTCGAGCCAGGCGACGTAGACCTGTCCCAAGGAGGCGGTGGCGATGGGCTCGCGCTCGAAGGAGTCGAAGATCTCCTCGGGCGCGCGCCCGAGCTCCTCGCCGAAGATCCTCTCGGCGTCGCGGTAGGGGAAGGGCTCGATGCGGTCGAGCAGCGTGAGGAGGGCGTCGCAGTACTCAAGCGGCAGGATGTCCGGCTGGAGAGCGAGCATCTGGCCGAACTTGATGAACGTGCCGCCCAGGTCCTCGAAGAAGGCCCGCAGCCGGTCCGGACCGGTCAGTCTGCGGCCCGGCAGCCGCCGGTCGAGAGCTGGATGTCGCGCAGCCAGCCTGTCGGCCAGCAGGGCGAGCCCGTGGACGAGGAGGACCCGGAGGATCCGCCCCAGCCGCCCAACGGTCATCCAGACATTCCGCACATGGTCTCCTCTCGGCATCGTCCAGCGGTATGCGGCTCTCGCCTGGGGAAATACACATTTCCCTCAGGTAAAGATAAAGCGCTTTGGACCTGGCAGGTATGAGGTTGAAGGATGAAAAAGGATTCAGCTCAATACCGCAACTCGGCCCGGCGGAGCGGTTGGACCTTTTTTAGCTCTCGCTCATCCTTGACGGTTCATCCGCGCCATGAGACTCACTGCAAATAGCGTTCAACGCTGGTTGTAGGAAGATCGTACAACCCTCCTGAGGATGACCATGGAAATCAGTGCTCGCGGACCCTTGCGGCGGCATCGCCGCCTGTTCTTCGGCGTCTTGACCCCCATCGTTCTCTTCCCCGGCGCCTGGCTGATCATGAACCAGATGGATGCGGGCGGCCGGGAGTTCTACGAGACCGGCAAGGGGGTCGTCGACGCCCTGGGGCAGATGGCGGAGGCGGTGCGCAACCGGGACCTCGCGGGCCTGGAGCGGCGCTACAGCCCGGGCTTCCGCGGCAAGCCTCTGGGGCTGAACGCCACCGACCTGAAGGACGAGAAGGACGGCGTCCGCATCTACCGCTTCCGCTCCTCCGGGGCCGTCACAGACCGCCGGGCGGCGCTCGCCGAGTGGCGCGACTACCTCGCCGGGTATCAGGCCATCGATGAGGCGCAGATGCACGTCCATCTGCTGGAGGACTGGGACCACCCGGCCGACGGCGTCGTCGCCAGCGTCCGCTTCGAGGTGATCGGCACCCGCCGGGGCGAGGCCCACGCGGGCATCGACCGGGCCTACTGGCGCATGCGCTTCGATCCGTCGCCGGACGGCATGGTCATCCGCGAGGCTGCCCTGATCGAGGGGGACCGCACGGTCGGAGGCGATCCGCAGTTCGTCGATGTCGCTCATCAGGCGGGCGTCGACTTCGTCAACCGCTACTACCCGGCCTTCTTCACCACGCCGCTCAAGTTCAAGATGCTGCGCTACGGTCCGGCGGGCATCGCCGCGGCCGACGTCGACAACGACGGCTGGTACGACCTGTTCATCCCCGACGGCGTCGAGTCGCGCCTGTTCCTGAACCGCCGCGACGGCACCTTCGAGGACGTCACGGCCAGGGCCGGGCTCTCCGGCCTCGACGGCGTCTCGGTGGGCGTCTTCGCCGACTACGACAACGACGGCTTCAAGGATTTCTTCGTCAGCCGCACGTTCAAGCCCAACCAGCTCTTCCACAACCGGGGCGACGGCACGTTCGAAGACGTCACGGCCCGCGCCGGCATCGGCGCCGACTGCTGCACGACCGTCGCCTCCTGGGCCGACTACGACAAGGACGGCGATCTCGACCTCTACGTCGGCCGCTATCTCGATCCGCGGCGGGAGATTCCCGAGAGCTTCTACGCCCGCAACGGCGAGCCCAACCAGCTCTACCGCAACGACGGCGACGGCACCTTCACCAATGTCACCGAGGCTGCCGGCGTGGGCGAGATCGGGCTCTGCCTGGGCACGGTCTTCGGCGACTACGACGACGACGGCGACCTCGACCTCTACGTGGTCAACGACTTCGGCCGCAACACCCTCTACCGCAACGACGGCGACGGCACCTTCGAAGACGTCTCGATCGCGGCCAACGCCCTCGCCTACGGAGCGGGCATGAGCGCCTCCTTCGGCGACTACGACAACGACGGCAAGCTCGACATCTACGTCGCCAACATCCGCTCCGAGGAGCGCTGGTTCGGCGAATCGCCCGTCGTGCGCCGGTTCCTCGTCAACTCCTGGCGGCAGGGGATCTGGAAGGATGACATGCACCTCTATAGGGAGATCGTCCGCCAGTCCGGCTTCCGCTTCCGCGAGGTCTTCCAGCAGATGGGCTCGGGCAACACCCTGCTGCACAACCAGGGCGACGGCACCTTCGAGGACGTCACCTGGGCCGTCGGCGCCAACCCGCCGGGCTGGTTCTGGGGCTCGGGCTTCGCCGACTTCGACAACGACGGCTGGCAGGACGTCTACTCCACCAACGGCTGGGTGTACGGCAAGAAGAACACCGACTTCGAGCTCGAGTTCTTCAACGGCGTGGTGAGCGACCACCGCAAGTACAAGTCCGGCTACTTCTTCGACCCCAAGAACTATCACGGCGCCTCCTGGCACGGCTGGGAGCACAACCGCCACCTGCGCAACAACGGCGACGGCACCTTCTCCGAGATCGGCCGCGCCGCCGGCACGGACCTGATCCTCAACAGCCGCGGCATCGCCGTCGCGGACTTCTGGAACCGCGGCGTGCTCGACATCGCCGTCGCCGCCTCGACCGACCGCCATGCGCTGCTGCGCAACGAGGTCGGCCGCAAACGCAACTGGCTGGCGATCGAGGTCGTCGGCGCCGCCGGGCGGCTGCCCGACGGCACCAATCGCGACGGGGTGGGCGCGCGGGTGACGATGAAGGCTGGCGGCATGTCGCAGCTCCGCGAGGTCGCGCTGGGCGACGGCTACGGCTCGCAGAACAGCCTGCGCCTCTACTACGGGCTCGGCAACGCGCGCCAGGCCGACGAGATCACCGTCCGCTGGCCCCGCTCAGGGCGAACCCAGACGTTCCGCAACGTCGCCGCCAACGCCATGTACCGGCTGACCGAAGGCGACAGCGCGCTTCAGCGCCTGGAGCCTGCGCGATGAGGGTGTGGCAAGTGCTGGCCCTCGCGATCGGCGTCGCGGGGGGCGGTGCGCATGTCTTCGCCGCCGACAACGCCGGCGCGGTGCTCAACCCGCTCGAAGCCGCCGTGGCCGCGGACCCCGATAATCTGCGGCACGCCAGCGAGTACCGGCAGGCCGTGATCCGGCTCGGCGAGTACGACCGCGCCCTCGACTTCTTCGAGAAGCTGGTCGCCGCCCATCCGAAATCCGCCAACGCCTGGCTGAACTACGGCTACGCCTACGTGGACAAGATCCCCGCGGCGGGCGCCATCACCCAGGTGATCCTCGCCAACAGCGCCGTCACCCAGTTCAGCAAGTCGATCGAGCTCGACCGGAGCTGGCTCGCCCTCTACACGCGGGGCAACAGCTATCTCTACTGGCCGACGATCTTCGGCCGCGCGCCGCTCGGCGTCGCCGACCTCGAGGAGGCGATCGCCATCGCCCGGCGGGCGCCCAAGAGGAAGAAGGTCTACGTCCGCAACTGGATCGCGCTCGGCGAGGGCTACTGGAAGACCGGCGAGCCGGAGAAGGCGAGAGCCATCTGGCGCGAAGGCCTGCAGCTCTTCCCGGACGATCCGCGGCTCAAGGCCTGCCTCGCCAAGGACGGCGACGACCTCGACGCCTACATCGGCGAGCATCTCGATCCCCACAAGCGGGTGGACACCAATCTCGCGCCTCTCTGGGAGGAGGAATGAAACGGCTCGCAGTCCCGCTCCTGGCCCTCCTCATCCCCGCCGCGGCCCACGGCCAGAGCGCCGGCCCCCCCATCCGCTTCACGGAGATCTCCGCGCAGGCCGGTGCCCGGCTGACCCATCACACGCGGGCCTTCAAAGGCGAGCACGCCGACGTGCTCGGCATGTTCACCGCCGGCGGCGCCACCGTGGCCGTGGGCGACTACGACAACGACGGCGACGACGACCTGTTCGTCACCGACTCCGACGCCGGCCGGCCCAACGCCCTGCTGCGCAACGAGCTCGTGCCCGCCGGCAAGCTGGTCTTCAAGGACGTGGCCGCGGCCGCCGGGGTCGCCGGCGGCAACGACGATCTCGCGATCGTCTCCGACGCCGTCTGGTTCGACGCCGACAACGACGGCCGGCGCGACCTGCTCGTCGCCCGCTTCGGCACGCCCATCCTCTACCGCAACCTGGGGAGCGGCAAGTTCCGCGACGTCTCCAAGCAGGCCGGCCTCACCCGCTTCGCCAACACCATCACCGCCATCGCCTTCGACTACGACAATGACAGCCGCCTCGACCTGCTGTTCGGCAACTACTTCAAGCCGGTCAACCTGATCGAGCTGCCGACCCGCCACGTGCTGCCCAACGACCTCGACAACGCCGTCAACGGCGGCGGCGTCGCGCTGTGGCGCAACGTCACGGAACCGGGCTCCGGCGCCCTCCGCTTCGTCGAGGTCACGGCCAAGGCGGGCCTTGCCCACCACACCGGCTGGACCCTCGACGCCGGCAACGCCGACCTCAACAACGACGGCCTGCAGGACCTCTACCTGGCCAACGACTACGGCACCGACCGTCTGTTCTTCAACAACGGCGACGGCACCTTCCGCGACGCTACGAAGGAAGCCTTGGGCGGCCTCGACACCAAGAAGGGCATGAACGCCGACATGGGCGATTACGACCGCGACGGCTGGCTCGACATCTACGTCACCAACATCACCGACGAGTACATGAAAGAGTGCAACATGCTCTGGCACAACAACGGCGACGGCACCTTCACCGACCTGTCGAAGGAGACCGGCACCTGCAACACCCTGTGGGGCTGGGCCGCCAAGTTCGGCGACTTCGACAACGACGGCTGGGAGGACCTCTTCGCCGTGGACGGCCTGCGCTCGGCCGGCAAGGAGAACTACATCCCTGTCCTGGTCGAGATGATCATCAAGCCAGGGATCGACTTCACCGACGTCGGCAGTTGGCCGCACATCGGCACGATGAGCTGGAGCGGCTATCAGAAGAAGAAGCTGTTCCGCAACCTCGGCGCGCAGTCCTTCAAGGAGGTCTCGGCCGAGGCCGGGGTGGACAACGACCGCGACGGCCGGGGGATCGGCGTCGCCGACCTCGACAACGACGGCCGGCTCGACCTCTACCAGACCAACGCCAACCAGGAATCCCTCCTCTACCACAACGCCTCCCCAAGGGGCGGCCACTGGCTCGAGCTGAAGCTCGTCGGCACGAAGTCGAACCGCGACGCCATCGGCGCCCGCGCCACGGTCAAGACCGGCGACGTGACGCTGATCCGCGAGGTCAACGGCGGCAACGGCTACGCCAGCCAGAGCTCGGCGCGCCTGCACTTCGGGCTCGGGACCGCCACCCGCGTCGACTCCTTGGAGATCCGCTGGCCGAGCGGCCGGGTGGAGAAGGTGAGCGTGCCGGTGGACCGCCTCACCACGATCCGCGAGGGGGAGGGCGCCGTCAAATGAGGGGACGCGCAGGCCACCCCCGTCCGCGCCGGGATGGGCTATCCTCAGGCGGGATGAAACGCGGCACCGGGATCCGCGCCTAAAGAGAGGGAACGGTCCCTCGCGACGGGGGAGGAAGAGGAGGTCTTGAAGATGGAAGAGAAGAGCCCGCGAGAAGTGGATGTCCTCATCGTCGGCGCCGGCCTGGCAGGCCTGACGCTCGCCCGCCATCTCCTGCTCGAGCGCCCGGAGTTCCGCATCCTGATGCTGGACCGCCTGGCGGAGGTCCCGTCGCCGAAGCAGAAGGTGGGGGAGGCCACGGTCCAGGTGAGCGGCTACTACTACTCCCGGGTGCTGGAGATGGAGGAGCACCTGCTGCGCGAGCACTACCTCAAGTACAACCTCCGCTTCTACTGGCGGACGCAGCGCGGCGGCGATGTCTGGGAGGATTTGAGCCAGTCCTACATCCGCAAGATCTCCAACATCGCCACCTACCAGCTCGATCGCAACAAGTTCGAGGCCGCGGTGCTGGCCAAGAACCGCGAGAGCCCCGGCTTCGAGCTGATCCACCCGATGACGGATCTGCACGTGGATCTCGCCGACGACGGTCCCCACAGCTTCCGCTTCAAGGCCGGCGGCCGCGAGATCGCCGGCCGCGCCGCCTGGGTGGTCGACGCCTCCGGCCGCGGCCGGTTCCTGGTCCGCCGGCATGAGCTCGATCGGCCGAGCCCCATCAAGCATGGCTCCTCGTTCCTCTGGGTCGAGGGGCTCCTGGATCCCGAGAAGTGCACCAACCTCGACCGGCGCTCGATCCGCGTGCGCCCGGAGCGGTCGGCCCTGGGGCATTTCCCCACCTTCCTCGCCACCAACCACTACTGCGGCGAGGGCTACTGGTTCTGGGAGATCCCGCTCCACGGCAAGACCAGCCTGGGGCTGGTCTTCGACTCCACCAACGTCGCCTTCCGCGACGTCTCGACACCCGAGAAGCTCGTCGAGTGGATCTGCCGCGAGTACCCGCTCTACGCCCGCGACCTGCCCAAGCGGAAGATCCTCCACCACTCCGGCCTGCAGAGCTTCGCCTTGGACAACGGCCAGACGATCTCGCCCTCCCGCTGGGCCATGGTCGGCGAGGCCTGCCGCTTCACCGATCCGCTCTACAGCCCGGGCGGCGACCTGATCTCGACCTACAACACGTTGATCACCGATTGCATCCTGACCGCGGACCAGCAGGAGCTGGAAGCCAAGATCCGCCGCTACGAGCCGTTGGCCCGGGCGATCTACGAGGCCTACGTCCCCAGCTTCGCCGTGAGCTACCAGACTCTCGGGGACCAGGAGTCCTTCTCGCTGCGCTACGTCTGGGAGCTGACGGTCTACTTCGCCTTCTACGTCTTCCCCTTCATCAACGACCTGCACACCAACCAGGCGTTCCTGCCCGCCTTCCTCCGCCGCTTCAGCCAACTGGGCCCCATCAACCAGGGCATGCATCGCCTCCTGCAGGCGTACTACCGGTGGAAGAAGGAGAACGTGGTCATTCCCGCTCCGGAGCCGGTCTTCTTCGAGTTCACCGAGGTGGGAGCCCTCGCGGCCGCCGAGCTGACCTTCTACAAGGTCGGGGTCAGCGTCGAGGAAGCCCGCCAGGTGCTCGACGAGCAGCTCGAGAACCTCCGCGACCTGGCCCGCTGGACCGCGGCCCACGTCGCCTCGGTCGTCCTGGACGACCCCCGGGCGGCGACCAACGCCGCCTTCATCCGCGGCATCGACATCAACGACCTCCAGTTCGATCCCGAGGCCATGGCCGCGCGCCTCGCGGCCGCCTGCCGCGAGACGTCCGAGGCCTACTCCTGGCGCTTCGAGGTCCCCTGCATGGCCCGCTTCCGCACCGAGCGGCTCGTGGCGGAGCCCCAGCGGCTTGCGAGCGCCGGAGGCCGTTGATGAGCGAGCCGGCGCGCCGGATCGACCTCGAGGACCACGCCCCCGGCATCGAGCGGGCCTTCTCGTTCCTGCCGGAGGAGGGCTCCCGCGAGGTCCGCCGGATCGCCGGCCGGGTCCCGGAGTTCCTCCGCGGCGCCTATCTGCTCAACGGCCCCGCCCGCTTCGAGCGCGGCGGCCTGCGCTACCGCCACTGGCTCGACGGCGACGGCATGGTCTGCGCCCTGCGCTTCAGCGCGGACGGCGTCCGCTTCACCAACCGCTTCGTGCGCAGCGCCAAGTGGACCGCCGAGGAGGACGCCGGCCGGCCGCTGTTCCGCACCTTCGGCACCGGCTTTCCCGGCGATCAGCTCCTGCGCGGGGTGGCCCTGGCCTCGCCGGTCAACGTCAGCGTCTTTCCCTGGGCCGGCGCTCTCCTCGCCTTCGGCGAGCAGGGCCGGCCCTGGGAACTGGACCCCGACACCCTGGAGACCCGCGGCGAGCACACCTTCGGCGGCCGGCTCAACCCCGTGGCGCCGTTCTCAGCCCACCCGAAGATCGACCCGGCCACCCACGAGCTGTTCAACTTCGGCGTCTCGTTCTCCGCCGCGCAGCCGGTCCTCAACCTCTACCGCTTCACGCCGGCCGGGGACCTGCTCTACCGCCAGCGGCTGCCGCTCGACTACCCGTGCTCGCTGCACGATTTCACCCTGTCGCAACGCCATGCGGTCTTCTATCTGAGCCCGTACCTGCTCGACATGGGGCGCTTCCTCAAGAGCGGAGCCACGCTCATGGACTGCCTCTCGTGGGAGCCGGAGCGGGGAAGCCGGCTGCTCATCGCGGAGCGGCAGGGGGGCGAGCCCATCGCATCGATTCCGGTGGGGCAGGGCCACTGCCTCCACCTGATCAACGCCTTCGAGGAGGGGGACCGGCTGACGGTGGACGTCCTCGAGCTG
>DASWME010000099.1:0-11346 GCA_036399915.1 Thermoanaerobaculia bacterium
AGCGCGTCCGCGGCAGCGTGGCCGCCTTCGCGCTTCCCGACGGGCTCGATCGCCGGCTGCACGCCCTCGGCCGCCGCCTGGGCGCCACCCCCTCGATGACCGCGCTCGCCGCCTTCGACCTCCTCCTGGCGCGCCTCACCGGACGGGGCGACGTGATCGTGGGCACCGCCGTAGCCAACCGCCACCGGCGCGAAATCGAGGATTTGATCGGCTTCTTCGTGAACGTCCTGGTCCTACGGACAGATCTGGAGGGGGAGCCGACCTTCGCGGAGCTGACGGGCCGGGTGCGCGACATCAGCCTCGACGCCTGGGCCCACCAGGACCTCCCCTTCGAGAAGCTCGTGGAGGAGCTGCAGCTCCCCCGCACCACCGCTCACCACCCACTGTGCCAGGTAATGTTCGGCTTCCAGAACTTCCCGCGCCACGAGTTGCGGGTGCGCGGCCTGATCCTCGCACCGATCATAGGGGAGGCCACCGACACCGGCACGGCCAAGGCCGACCTCACCCTCTTCCTGGCCGAGGCGGACGCCGGGCTGCAAGGGTGGATCGAGTACAACGGCGACCTGTTCGAGGCGGCCACGATCCTGCGCTTGCAACGCCACCTCGTAACCCTCCTGGACTCCGCCACCGGAGAGCCCGGCCGGCCCGTGGGTTCGTTGCCGCTGCTTGCCTCGGAGGAGTGCCATCAGCTCCTGCGGGAGTGGAGCGGCGCCGCTGCCACACTGGAGCCGGTCCCCTTGTTCCCGGAGCGGTTCGCGGCGCAGGTGCGGAAGACACCCGACGCCCCCGCCCTCGTCTCGGCCTCCGAGGCGATCTCGTATCGCGAGCTCCACCGCCGCGCCAGCCGCCTGGCGCACCGGCTGCGCGAGTTGGGAGTCGGCCCCGAGGTCCGGGTCGGAATCCGACTGGACCGGCCGGAAGCCATGGTGGAGGCGGTCCTCGGGGTCGTGTTGGCGGGAGGCGTCTGGGTGCCGCTCGACCCCGCCTGGCCGGAGGCGCGCCTCGCCTTCCTGCAGGCCGACGCCGGCTGCTCCCTACTGCTGACCGAGGAGTCTTTGGACCAGGAGGGCGGGCCGGAAGGCCGGAGAGGAGAGGGGTCACGGGTGAGGAGCCACGGCGACGCGCTCCTCCCCGGTCACTTGGCTTACCTCATCTATACCTCCGGCTCCAGCGGCCAGCCCAAGGGGGTTGCTGTAACGCACGGCTCACTGGCCCGCATGGCCGACGCCCTGATCCGGGCCTACGGCGTCGGCCCGGGCGACCGCGTCCTCCAGATGATGTCGCCGAGCTTCGACGTCTTCGTCTCGGAGATCGCCGTGGCTCTCGGCTCCGGAGCGGCCCTCCACGTAGCGAGGCGCGACGAGCGCCTGCCGGGGCCGCCACTAGCCCATCTGCTCCGGAAGCAGGAGATCACGGTGCTCAATCTGACTCCCTCCCTGCTGGCGGCCTTGGATCCGGCGGACGCTCCGGGCGTCCGCACCTTGATCCTGGGCGGCGAGGCCTGCCCCCCCGAGCTGGCCGCGCGCTGGGCCCCGGGCCGTGACCTCTTCATCGCCTACGGCCCCACCGAAGCCACTGTTACCTGCACCGTACGGAAGGTCGGCCCCGGGGAGCAGCCCGATCTCGGCAGGTCGCTCGAGGGAACGCGTATCCACCTTCTGGACGGACGGCTGGAGCCGGTCCCGATCGGCGTGCCGGGGGAGCTGTGCGTGGCCGGCGAGGGGGTCGCCCGCGGCTACCTCGGCCGGCCGGACCTCACCGCTGAGCGGTTCCTCCCCGATCCGCTCGGAGAACCGGGCTCCCGCCTCTACCGCACGGGAGACCTCGCCCGCCACCGGCCGGCCGGCCGGCTGGAGTTCCTCGGCCGCCTCGACGACCAGGTGAAGGTTCGCGGGTTCCGCGTCGAGCCCGGCGAGGCGGAGGCCCGCCTGGCCGCGCATCCCGAGGTGGAGTCGGCCGTCGTTGGGATCGCGGCCCTCCAGAGGGACAGCCTGGTGGCCTGGGTCGTTCCAAAGCGGTCGGAACGAGGCAGGGAACGCGACGAGCACGTGGAGGCTTGGCTCGACCTCTACGAGGAGATCTACGGCTGCGAGCACGACGCTGCGGACCCGGACTCCGACCTAGTGGGCTGGAACAGCAGCTTCACCGGCGAGCCCATCCCCGCCGCGGAGATGCGTGAATGGGTGGATGCCACGGTCCAGGAGATCCTCGAGCTCCGTCCCCGGAGAGTCCTGGAGATCGGCTGCGGCACGGGACTGATCCTGCGGCGGGTCGCGCCGGCCTGCTCGCTCTACGTCGGCACCGACTTCTCCCGAGCGATCCTCGATGATCTCGGCCGCCGGGTGGCCGGCGCCCTCCCCCAGCTCCGCCTCGAGCGGCGCACGGCACACGACTTCGCCGGCCTGCCGGAGCGGGCCTTCGACACCGTCGTCCTCAACTCTGTCATACAGTATTTTCCCAGCGTCGATTATTTAGTGGAGGTCCTGGAGAAGGCCGTCGCCGCCACGTCGGACGGCGGCGCCGTGTTCGTCGGGGACGTCCGGAATTTCGCTCTGGCCGATGAGCTCTACCTGGCTGTGGAGCTCCACAAGGCGGACCCGTCGCTGCCGCCGGAGGTCGTCAGGAGCCGGGCCGCCGCCCGCCGTCTCGAAGAGCCCGAGCTGCTGGTCCATCCCGCCCTGTTCCACTCTCTGGCCGAGAGGATCCCGCGCATCACAGGCGTCGAGATCCGCCCGAAGCGGGGGCGGGCCGACAACGAGCTGACCCGCTACCGCTACCAGGTGACCCTGCGCGTCGAAGGCGCCGGCGTGGCGCCCGCTTGGGGAGCGGAGGACGGGCGTTGGAGGACTCTCGCCAACGATCCCCTCCTCGGCCGCCTCGCCCGCCGCCTCGTCCCCGAGCTGCGCGCCTGGGCCCGGGAGGCCCTACCGGAGTTCCTGGTCCCCGCGACGATCGTCGTGCTGGACGCTCTGCCCCGCACGCTGAGCGGCAAGGTGGATCGCCGCGCCCTGCCAGCGCCTGAGCTGACGGTCCCGTCCGGCGGCGAGACCGCGCCGCGCACCCCGGTGGAGGCCGAGGTGGCGGAGATCTTCCGCGCCCTGCTCGGCAGGCCCCCGGGCGTGGAGACCGACTTCTTCGAGGCCGGCGGCCACTCCCTCCTCGCCACCCAGGTGGTATCGCGCCTGCGCGAGCGGTTCGGCATCGAGCTGCCGCTGCGCGACCTCTTCGGGGCGCCCACCGTGGCCGGGCTCGCCCGGCGGATCGAGGCGGCCCAGGCCGAACGCCGGAGTCCGGAGGCGCCGCCGATCCGGCCCGTGCCCCGCGAAGCGCCGCCGCCCCTCTCTTTCGCCCAGGAGCGGCTCTGGTTCCTCGGCCAGCTCGACGCCGGCCGTTCCCCCTGGAACCTGTTCACCGCCGTGCGCTTCCATGGACGCCTCGACCTCCATGTCCTGGAAGCGGCCCTGGGCGAGGTCGTCTGCCGGCACGAGGCTCTGCGCACCATATTCGTCCTGGCCGGCGGCCGGCCTGTGCAGGCCATCGCCCCCGAGCTCAGCGTGAACCTCCCTCTGGCCGATCTCTCCGGTCTCCCTGGCGATTATCGGGAGAGCGAGCTGGCGCGCCGGATCGGAGAAGAATCCCAGAGAACCTTCGACGTGGCCGCCGGCCCCCTGGTCCGCGCCCTCGCCCTGCGTCTGGAGGCGGAGGACCACGCCGTCGCCCTCACTCTGCACCACATCATCTCTGACGGCTGGTCCATGCGCGTGCTGTTCCGCGAGCTGGGCGTGCTCTACGAGGCCTTCGCCGCCGGACTTCCCTCCCCCCTGCCCGAGCTGCCGGTCCAGTACGCCGATTTCGCGGTCTGGCAGCGGGACTGGCTCCAGGGAGAGGTCCTGGAGCGGCAGCTCGGCTGGTGGCGGGACCGGTTGGACGGCGCTCCGCCGGTCCTCGCGCTCCCCCTCGACCGGCCCCGCCCGGCGGTCCATACCTTTCACGGCCGGCGCCGTCGCGGCGAGCTGTCACCTGAGACCGCGGAGACGCTGGCGGCCCTTTCGCATCGCGCGGGCGCCACCCTTTTCATGACGCTTCTCGCCGCCTGGAAGGCCCTTCTCTTCCGCCTCACCGGTGAGCCCGACATCCTTGTGGGGACGCCCATCGCCAACCGCGACCGGGTCGAGATCGAAGGGCTGATCGGCTTCTTCGTCAACACCCTGGTGATGCGCACGGACCTCTCGGACGGCCCGCCGTTTTCCGCCCTCCTGGAGCGGGTGCGCGAGGCGGCCCTGGAGGCTTACGCCCATCAGGTTCTGCCGTTCGAGAAGCTGGTGGCGGAGCTGGCTCCCGAGCGGAGCCTCCAGCACACCCCGCTCTTCCAGGTCCTGTTCACGTTCGAGGAAAGTCCTCCCACACTGCCCAGCCTGGCCGCGCTCCGACTGACTCCGCTGGCGGCCGAGAGCCGGACCGTCAAGTTCGACCTCACCCTCCTTGCCCGACGGCTCGACGGCGGTGGGCTCGAGCTGGTCCTCGGCTTCAACTCCGACCTCTTCCACGCCACTACCGCCGAGCGCCTCCTGGGCCATCTGCGCACTCTGATCGAGGGGATCGCGGCCGAACCTGGCCTCCCGCTCCCGTCCCTGCCGATCCTCACCGAACCCCAGCGGCACCAGCTCCTGCTGGACTGGAACGACATGGCGGCGGAGATCGAGCCTCTTCCGCTCCACCGGATCTTCGAGGAACAAGCCGCCCGTCAGCCGGACCGTGTGGCCCTTGTGGCGCCGGGCGGGACGATCTCCTACGGCGAGCTGGACCGGCGAGCGGACCGGCTGGCGGAACGCCTGCTCCGGGAGGACGTCGGGCGCGAGGTGCGGGTGGCCCTCTGCCTGGACCGCTCACCCGCGCTGGTCACTGCGATCCTGGCAGTCCTCAAGGCGGGCGGCGCCTGGGTGCCGCTCGACCCCGGGCTGCCGCGAGAGCGCCTCGCCTTCCTGCTGTCGGACTCCGGCACGGCCCTGCTGATCGCCGAGGAGCGATTCCGCGGCGCTCTCCCCGAGACCGGCGTCCCGATCCTGTTCCTCGATCCAGAGACCGGAGGGGACGGCCTGAACCCGGCCCTGGCGGTCGATCCGGACCACCTGGCCTACGTCATCTATACCTCAGGGTCCACGGGCACGCCCAAGGCGATAGCCGTGACCCACCGCGGCCTGGCCAACCTGGCGGCGGCGCAAGCAGAGATCTTCGGCCTTGGCCCGGAGGATCGCATCCTCCAGTTCGCCTCCTCCGGCTTCGACGCGTTCGTGTCGGAGATGGCGGTCGCCTGGGAATCCGGCGCGGAGCTGCATCTGGCCGGGCGCGACGAGCTTCTGCCGGGCGCGTCGCTGGCGCGGCTTCTTCGCGAGCGCGGCATCACCAACGTCACGCTCCCACCCTCCGCGCTCTCCGTCATGCCTCCGGAGGACTTCCCTGGCCCGCATTCCCTGGTGGTGGCCGGCGAGCCCTGCCCGCCGGAGCTGGCCGAGCGCTGGTCGGCGGGACGCCGCTTCACCAATGCCTACGGACCCACGGAGGCCACGGTCTGCGCCACGGCCGAGACCTACGAGACGGGGAGCCTTCGCCTGACCCTGGGCCGGCCCATCGCCAACGTCCGCGTCATCCTGCTCGACCCCCGCGGTGTGGAGCCTGTGCCGCCCGGCGTCACCGGAGAGGTTTGCCTCGCCGGGCCGGGCCTCGCCCGCGGCTATCTCGGCCGGCCGGACCTCACCGCCGAGCGCTTCGTGCCGCATTCCTGGAGCGAGGAGCCCGGGGAGCGTCTGTACCGGACCGGCGACCTCGCGCGGCGGCTCGGCGACGGCCGGATCGAGCTTCTAGGCCGGACCGACGAGCAGGTCAAGGTGCGCGGCTATCGCGTCGAGCCCGGCGAGGTCCGCGCGGCCCTGCTCGCCTATCCGGCGGTGCGCGAGGCCGAGGTCCTGGCGCCCGCCGACGCGCGCGGTGAACGGAAGCTCACCGCCTGGGTCGCCGCCGCCCCTGAGGCCGGCCTCGCGACCGCGGAGCTGCGCCGTTTCCTGGAAAGCCAGCTGCCGGACTGGCTCCTGCCTTCACGGCTGGTCTTCCTGGACACGCTGCCGAAGACGGCCAGCGGCAAGGTGGACCGGCGCGCCCTACCGCTGCCCGGCGAGAGCGACGGGCGGGCCTCCGCCGTCCACCGGGAGCCGGCCGGCGAGGTGGAGACCTTCCTTCTGGACCTCTGGCGGCAAGTCCTCGGCCTGCGCTCGATCGGCGCGGAGGAAAGCTTCTTCGAGCTGGGCGGCACATCCCTCCAGGCGGCAATCCTGACCAACCTGCTGCAGGAACGGCTCGGCGAATACGTCTACCCCGTCGCCCTCTTCGATGCTCCCACAATCGCCGAGCTGGCGCACTACCTGGAGCGGCACTACCCTGCCGCCGTGGCCCGTCTCCAGGGGGGCGTCCCAGCTCCGGAGCCGGACTCCGGTCCGCGGGTCGACGAGGCGATGGTCGAGCAGATCCGCGGACTGATCGGTTCCCGCCCGCGCTGGGAAACCCCGGGGCCGAAGAACCCACGCGCCGTTTTCGTGCTGTCGCCGCCCCGCTCGGGCTCGACGCTGCTGCGCGTGATGCTGGCGGGCAGCAGCCGCCTCTTCGCGCCGCCGGAGCTGGAGCTGCTGGGCTTTGACACCCTCGGCGAACGGGCGGCGGAGCTCTCCAGCCGCTTTTCCCTCTGGAAGGAAGGCGCGGTGCGGGCCGTCATGGAGGCCCGGGGGATCGGCCTCGACGAGGCCGGCGCCCTCCTCGCGGAGATGGAGCAGGCGGATCTCCCTGTGCGCGACCTCTACCGCCGCCTCCAGGATTGGACCGGCAGGACCCTGGTCGACAAGACTCCCTCCTACGCCCTGCACTGCGGCGTCCTCGAGCGGGCGGAGGAGACCTTCGACGAGCCGCTCTACGTTCACCTGCTGCGGCATCCGTACGGGACTGTCGCCTCGTTCGAGGAGGCGAAGCTCGAGCAGGTGTTCTTCCGCCCCCGGCATCCCTTCACCCGGCGCCAGCTCGCCGAGCTGATCTGGCGCGTGAGCCACGAGAACATCCTGGGCTTCCTGGAGGGAGTACCGGCCGCACGGCAGCTCCGGGTTCGCTTCGAGGACCTCGTGCGGCGCCCTCGTCCCGAAATCGAGCGGATCTGCGCCTTCCTCGGCGTGCCCTTCGAGGAGGGGATGCTCGACCCCTACGCGGAGGTGGAGCGCAGGATGACGGACGGAATCCACGCCGCGTCGCGGATGCTCGGCGACGTCAAGTTCCATACGCACCGGCAGGTGGACGTCGCGGTCGCCGGCCGCTGGAAGGAGGTCTACCACCTGGACTTCCTGGACGACGGGACGTGGCGGCTGGCGCGGGAGCTGGGATACCACGAACGGGCGGAGACGACCGGGCCGGTCGAGGGCCCCTCCTCCCTGGTGCGGCTGCGGGCGGGCGGGCGGGAGCCGCCGCTGTTCCTCGTCCATCCGCTAGGCGGGAGCGCCTTCTGCTACCGCGAGCTCGCGACGCTGCTCGCAGCCGACGGTTCCGTCTACGGGCTCCAGGCGAGGGGCCTGCGAGCCGGCGAGGAGCCCCAGGAGACCCTGGAGGAGATGGCGGCCTTCTCCGTGGAGCAGATGCGGCGGGTGTCTCCTGAAGGTCCCTACCGCCTGGGTGGATGGTCGCTGGGGGGCGTGATCGCCTTCGAGATGGCACGGCGGCTCACGGCCGAGGGCGAGGCGGTGGAGATCTTGGCGCTCATCGATCCGGTGGCGCCCGGCGCAGTGCCGCGCGCGCCGTACGACGACACGGCGATCCTGCGCGGTCTCGCCTGGGGGCTGGGGAACCTGACGGGCGGGAACTTGAACGTAGCCGTCGAAGAGTTGCAGGGGGTGAGCGGGGAAGAAGGGGTGCGTTACTTGCTCCAGCGCGCCCGGACAGCCGGAGCGCTACCGGAGGGCTTCGGAATCGATCAGGCGGTACGCCTGTGGCGGCTCATCCGCGCCCACGCCGACGCCATCCAGTCCTACGAGCCGGGAAGTTACCCAGGGCGGCTGATTCTCTTCGCGGCGACGGGATCCGAACGAGGCGGGGTCGGGCCAGATCTGGGCTGGGGCAGCCTCGTCGCCGGGGGTATTGAGCTGGTGACGCTGGACTCCCGGCACTCGACCGTGCTCCGTGGCTCGGCCCTCCAGACGATCGTGGAGGTGCTGAGACGCCGCCTGGACGGCGAGCCTCTCCGGGATCACCTCGATCGCGAGGAGGCCGAGCCCTCTCGTCCGTGGCAAGCGCTCGTACTGTCGGCCCATACCGAGGCTGCCCTGGAGGAGGCAACGGCCGGACTGGCCGAATTCCTGCGCCGTCATCCGGAGGCAGACCTCGGCGACGTGGCCTACACACTCCAGACCGAACGCCGCCTCTTCAATCACCGGCACACCCTGGTCTGCCGCGACGTCGAGGACGCCCTCTCGGCCCTGGAGGGCAGCGCGGCCGGGCGCTTGGAGACCTATGCCGCCGGCGAGGGGGAGCGGCGGGTGAGCCTCCTGCTGCCGGGTGTCGGGGACCACTACCCCGATATGGCCCTCGGTCTCTATCGCGACGAGCCGGCGTTCCGCCGAATCGTGGACGACTGCTGCGATCAACTGCTTCCGGAACTGGGCTTCGACCTGCGCGACGAGCTCTTCCCCGGGCTAGCCGCCGGCGCCGCAGCGCCGGCGGCGTCCCCTAGGCCCGACCTGCGGCGCCTCCTACGCGGAGGGGGCCGCGGCGCCGCGGGCGGCCGGCTGACCCGGATGGCGGCGGTGCACCCGGCGGTCTTCGTCGTCGAGTACGCGCTGGCGCGGCTCCTGATGGCCTGGGGGACTCGCCCCGGAGCGATGATCGGCTACAGCCTTGGCGAGTACACGGCGGCGTGCCTGGCCGGTGTGGTCTCGCTCGAAGACTGCCTGACCCTCGTCGCGCGCCGGGCACGCCTGATCGAGGAGTTGCCGGCCGGCGCCATGCTGGCCGTACCCCTACCCGCCGAGGAGATCGACCCTCTTTTGCGCGGCGACCTGGTAGTTGCGGTCGCCAACAGCCCGGCCCTCCACGTGGTGTCCGGGCCCGCGGCCTCCGTGGCGGCCCTCGAAGCTCAGCTCGCGAAGCGCGGCGTGGCTTGTCGGCGCCTCCCGGGCGACCAAGCCGGCCACTCGCCGATGATGGAACCCATCGCCGGACGGCTGCGCGAACTGGTGGCGGGTTTCGAGCTGAGGCCACCGCAGATCCCATATGTCAGCAACGTCACCGGCTCCTGGATCCGGCCCGAGGAGGCCACCGACCCCGACTACTGGGTACGGCACCTCTGCGGCCGGGTGCTCTTCGGTGAAGGGCTCGGCAGGTTGCTGGAAATCGACTCGGTGCTCCTGGAAGTGGGTCCCGGGCAGTCGCTGACCGCCTTCGCCAAGCAGCACCCGGCTGGCGCCCCGGAGCGGGCAAGCCTGATGTTCTCCACCCTGCGGTCCGCCTACAACGCCCAGCACGACCGGGCCTTCCTGCTCGGCACTCTGGGGAAGCTCTGGATGGCCGGCGTACCGATCGAATGGGCGGCGACCCACGTGGGCCGACGGCGGCGGATCCCCATGAGCGCCGCAACCCCGGCCGACCGCGGGAGAGTGCACGTCTGGCCCAATGGCATGCGGATCGTCACCCAGAGCCGAACCGAGGCGGACCACTTCTACCACGAGATCTTCGAGAAGGAAGTCTACCGCCGCCATGGCATCGAGCTCCGCGACGGCGCCTGCATCTTCGACGTCGGCGCCAACATCGGTTCCTTTATGCTGTACGCACACCAGACCTGCCGAGAAGCGCAGATCTACTCGTTCGAGCCGGCGCCACCGCTATTCGAGAAACTGCGTCTGAACGCGACGCTCAACCGGGTCGATGCCCGGCTGTTCAACTTCGGCCTTTCCGATCATGCCGGCATAGCCAGGTTCACGTTCTACCCGCGCAGCTCGGGCATGTCCTCCTTCCACGCCGACAAGGAGCAAGAAAAGGAGATCCTTCGCCTGATGATGGAGAGGGAGCGCGAGGCTGGCGTGGAGGGCGTGGGCGAGCTGATGAGCTTCGCCAACGACTTCCTTGAGGAGCGCTTCCGGAGCGAGTCGTTCGAGTGTCGGCTACGGCCCCTATCTGACGTGATCGCGGAGTGCGAAGTCGAATGGATCGACCTGCTGAAGATCGACGTGCAGAAGGCCGAGCTGGCGGTGCTGGCAGGCATCCGCGAGGAGCATTGGCCGATGATCGGGCAGATCGTCATGGAGGTCCACGACCTCGATGGCCGTCTGGAGAGGATCCTGCGGCTGCTCGAAGAGCGCGGCTTCCGGGTGACCGTGGAGCAGGACGAGCTGCTGCAGGGCTCAGTGCTCTACAACCTTTTCGCGTTGCGCGAGAGGACCGGGCCCGCGGAGGGCGCCCGCGAGCGTCAGCGGCGGGCCTTCTTGCCCACCTCGCGCCTGGACCCTCCGGGGCTCACAATCGAGGACAAGAGCGAAGCAGCGAACCAGGCGCGTCCCGTTTTTGGCGTCCAGTACGCCGCCCCCGGCAGCGACTTGGAGCGCAGCCTCGCCGAGGTCTGGCAACGGGTGCTCTATGTCGAAAACCTTGGGATTGACGACAACTTCTTCGATCTGGGCGGAACGTCGCTCACGGGTCTGCAGACGGTCAAACAAATCAACAGCAGCCTCGGCGCAGAACTCTCCCCGGTGGCGATCTTCGAGGCTCCCACGGTGCGGACCCTGGCGCGATCCCTGCAGTCTTCGCCACCGCCTCCATCTCACGGCCGAGTTGCTCGCTTTTCGGCAACCGCGAGGGAGCCCACCCTCGACAGTCTAAACGACTAATTCTGAAGGCAAGTATCCCCAACGTTCGCCAGTCCGAACCCCGGATCGATCCTAGCCAAGTGGGTTCAGTTCGTCCGTGCGGTGGACACACTGCGGCGGCTCCCTGGGTGGCTTAATGACACCCAAAGGACAAGGGCCGGGTGGTGGTAGCTTCCAAATCTCATAAAATTAAGAGCTTGCGTTACAGGAATGTCTGCTCCGAGCCGGGAGGAGGACCCGCACCATGGCTCCTGCCTCCCGGGTCCCGATTGTGGATGGTTCGAGCCCGACGAGGCAATGGCCGACTTGTGCCGCAGTTGTGCCAACCTCGATGTCAGGATCGACGACCAGCCGCCCCGGGAAGGTCTCGACGAGCCGCGTTCGGCGAAGACGCCGAAGGGAAAAGGTGGTGGGGGGCTCACCGAGCCGGCGAGGTGGGCCACCTTTCCGTCGCATGGTTGGC
>DASWME010000100.1:0-15505 GCA_036399915.1 Thermoanaerobaculia bacterium
ACTTTGGCTCCGCTGTCAAGGAGACTTTCTTTGGGCAAAGGCGTACACATCGAGCCGCCGCAGGGCAAGCTGGGAGTGCTCCTCGTCGGGCTGGGGGCGGTCTCCACCACCTTCATCGCCGGCGTCGAGGCGGTCAAGCGCGGGCTGGGCAAGCCGATCGGCTCGCTGACGCAGATGGGCACCGTCCGCCTCGGCAAGCGCACGGAGAACCGGGTGCCCCGCATCGCCGACTTCGTGCCGCTCGCCAGGCTGGACGACCTCGTCTTCGGCGCCTGGGACATCTTCCCGGACGACGCGTACGCCGCCGCCTGCGAGGCCAACGTCCTCGACCGCGGCCTGCTCGACCAGCTCCGCCCCGCGCTGGAGGCGATCCGGCCGATGCAGGGGGTGTTCGATCCCCGCTACGTCAAGCGCCTGCACGGCACCCACATCAAGGACGGGGGCAGCAAGTGGGACCTCGCCCACCAGCTCATCGCGGAGATCGAGGCCTTCGAGCGCGAGCGCGGCGTCGCCCGCTCGGTCATGGTTTGGTGCGGCTCGACCGAGGGGCACATGTGCCCTTCGGAGGTCCACCAGTCGCTCGACGCCTTCGAGGAGGGGCTCAAGCGCAGCGACGAGGCCATCCCGTCGAGCATGGTCTACGCCTACGCGGCCCTGTCGCTGGGCATCCCCTACGCCAACGGCGCGCCCAACCTCACGCTGGACGTGCCGGCCTTGCGCGAGCTGGCCGCGAAGAGGCGGGTGCCCATCTGCGGCAAGGACTTCAAGACCGGCCAGACGCTGATGAAGACCATCCTCGCTCCGGGCTTGAAGGCCCGCCTGCTCGGCCTCGAGGGGTGGTTCTCCACCAACATCCTCGGCAACCGCGACGGCGAGGTGCTGGACGACCCCGACTGCTTCAAGACCAAGGAGGTCAGCAAGCTCTCGGTGCTGGAGCACATCCTCCAGCCCCACCTCTACCCCGACCTCTATGAAGGGTTCCACCACCAGGTGCGGATCAACTACTACCCGCCGCGGGGGGACAACAAGGAGGGGTGGGACAACCTCGACATCTTCGGCTGGCTCGGCTACCCCATGCAGATCAAGATCGACTTCCTCTGCCGGGACAGCATCCTGGCCGCGCCGCTGGTGCTCGATCTCGCGCTCTTCCTCGACCTCGCCCGCCGCGCCGGCATGCATGGCATCCAGGAGTGGCTCTCCTTCTACTTCAAGAGCCCCATGACGCTGCCCGAGCTGTACCCGGAGCACGACCTGTTCATCCAGTTGATGAAGCTCAAGAATACCCTGCGGTACCTCAAGGGCGAGGAGCAGATCACCCACCTGGGGCTGGATTACTACGAGGCGGACTAGGGGACCGCCACAGCGGATCGGCTGGTGCCGCCCCAGGATTGAAGACGCCGGACCCCGAGGAGTATAATGACCGGCAAGAGCCTCCCTTCTTTGACAACCGACGTTCCCGATCTGGCGGCAAAAAGCATGCCTGACAAGAATCGTGCCACGGGCAAAACGCCATTTTGGCCGGGAGGTAACAGCCGTGACCGCAACTCCAATGTCCACAGGCCTTTGGATCGAAAAATCCGGGTCCCGAACACGCTCGGAGACGGTCCCAAGACCCCTGGAATTCCGGGGTAACAGAAAACGGCCCCGTAACCTCCTGAGGAAAAAGCACTTGGAGGGCCCGCCGTCCGAATTGCCCTGATCTGTATGGTGGGATTGAGACGATATCCACTCCGAAGTCTCGCCTTCACCTTCCCCCTTGATGTCCGAATTGCCCTGATCTGTATGGTGGGATTGAGACTCTTGGACCAGGCCCGGATCAGTGATCGGATGATCCCGTCCGAATTGCCCTGATCTGTATGGTGGGATTGAGACTCTCGGCGCGACAAGGGCCGCACCACGGCGCCCAGAAATTGACGTCCGAATTGCCCTGATCTGTATGGTGGGATTGAGACAGCGATGAAGGTAGCACCGGGGCGGATCTCGTAGTGATCGTCCGAATTGCCCTGATCTGTATGGTGGGATTGAGACGCGACCGGCTTTCTGATAATCCTTCGCCAATTGAAGCAAGTCCGAATTGCCCTGATCTGTATGGTGGGATTGAGACAAGATCTCATCTTCAATGTTTCTGGCCATGTTACAACTCCGTCCGAATTGCCCTGATCTGTATGGTGGGATTGAGACGGCAACTGGTCGCCAGGCTTCCTCCCGCCGCTGATGAAGCGTCCGAATTGCCCTGATCTGTATGGTGGGATTGAGACGTCATCGCTGGGGAGAAGGTTGATTTGGTACCTTTGTCCGAATTGCCCTGATCTGTATGGTGGGATTGAGACCATCCTTGACGAAGGACCAGGGCGTGGGCTCCAACAAGCCCGGCGGTCCGAATTGCCCTGATCTGTATGGTGGGATTGAGACTGTCCGGGTCGCGCCCTTCCGCGATACATTCGACAATCCACGTCCGAATTGCCCTGATCTGTATGGAGGGATTGAAACTCAAGGCAGCGTCTTTCCCGCCCCGCAGGGGCGGAATTTGAATAGCCCGGGGCGGCAGCCCCGGGACGAGGACGCGTTTCAAACATTGGAACCCCGAAGGGGTGACATCTAACGTCGGTGCCGCCCCTTCAGGGCTTGGGTAGGTGGGTTGGGCTCGATTCCCGGGCTGGCGCCCCGGGCTATTCAAATTCCGCTCCTCCGGAGCGGTGCTGGAGCGTCCTCCGGTAGGTCTCCCGGTCCTTCGCTCCCCACCAGTACTTGTAGGTCTCCTGCCCGCGCAGGAAGTCGAAGCAGCGGGCGCCGCGGTGGATGGCGTCCTCGATGGCGGCGCCGACCATCAGGACGCCGGGGCTGAGCTTGGCCCGTTCCGGATCGAAGCCCTGCAGGTAGCCGTAGACTGTCTCTCTTTCCCGAAAGCCATAGGATGCAGCGATGGGCGAGCCGTCGAGCCGGAGGACGTAGAGGGCAAGCGAGCCGCGGGCATGGAACCCGGCGGCGACCTCGCGGTGGAAGATGCGGAAACCGTCGCCGTCCAGCATCCCGGCCTGTCCCATCTCGTGCCAGCGGGTGCCGTGGAGTCGGATGAGGGTGTCCAGCATCTCCTCCCAGGAGCCCTCGTCTGCGGTCTGGAGGCGCAGCACTCCCAGAGCTGCGGCCTTGCGGCGGTACGCGCGGAGCTTGTAGAGCTGGCGGGCGTGCGCGACCTCCGGCAGGCCCTCGACCCGCTCCGGGAGGGGCAGGCACGGGCAGACGTCGCGCGGCTCGGTCCTGGCGCTCAGACCCTCGGGCAGGGGGACCCGGAGGAGGGGGGACTCGCCGGGAAGAGGCTCGAAATCGCCGGCCTGCCAGCGGTCGCGCCGGGCCGCGAGGTGGGCGAGGAGGGCCGCTGTGGAGTCCTCCTCGGTTTCGGGATCGGTCACGATGTCCAGGTAGTCCGAGACTCCGCCGCCGCAGAAGGCGACGGTCCTGATCCCGTCCTTTCTATAGAGGAGGAGGGGAGCCAGGGCGGCGAGCCGTCCCTGCCGGCGAACGGCGAGCACCCACGGCTCGCCCGGCGGGAAGGCGCGCCACCAGGGGATCAGCCATTCGGGGCGCTGGAAGGGGGTGGTGCGCGGGGAGCGGTCGCAGAGGGCAGACCACTCACCGCGGAGCGCTTCGAGTGCCGCGAGGTCCGTGACCTCCTCGATCTCGAAGCTCATTCCGGCCGCTTGGTCTCCGCCACTTCGAGGATGGGGGTGCGGTCGAGTCCGCCGCCGGCAAGGCGCTGATAAAGGCCGAGATAGCGTCCGGTCATCCTCTTGGCGGAGAAGCGCTCCTCGGCGGCGCGCCGGCATTCGGCGGGATCGAGGGCGTCCACGCGCCGGAGCGCCTCGGCCATCTCCTTTTCGTCCTCGACGAGCAGGCCCGTCCGTCCATGCTCGACGATCTCTGGTAGGGCGCCGGAGCGGAAGGCGATGACCGGGGTACCGCAGGCGAGGGCTTCCATGACCACCAGCGGGCAGGCCTCGGCGATGCGACTGGGCGCGAGCAGGCAGCGGGCCGCGGCGAGGAGGCGCCGCTTGCGTCGCAGCCCGAGGGGACCGAGGAACCGGCGCAACGGGTCGAGGCGGGGCGCGATCTCCTCCCGGAAATGGCGCTGGTGCTCCGGATAGGGGAAGACCTCGCCTCCGAGGAGGAGGGGGACGCCCGCCGCCTTGGCCGCGTCGAGGGCCAGGTGGAACCCCTTCTCGTGGCAGATCCGCCCCAAGGCCAGGGCGAACCCGCGCTTGCGGCCGGCCGGGCGGAGCACCTGGAGGTCCACGCCGTTGGGGATGGGATCGAGCAGGGGCGCCCCGGCCGGGCAGGCCCGGTGCTGCGTCTCCGAGACGGCGTGGAGCCAGGTGCCGGGGCGCGCGGGGAAGAGCGCCTCCCGCGAGTACAGGTGCGGAGCGAGGTGGAGCGTCGCCAGCACGGGGGGACCCGGGGGCGGCAGGTAGGAGGCGAAGTCGAGCCCGTGCAGGTGGACGAGGTCCACCGGCCAGCGCGTCAGGGCCCCGACGATCGCCTGCCGGTGGCGCTCGTGCGCCGCCGCGTACACCGCTTCGTCCTGCAGGTCCCAGCGAGGGGTGGGGATCAGGGTCCCCTGGCAGACCGAGCCTTCGCAGGCGACGACCAGCGAGCGATGACCGGCGCGGACCAGCGCCTCGTCGAGCATTGTCAGCACCTGCTCGGCTCCGCCCACCGCGTCCGAGCCCACGGGCGCGAAGGGGTAGGCCACGCTGAGGACGGTCAGCGCCTTCATTTGACGAGCGCTGGCGCCAGCGCCAGTTCCTCGATGGCCGCACGCGCCAGCTCGCGCCAGCGCCCACCCGTCACGGGGAAGCCCCAGAGCTCGTACTGCAGCGACCCCGCGTGCGGCGGCTGGGTGAAGTCGTAGGCCGGGGCCGGGCGGAAGGTCTCGTACACGGGCGGCAGGAACCAGGCCAGGATGTGGCGCTGCGTGACGAAGCCGTCGTACATCCGCAGCTTGAGGGCCCGCTCTGCGGCGGAGAGGTCCCGCCGGACCGCCTCGATGCCGGCGCCCTCGGGAGGCGGCAGGAACTCCTGTTTGACCAGATCGTCGCCGCGGGTCGTGCCGGGCCGGGCGTGGTAGAGGGGCATCTCTACGAGCGCGATGCCGGGCCGCAGCTCCCGGCACAGACGAAGGACCTCGCGCGCGAGGCGCGGCAGGGCGAAACACGCCTCCTGGTCGACGATTCCCTCGATAGCGATCCGGCGCTGCGGACCGAGGCCGGCCAGGTCCAGGGCCGCGGCCAGCTCCCGCCGCCGCGCCGCGGCGTACTCCTCGCGGATCCCTGTGAAACCCTCGACGAACCGGGCCTCGCGCGTGGCGCCGTCGGTGAGGTGGACGAGCCAGCAGTCCGGCAGGCGCGAGATCAGGGCGCCGGCGCCGATCGTCTCGTCGTCCTGATGGGCCACGACGACGAGGACGCGGGGAGGGTTGGGGCCGAGGAGGCGCTCAAGGCCATTCACGCGTACCGCCGGGTCATCCGCGCGCAGAAGTCCGCGAACTCCTCCAGGCACCTGGGCGGGCTCGTGTGGTGCGGCTGGATCCCGCAGTGCTCCGGCGTGAAACAGTAGGTGAGGGTGACGTCGAAATCCTCCAGGGCCTGCATCTGCCGGTCGAACCAGGCGTCGGCGTTGGGGCGGAAGCTGTCCGCCCAGGAGAGGCCGGTGCGCAGCTTCTTGACCCCCAACTTCTTGAGCCAGCGCACAGCCTCGTCCAGCCGGTAATCCTCGAAGTGGAACCATTGGCAGATGCCCATCTCGGGCGTGTAGTCGGAGAACCGCGAGAGGGCGAGCTTGGGGGTGCCGTCCTCGCGCAGCAGCCCCAGGTAGAAATGGCGGTAGTAGGAGGAGCCCTCGGCCTCGCGGTGGCGGGTGGTGGCGGGCCAGGCCCGGGGCAGGTCGTAGAGGCTGTACCAGTGGATGCGCGGGGCGCGGCCCAGCAGCAGCTCGGCCGTGCGGCGCAAGCCGAAATCCTGCACCTCCTCGGCGCCGAAGGTCGAGACCCCCACCTCGGTCACCCAGACGGGGAGGTCGGTCAACGCCTGGATCTCGGCCAGCCGGTCGGGCCACTCGTGGAGCTGCCAGTGGTTCCAGTCGAGCGGGAAGCCGTGGATGGCGACCGCCTCCACGTGGTCGAGCACGCCCTGGCCCTTCATATTGGCGATGAACTTGGGATCGATCGGCGAGATCCCGCCCAGGATACGCGGCAGGGTGGCGTTCTCCGCCCGGATGGCGTCGCTCGCGAGGATGGCCATGCGGGCGAAGAGCTTCCATTCGGGATCGATCTCCAAGTCCCAATGGGACTTGTTGTTGGGCTCGTTCCACAGCTTCACGGCTTCGATCAAGCGAGCACCTCACGCCGCTCCAGGAGCTGGATGGCCTCGCGATAGCCGTGCAGGGTCCCCACGTCCACGTAGGCCTCGCCGGCGCGCACGCCGCGGGCCTCGCCGCCCCACGCCAGCCAGGCGTTGACCAGGGTGCCGACGTAGACGTCGCGTTCGCCGCGCCCGCACCAGAGGGCGTGGAGGTCGTGGAACACCCGGCCGGGCATGCGGAAGGCCCCCCAGACCCAGGAGCTGGACGCTCCCCGCTGCTTGACCTGGATCTCCAGGACGCGCCCGTCGTCGCCGGTCACCACGGCGTCGAAGAGTTCGGGGCGCTCGACGGGGAAGAGGAGGAAGGACAGCGCGTCCCCCGCCAGGCGGCGCAGGCCGTCCTCCGGAAACCAGACCGTATCCGGCAGGCCCACCAGCACCTGGTCGTCCGGCCCGATCAGCGGCAGGGCGCGGAACAGGGCGTCGCAGAGGCCGCGCGGCTCGGGCTGCACCACGTAGCAGATGTGAGCCGGCCCCAGACTGCCGCCGTAGTACTCGACGATGTCGGACTTGCCCGGCGAGATCGCGATACAGATCCGGGTGGCGCCGGCGAGGATCATCCGCTCCATCAGGTACTCCGAGACGGCCTTCGGGCGTTCCGTGCCGCCGTCGATGCGGCTCCCGACGGGAAGCAGCTCCTTGGAGAAGGCGAGCGGCTGGATGCGGCTCCCCACGCCGGCGGCCGGCACGATGCCCCAGACGCTCACGCGTACACCTCCTGGGGACGGGTGTCGACCCCCGCCATCATCGCCACCATCTCCTGCGCCCGCCGCTCCGCGGTGTGCTCGGCGAGCGTCCGCTCGCGGGCGGCGCGGGCCACGCGGGCGATCTCCCCGTGGGGCAGCGAGAGGATTGCGATGGCCTCTTCCGGGGTCGCCGCCGTGAAGATCTCCCGGCCCGGCTCGAAGAACCGGTCGAGCCCCTCCCAGGTGTCCGAGAGCACGGCCGTGCCGCACGCCGCCGCCTCGAACAGTCGTCCCGAGGGGCAGTAGCCCATCGTGGCCATGGCCGCCCGCGTCACGTTGAGGGTGATGGGCGACGAGGCGAAGAAGGCCGGGTGGTCCGCCGGCGGGAGGTGGCGGACGAAGAAGACGTTGGACCCCCAGGGGAAGTCCATCGGGTACAGGGCGCCGCCGATGACGAAGCGCTTCTCCGGGAGCCGCCGGGCCGGCTCCAGGAAGAGCTGCTCCAGGGCGTCCTGCCGGTCCGCGGCGTAGGTGCCGAGATAGGAGAAGTCCCCCTGGAAGGACGGCACCGGCGCGGCGGGGCGGTGCACCTCGGGATCGACGCTGCCGTAGAGCGGGGCCGCCCGGCGGGCGCCGAGGTGCTGCCGCAGCTCGTCGAGCGCCGCGCCTCCCGTGTAGGAGAGCACCAGGTCGAAGCCGCCGAGCCCCTCGGTTGGGAGGTAGGGCACCTCCTCGCGGCGGCGGAGGCGCTCCAGGGTCACCGGCGTGTCGAGGTCGTAGAAGACGGCGAGGGGGCCGGGCGAGGAGAGCACGAGGTCCGAGGCGGCGATGCCGTCCGGACAGTACGAGGTCACCATGGCGACATCTGCCTCGGCTACCTCCTGCCGGGCCGCGGGGAAGACCTCCTCCCAGCTCGCGTAGAGGCGGAGGTCGGTGCCGGGCAGCTCCTGGAGGTCGCGGTGGATCGCGTAGTAGGGCACGTCCCGCTCGAAGAAGACGACGCGGTGTCCCATCCGCGCCAGCGCCCGGCAGAGCCCCCGCCACAGGGTCGCATGGCCGTTACCCCAGGAGGAGCTGAGCGTCAGCCCGAAGATCACCAGCTTCATGCCGCTGCCAGCTCCTCGGCCACCGCCGCCGCCACCTCGGGGTGGAGCCGCATGGCGGCCACGTGACGGCGCGCCTGCGGGCGGAGCCGCCGCAGGGTCCAGGCCACCTTGCATCGGGTCTGTTCCGGCCCGAAGTAATCCAGATACCCCACGCTGTTGAGAGAGAGGAAGGAGAGCGCGTCCGCGTCGTTGAGCAGCGCGATGTCCTCGGCTTCGGGGTCCCCCGCCACCGGCGGCCGCTCGTGCCCGGCGATCAGCCAGGCCACGCGCCAGCGGGTTTCCTCCTCCACTCCGGCCCGGGCCAGCGCCGCGTCCGCCATCTCCGCTCCACGGCAGGCGTGGGCGTCCTTGAAGGCCTGGTAATCGGCGGCGCGGTGCTCGATCCGCGCGTCGGCCTCGGAGAGCAGGCGCTCGACGTCGTGGAACAGCGCCGCGAGCTGCACGGCGAGGCCGGCTTCCGGGCACAGCCGGAGCGTCCATTGCCAGACGTCCAGGGCATGGTTGTAGTCGGCGCGGACCAGGGGCTTCGTAAGGTTGTGCAGGGCTCGTTGCTCGGCGAGCACCCGGTCGAAGAGCGGATCGCGGGAAGCCGTGTTGCGCCGGTCCATCAGGCGCTGGCAGCGGGTGAGCACCTCGCGCGCATAGCCCGGCAGCCGCTCGTCCTCCGCAGCGAGGGAGAGGGCGAAGGGGCCCCGCGTGCGCTCCGCGAGGTCGTCCAAGGCCATGTCGAGTTCGTAGAAGTTGAAAAATTGGGATTCCCAATCAGTGAGCGGGAGGGGGGGAAGGGAGGGGACGCCACCACTTTCCGGAGCCCACTGCAGCTCCACCGCCGGGAACTCGGCGGCCAACGCCTCCCGGAAGACCGCCGGCTCCATCGTGTCTGGAAGCCCTCCACTCCTCTCCGCGCCACCGCGGAAGATCGCCCTCAACTCGGAAATGGGTCTGACCTCCCTGGAACGAACGGACCTCAACGAAGTTCTGCATTTGCAAGCCGCGAGCCAGAGCGGTGGCGGCGAGCCGGCATCCGCGGCCCTGGCGCCATGTCATAATCTGCCGCTCCCGGACGACCATGGCGATCTTGCAGAAGAAGCTCACCCCGGCCGCGGCCCCAAACCGCGCGCGGGTCTACCTGCTGACCGGCGTCCTGCTCTTCCTCTTCATCCCGCTGGTGCTCTTCCTCTATGTGCAGCACCCGGAGCCGGTGGGGGCGAGCCTCCTGGCCGGGGTGGTCCTCATGCTCGCTCACCGGTTCCTGGCCCGGCCGTACATGGAGCGGGTCCTGCCCGTCAAGTGCGTGTGGTGCAACCGGATCCTTTCCGACGCGCCCGCCGCCACGCTCGAGCTGCGCTCCGGCGGCGAAGCCATTCACGCCCGCTGCTGTTCCGCGCACCGCAAGCCGGCGGCGAAGTTCTTCTCCTTCCTGAAGGCTTGGCGCTGGCCCCTGCGCCTCGGGATCTTCGTCCCCCTCCTCTTCCTGCTGGTCGCGCTCGCGGTTGCCGCCGCGGGACGGCCGGCGCCCGTCTCCCTGGCGACCGCCTGGTTCAAGCTGGTGGTCGGCATCACCGTGAACCTGGCCGCCTTCGGCTACCTCGCCGTCGGCGAGCGTGCTCCGCTCGCCGTTCCCTTCCCGGTCCACAACTTCTTCCTGCTGGGTGTCCGCAACCTGCTCTGGATCTTCCGCTTGGTGGGGTTGTGGTGGATCTGGCAGGGGCTCGCCTATGTCCTCGGTCCTGGCCGACCCCTCCAGGCGCAATTTTTGCTAGCTTTCTGAAGCAGACATACCGCGCCGTTTTCGTCCTCCCACCGTCGACGCGGTTCCCGAAAGGAGGCTTTGAGTCATGATCCGTAGAGCCATCCTCCATGTCTGTATCGGCCTCGTCCTGGCCGTGCTGGCCGGGGCGGGGAATTCCCTGTCGGCCCAGTCCTCGACGGGACAGATGGAAAAGAAGAAGCCGATCCAGCAGACGGGACAGACCTGCGGCGGCATCGCCGCCCTGCAATGCCCGGCGGGCGAGGCCTGCCGGTTCCCGTTCGACCAGTGCAACGTCGCCGACCTGGCCGGCGTCTGCGTCTCAGTGCCGGCGACCTGCCCGAAGCAGGGTCCCCCGATCTGCGGCTGCGACGACAAGACCTACAGCAATGAGTGCGAGCTCCTGAAGGCCGGCGTGCGCCCGGCGAGGCGAGGCGCCTGCGGGCACGGGCAGGGGAACGCGCCCAACACCTCCGGCGTCTGCAAGACCAACGCGGACTGCAAGAGCGATCAGTTCTGCGAGTTCAAGGCCGAGACCTGCAAGGCTCCCGGGAGCTGCATAGCCCGCCCGGAGATCTGCACTGAGGACGTCAACCCGGTCTGCGGCTGCGACAACCAGACCTACAGCAACGATTGCAAGCGCCAACAGGCAGGGGTCTCCCTGAAGTCCACGGGCGAGTGCCCGAGGGCCTCTCAGTAACCTTCAGGAAGGACCGGCGGCGCGGGCGCCGGGGTAACCGGCGCTCCGCCGTCAGCGGCCGGCCAGCCCCAGATCCTCGTAGATCGCATCCAGCACCGCCCGGATCCGCCGCTCGTGGGCCTCGTTGGCCGGCGTGCCGTTGAAGGCCAAGGCCACGGCGAGCCCCCGCTCCGGATCGGCGAAGCCGACGGAGGAGCGGTATCCGCTGTGGCCGAAGGTCCGCGGCGAGGCGTGATGGCCATAGCCGTAGGGGACGGTCTCCGCTCCGTACTGGACGGAGTTGATGATGAAGCCCAGCCCCCAGTCGAGGACGTGCTTGAAGGTGGCATCCACCATCCCCACCCGGTGGGGAGAAGTGAAGGCCTCGACGGTCTGCGGCAGCAGCACGCGCTGGCCCCGCCAGGCGCCCCGGCCGAGGAGCATCTCGTAGAAGCGGCCCAGCTCGCGCATGGGCCCATAGCCGTTCCCGCCGGGGCTGGGGTTGACGCAACGCTCCTCCGCGTCCCAGCCGTGGGGTTTCGGCTCGGGCCCCTCGGTGTCCCACATCGCGCCGAGCCGGCCGCTCTCTTTGTAAGAAAGATAGCGGTCCCGCGGCATACCAACCAGGAGTCCGCCGCCCCCAGCGGCTCGAAGATCTCCTGGCGCACGTAGAGGGGGAAGGGACGGCCGCCCACGCGCTGGACGACCTCGCCCAGGATGAACCAGCTCGACGCCTGATGGTAGCCGGCCTTCCTGCCCGGTACCCACCGGGGCTCGGGCTTCATGACGCAGATCTTCGCGATGATCTCTTCCCAGGAGCGCTGGGGCCAGCCGGTGTCCAGCATGCGAATGCCGCCGGTATGGGTGAGGAGATGGCGGAGGGTGATTCCCTCCTTGCCATTGGCCGCGAACTCGGGGACGTGCCGGGCCACCGGATCGTCCAGCTCCACCAGCCCGCGCTCCCAGAGCTGGGCGATGGCGACCGCCGTCACCGGCTTGGTGGAGGAGAGCCAGAGCATCAGATGGTCGCGGGTCAGCGACTCGCCGGAGCGGTTCTCGCCCAGGCCCAAGTCCGCCACCGGCTCGCCGCGGTGCGAGACGTAGAGCTGCGCTCCGGGGTGGAGCCCTTCGCGGATGTCGGCTGCGATCGCCTGCCGCGTGCGAGGGAGCCGTTCCAGGTCGTCGCCGGTCATGACAGGGATTGTATGCAAGGCCCTGGGCGACCCCAGGCCGCCCAGGGAGGGGAGGGCTTTACGACCCGCTCTTCTTGCTCGTCTGCTGGCCGGTGTGGGCACCGACTTTGGCGGCGATGCTCTGGGCCATCTGCAGGTGCTCGCGCAGGGTGGGCAGGGTCCCCTGGGCGAAGGACTTGACATCGGAGTCCCGGGCCTGCTTGGACTCCTTGTCGAATTCTGAGACGTCCTTCTTGTGGTCCTTGACCATCATGCTCATGTATTCCCGGTCGAAGGCGGCGCCCGAGAGCTTGGAGAGCTTGTCGACGTCCTTCCTCTTGTCGGCCGGCAGGGTGGTCGGTAAGGTGACGCCCTTCTGGGCAGCCAGGGACTTGAGCCGGTCGTTGGCCTTGGAATGGTCGTCGACCATGCGCTGACCAAAGTTCTTCACGTCCGGATTGGAAGCTTTCTGAGCCGCCAGTTGCCCCAACTGGACCTCCTCCATGCCGCCCACGGCGGCGTTCCAGATGAACTTCTTGTCATTCGAGTGGAGGGTGCTCCTGGCGTTGGTGGCGGCGAGTGCGGGAGCCAGGGCGAGGAGCCCCGCCAGAGCCGCCAGGGCGAAGGGATTGCTTCTCTTGCTCATACTGCTTGCTCTCCTTTCATGCGAAGTGGAATTACCGCAGGCGTAAAAGGCGCCCGGGACACCGCTTGAGGATCCCTGGCGCCAATGGCCTGGGAGAGCAAAAGGAATGCCACGGAAGCTCTCTAGCCCACCTTCTTCCCCTGCTCCCGCGGGATGAACTCCTCGAACACGGCCTTGCGCAGCAACGAGGGGGGCAGCATGCCCTGGGAGAGCAGGAAGTCGTGGTACTTCCTGCGGTCGAACTTCGGCCCCAGGACGCGCTCCACCTCGGAGCGCAGCTCCATCAGCCGGGTATAGCCGGCGAAGTAGGCGGTGGCCTGGCCGGGGCTGAGGAAGGTGTAGCGCTGCACCTCCTGGAGGGCCATGCCCTCGGAGAGGCCGACCTCCTCGCGGAGGATGCGCGTGGCTTCCTCGCGGGTCACCTTGCCGCTCTGGAGCCCTGGATCGAGGATCGCCCGGGCGGCGCGCGCCAGCCGGCTCTGGAGCGCCGCGAGCTGGCCATCGAGCGGCAGGTAGGGCTTGACCTCGGCCTCGGCGTAGAGGGCCCAGCCCTCGGCGTTGACGCTGTTGAAGGCGAAGATGGCCCGCGCCTTCGACACCCCTTTCTCCACGATGGCGGCGAACTGCAACTCGTGGCCCGGGCGCCCCTCATGGGCGGTCAGCGGCCAGGAGAAGGCGTCGTAGGTGAAGTCGTCGAGCACAAGCTTCTGCTGCCCCTGTTGGCCGGGGATGCGCAGCGGCAGCACGAACTCGCCCATCTCACCCTTGTTGCCGATCAGCCGCGGGGCCCGCATGTTCGGGGCGGGGATCTGCACGCTCTCGGCCTCGCTCGCCAAGCGGAACTTCATCGGCCGCGCGGGCAGGCTGACGATCCCCTCGCGGCGGATGATCTCCTCGATCGCCTTGATGCGCTCCTGGTAATGGGGGAGGATGCCCTCGCCCGTGATCTGCTGCTTCTTGAGCTCGCGCAGCACGCCACGGTAATCGGTGACGCTCAAGCCCTTCTCTTTGGCGACGAGCGGAGCGAGCGTCTGCATCTCGCTCTGGATCTCCTTGAAGGCTACCTCGGCCCGGCTCACCAGCTCCTCCACCGGCATGTCGACACCCACCTGCTCGAGGCTGAAGGCATAGAGCTCCGGCGGCAGGCGGAAGTCGGTGCGGGCGCGGGGGAGGATCTCCCGGCGCACGAACTCGTCGTAGGCCACGAGCTGCTCTTTGAGCTTCGCGTAGGGCTCCTCGTAACCCTGGATGCCGTATTTCTTGAACAGCTCGGCGATGCCCGCCAGGATCGTGGCGTTGTTGGCGAGGTCCCGCTCCACCTGGTCCTTGAACGGCCCGAGCAGCTTGGGATCTTTGAGCTTCGTCCGGACGTAGTCCTCGGCGAGGCGGCTGACGGGGGTGTAGCCGGGCGCGAGACCCGCGTACTTCTTCAGGCGAACCAGTGCCGCCGGCCGCCGCGAGGCTTCCACCTGGTCGTCGAGCAGGGCGCGCAGGCCGCTGAAGACCGTCCGGGTGAGGTTGAAGTAGGGGAGGTAGTACTTCCTCCCGAGCTCCGTGCCCTTCAGGTTGTCTTCGACCGTGTCGACCAGGATCTGGAGGTCCTGCTTGACGGGAGGATCGGTCTCCGCCGGGAGGCGCCGCTTCAGCTCCGCGAGCACCTTCTGTGAGGCCTCTTCGCCCCGCTTCTCGAAGCCGGGAGTGAGGTCGAAGATCTCCTCGTCGAGCCCCTCGATACCGAGTTGCCCGGCCCCCTCGGGGCTGAAGCGGGCGAGCACGTCGAGCAGGAGCTGGGTGTGCTGATCGCTCTTCGCCACCCAGGCAGGGGGCGCCTGCTGCTGGCAGAGCGCGGGAGCGGCGGCGAGGGTCAGGAGCAGCAGGGCTGCGGCGGCGAGACGCCGCGGCCGGCGGCGGGTCGGACGGTCATGCCATGAATTCATCGGGAGTCTCCTGAAAGGAAAGCGAGCGCCGGCGGGCCGGCTGTCTGCTGTACGGAGCCGGCGCCGAAAGGTTCCGCACGAGATTCTGGCACGCATCTTGCCCTACCACACAGCCGTCCGGCGGGCGGCGCTCCCCGGGGCAGGATCGACGGAAGCTGATTCCACCGCCCGCCTTACTCGATAGCGAGGCCGAAGCCTCTGAAGGAGTTGAAGTTATGAAAACTCGCTTCCACGTCCTTCCGATCTTGCCGCTGCTGGCGGGCCTGGCCCTCACCTCCGTCGCTTCCTCCGCGCGGGCCGCCGACGCCATCCTCCAGGAAGAGGCCGCGAGGGCGTATCAGAGGGCGGAGCGCCTCGTCCAGGAGAAGCAGTACAGGAAGGCTGCCATCGAGTTCGAGCGCGCCAGCGAGCTCGCGGGCGGCGACTGCCCCGAGTGCCTGCTGGGCGTGGCCCGCGCCTACAGCGGAGCCGGCCAGATCGAGGCGGCCCTCCAGGTGACCCGCATGGCCCTGTCGCTCCTTTCCGCGCCCGAGCACCGGGCTCAGGCCTACAATCAGCTCGGCTCTCTGCTCGTCCTCAAGGGCGACATGGACGCGGCCAGGGAAGCCTTCCAGAAAGCCGTCGAGCTCGACGCCGGAGTGGAGCCGCAGGTCCGCTCCAGCCTGGCCGAGGCTCTCCTGAAGCGGGCGAGCTCCGCCAAGCCGGCCAGCAACTCCGCGCCCGAGGAGGTGGAGATCACCGCCAACGCGGGCTCCGGCTCCGGCGGCAGGGCACCGTAGGGCGCCCCCCACGTGGGCGTCCTGCCCTCCAGGGCGGTCACATCTCCTCTCCTCAACCCGTCCCCTGCTCCTGCTACACTGCGCCGCGGTTTCAACGCTCGGAGGCGGGCACGGGTGATCGATCTCAAAGACATCGAGAAGGCGCGCGTCCGGATTCGCGGGGTGGTGCAGAGGACCCCCTGCCTGAGGTCGCGGCCGTTTTCCGACCAGTTGGGCGTGCACGCCTGGTTCAAGCACGAGACCCTCCAGGTCACCGGCTCCTTCAAGGTCCGGGGCGCCTACAACAAGATCGCCTCCCTCCCCGAGGACGAGGTCCGGCGGGGCGTCATCACCGCCT
>DASWME010000101.1:0-34018 GCA_036399915.1 Thermoanaerobaculia bacterium
TGTTGAAGAACACCCCGACGAGGAAGGAGCGGACGAGGAAGGAGAACGGCGCGTCGCCGCTCTGGGCGCGGATCAGCAGGCGCCAGCGGCTGACGCTGGCGAGATAGCCGAACGGGCTCAGGGCCAGAGCGAGCAGCACCCAGCGGAGGTCCGCGGAGCGGAACGAGGCGGCGATCTCGTGGAACGGCGTCCGCGCCAGGATCCACGCCACCAGGGCCGCGGAGACGGCCAGGCGCAGCCAGAGGCCGGCGCGGCGGGGAGTGGGCGGACCGCCCGCGGGAGATGGAGACGTGACCGCCATGCCTCAGGCTGCCGAGCCGAGCCTCTCCCGCAGCAGGCCGGTGAGGTTCTCCAGCGGCTCGCCCCGGACGTACATACGGTACCAGACTTCGACGTTGAGGATCATCCACAGCCGGACGTGGTGGTCCGCCCGGTGGGCCACGTGCTCCTCGACCAGGCGCTCGATCGGCTGGCGGCGGAAGATCCCCTCCTCCACCAGCGTCGAGGTCGCCAGCAGGTGTTTGAGCACGGGCAGCAGCGGCCCCTTCATCCAGTAGCCGAGGGGGAACATGAACCCCTGCTTGGGCCGGTTCAGGATCGCCGCGGGCAGGTAGGGGCCGGCGACGCGGCGCAGCAGGTACTTGAGCCGGCGGCCGCGCATCTTGAGGTGCACCGGCAGCGAGGCCACGAACTCGGCCAGGCGGTGGTCGAGGAAGGGCGAGCGCGCCTCGAGGCCGCGCGCCATGGTCATGCGGTCCGAGAGCATCAGCGAGTGCTCGGGCAGGCGGGTCGCGACGTCCGCCTGGAGCATGCGGTCGAGGTCGTCCCACGCCACCGCTTCGTCGAAGCCGCTCACCACGGACTCCATGGGATCGAGGTCGGCCAGGCGGGCGGCCACGTCCGGGGCGTAGAGCCCGCCCTTGCCCTCCTGGCCGAAGCGGAAGAACGCCGTCGCCTGCGCGTAGCGCCGGCCCCCCTCGTGGAAGGAGAGGTCGTGCACCCAGCGCGCCTTCTGGGTGAGGTTCTTGTAGGCCGAGGTGTCGCGCAGGGCATGGACGGCCGGCCCGAGCAGCCAGCGCCGCAGCCCTGCCGGCAGCGCGGCGTAGAGGTTCACCCAGCGGAAGCCGAAGTAGCGGTCGTAGCCGGCGAAGACCTCGTCGCCGCCGTCGCCGGTGAGCACCACCTTGACGTGGCGCGCCGCCAGGGACGCCGCCTGGTACATGCAGGCGGCGATGGGATCCGACGGCTCGTCGAGGTGGTAGACCATCGACGGCAGGAGCTCGACCATGTCGGGCCAGACCATCTCTTCGTGGTGGTCGGTACCGCAGTGCCCGGCCACCATGCGGGCGTAGGGCAGCTCGTTGAAGCCCGCCTCCTCGACGCCGACGGCGAAGGTCTCGACCGGCGCCTCGCGCAGCTCGGCCATCATCGCCACCACCAGGCTCGAGTCCATGCCGCCGGAGAGGTAGGCCCCCACCGGCACGTCGGAGATCAGGTGGGACTCGACGGCCTCGCGGACGCGCTCGCGCGTCTCCTCCACCAGCTCGGCCTCGCGGTAGCCCCGCTTGGGGACGTAGCGCAACCGCCAGTAGCGCTGGACCTCGAGGGCGGGCGTCGGCGCCAGCGCGCCGTGCCGGGGCTCGAGGCCGGAGGCGTCCAGCACCAGCAGGTGGGCCGGCGGCAGCTTGCGGATGCCCTGGAACAGGGTGCGTGGGCTGGGGATGAAGCGCAGCGTCAGGTACTCGTCGAGCGAGCGCAGGTCCAGCTCCGGCCGGGGGCCCTCCCGGCCGCCGGCCGCGAGGATGGCCTTGATCTCCGAGGCGAAGAGGAAGCTGCGGCCGTCGAAGCGGTAGAAGAGCGGCTTCTGGCCGAAGCGGTCGCGCGCCAATAGGAGCCGGCGCCGCCGCGCGTCCCAGATGGCGAAGGCGAACATCCCCCGCAGGTCATCGACGACCCGCTCGCCGCGCTCCTCGTAGAGGTGGAGGATGACCTCGGTGTCGCTCTCGGTCTTGAAGCAGTGGCCGCGGGCGAGGAGGTCGCGCCGCAGCTCGCGGTGGTTGTAGATCTCGCCGTTGCAGACGATCCAGGCGCTGGCGTCCTCGTTGGCGATCGGCTGGTGCCCGCGGACCAGGTCGATGATGGCGAGGCGGCGCATGGCGAGGCCGGCCTCGCCGAGCAGCACGGCGCCCTGGTCGTCCGGTCCGCGGTGGACCAGGGCGCCGCTCATCCGCTCGAGCGCCTTGGGATCGACGCCGAGCAGGTTCCACTCACCGCAGATTCCGCACACCGCTGTTCCTCTCGTTCACGACGCCCGGCCGGTCCCGCCCACGGCCGACAGCTCCGGCCGCTCCGGGCTGCGGATGACCTCGGCCACCTTGTACTCGCGGACGTTGCGGGCATGGGTGAAGATGATGATCTCGCCCACCAGCCCGAGCGACAGCGTCTGCACGCCGAGCACCATCAGCAGCACGCCCAGGAGCAACAGGGCGCGGTCCGACAGGCCCATGTGGAAGAAGATCTTTTCAATGGCCACGACCAGGTCGATCAGGAATCCTAGCAGGAAGAGCCCGGCCCCCAGCGGCCCGAAGAAGCGCAGGGGCGTGCGCGTGAACTTGGTGAGGAAGAAGACGTTGAGGATGTCGAGCAGCCGCCCCAGGTAGGTGCCGGTGCCGTGGTAGCGGGTCGCCCGGTCCTCGTGGCGTTGCGGCACCGGGATTTCGCGCACGGTGAAGCCGCGGTGGAGGGCCAGCAGCGGGAGGAAGCGGTGCAGCCCGCCGTAGAGGTTCAGCTCGCGCGCCACCCGGCGCTTCATCGCCTTGAAGCCGCAGCTCAAGTCGCGGAAATCGGTCCGCGTGAGCCGGCGGACGATGGCGTGGAACAGCCGCGACTGCAGGCGGTTGAAGGGCGAGTCGATGCGCGGGTCGCGCCGCGCCACCACGAGGTCGGCCCCCTCTTCGAGCATGCGGAGCGCGGGTGCCAAACCGCCCGGCTCGACCTGGAAGTAGGAGGCGAGCGTGACGATGCGCTCGGCGCGCGCCCGGGCGAAGCCGGTGGTCAGCGCGGCCGACTCGCCGAACGGGCCGCCCAGCAGCACGATCGAGACCTCCCGATCGGTCCGCCCCTGGATCTCGCGCAGGGCGGGCACCACCTCGCGGAGCTGCTCGTCGACGACGAAGAGGAACTCGGCGGTCAGGCCGAGCCGCGCCAGCTCCGCCGAGACCTCCGCGTAGAGCTGCGCCAGGTCGCCGTAGCGCTCCACGACGGGGATGACGACGGAAACGTCCGGATCGCTGCGCAGCGGTGCGGTTCTCATGCGGGGGTTCCTCCCGACGGCAACCAGGGGAGCGCGGTGTCGGCGCCCTTGAAGTCCCCCGTCCCCACCACCAGCTCGGAGAAGAGGCCGAGGATCACCAGGTGCGCGAAGGCGAAGGCGCACAGGATGGTGATCGAGGGGAAGACCAGCGGGTACCTCTCGCCGGGGTCCACGGTGAAATGGACGTACACGCTGGCAGCGAATGCGAGCAGCGTGCCGAAGAGGAAGGGTACGGAGAGCACCGCGAACCACTTCGCCGGCCGGGTGGTGAAGCCGAGCAGCATCCTGATCGTGAGCAGGTCGAAGAAGACCTTCCAGATCCGCGACATGCCGTACTTGCTGCGGCCGAAGCGGCGGGGCCGGTGGTTGACCACCACCTCCTTGCAGCGCGAGCCGGAGAGGGACATCATGGGCGCCATGAAGCGGTGCATCTCAGCGTAGAGGCGGGCGCGCTTGACGACCTCGGCGCGGTAGGCCTTCAGCGTGCAGCCGTTGTCGTGGATGCGCGTGCTGGTGAGGGCCCCGATCAGCCAGTTGGCCGCCAGTGAGGGGAGGCGACGGGAGAGCAGGCGGTCCTTGCGGTCCCGCCGCCAGCCGCAGACCACGTCGTAGCCCTCGTCCAGGGCCGCGAGCAGCAGCCCGAAGTCGTGGGGATCGTTCTGCAGGTCGCCGTCCAGGGTGATGACGACCTTGCCGCGGGCCTGGTCGAACCCGGCCTGGAGGGCCGCCGTCTGCCCGTAGTTGCGGCGGAAGCGGAGGGCCTGGAAACGGGGGTCGCGGGCGCAGATCGCGCGCAGCTTCGCGGCGGTACCGTCGGTCGAGCCGTCGTCCACCAGCAGGACCTCGTACTCGCGGCCGAGCCGGTCGGCCGCGGCGCGGACCTCGGCGCAGAGGGCGTCGACGCTCTCCTCCTCGTTGTAGAGCGGGATGACGATGCTCAGGTCCATGCCTTGTCTCCCCTCTCCTTCAGGAGAGGGGCCAGGGGTGAGGCCGGTCTCGGGCCCTCGGTACTGGGTCTCGCAATGGAGAGCCCGGTCGCGCGGATTCCGGGGCTGGAGTCCGGGAACCTGCGCGATCCGCGCTCGTTCCCATTCGAGGCCCAACACCCAGGACCCAAGAGCTGCTTCATGGCACCCTCTTGACGATGCTCGGCCCGATCAGCCGGGTCAGCGGCAGCGGCAGCTTCTGCCAGAGACGGATCGCCATCTGGTACTTCGGGTTCGCCGGGCTGACGTTGGGCAGCTCGCGCGCCCTGACCAGGTAGTACTGGTAGGCGAGCGGCACCTCGTCCATGCCCCAGCGCTGCTTGAACTTCCACGCCCCGGTGCCGCGCTTGCTGCGGCCGAAGTCGAAGACGCGGAAGCCGTTCTCCCGCCCCCACCGCATGATGGCGAGGTACAGGAAGTCGTCCACGCCGCGCGGCCGCTCGCCCCGGTCGGCCCCGGCGTAGAAGGGCATCAGCACGTCGCGGAACGTCAGGTTGAGCACGCCCGCCACGGGCCGGCCCCCATGGTGGACGAAGAAGAGGTGGGTGTCCGCCGGGTGCCGGTCGAGGATCTCCGCGAGGAACCGGCGCGGATAGACCGGCGTGCCGTGGTGGCGCATGCTCTCGCAGAAGAGCCGGTAGAAGAGCGGCAGATCCTCGAGGCCGGCGACGCGCCACTCGAACGGGGCCTTCGCGACGTAGCTCATCATCTGCCGCCGCTTGCGCTCCATGCGCCGGAGCAGCGCCTCCTCCCCCTGCGTCAGGTCGGCCCGGAAGGTCACGTAGAGATCCTTGGTGAGCAGCTCGGGATCGTCCAGCGGCCTTTCGGAGCGCAGCTCCAGGTAGTCCACCCGCCGCTCGCGGGCGAGCTCCTTGGCCGCCGCGAGCAGCGCCGCCGCTGCCGCATCATCGTCGGCCACGATGCCGCCGCCGATGGCGAACGGGATCGACACCAGGGAACGGCCGAAGAGCAGGCTCTTCAGCTCGAAGAGGGGCAGCGCGCCTACGATGCGGCCGTCGCGCAACGCGGTCAGGTAGTGGGCGCGGTGGCCGAAGACCCGCTCCACCAGCCAGCGCCAGCCGAGCTGGTGGAAGAAGGTCGCGTCCGGCGAGCTGCGCACGTAGCGGTCCCACTCGGCCTCGCGGTGGGCGCGCAGGGTGTCGACGGCGACCCGTGACGGCGGCGGCGCGGCCAGCGGCGGTACGAGGGCGGAGCCGGCTCCGCTCAGCACGAGGGGCTCGGCGGTCATAGCCCCAGGACCTCCCGGCAGGACGCGAAGGCGTACTCGGAGAAGAGCCGGGCCAGCCGCTCCTCGGTGCGGTCGAGGTTGCGGTAGTGGCGCAGGCGGGCGAGCGCCCCGACGGACTGGACCGGCTGCCCGGGGTCCAGCTCCCAGGGATGGATGTAGACCACGGCGGGCCGGCGCTCGCGCTCGTTGAGCCAGCGCATCCCCCAGAGGATGAACGGCAGCGGGAGGTGCCGCAGGTAGCCGCCGCCCACGAACGGCAGGTTGACGCCGGCGACGCGGAGCGTGGAGATGGGGAACTCGTGCAGGGCCGAGCCGTTGCGACCCCGCAACGGGCGCGGGAAGCGGGGGAAGTCCGGGATGCCGTAGCGGTCGTGGTGGATGGGGAAGATGCTGGAGTCGTAGCGGAACCCCTCCTCGGCCAGGACGTCCACGGCCCACAGGGTCTCGCGCACGATGGAGTAGTTGGGGGCGCGGTAGCCGATGACCTCAGCCCCGGAGACGTCCTCGACGGTGCGCTTGGAGCGGCGCACGTCCTGGCGGAACTCCTCGGGCGTCATGGCCGTGACCCGGCGGTGGTCCTGGCCGTGGGTGCCCAGCTCGTGGCCGGCGTCGCGGATGTCGCGCACCAGGCCGGGCCAGCGCTCGGCCACCCAGCCGAGCACGAACCAGGTCCCCTTGACGCCGTGCTCGTCGCACAGCGCCAGCAGCCGCCGCGTGTTGCGCTCGACCCGGGGCTCGAACGACCCCCACGCCTCGCGGGGGATGGTGTCCTCGAAGAGCCCGACGTGGAAGTAGTCCTCGACGTCGACGGAGAAGGCGTTCAACACGATTGCACCTCCCGGCCCGGCACGGCCGCCGCGGCGGCCGCTCGCTCGTGCACCTGCGCGACCAGCTCCTCCACGCGCCGGGCGTTCTCGTCCCACAGATAACCCTGCTCGAAGACGCGCGCGCGGGCCGCCTCGCCCAAGCGTGCCCGCAGGGCCGGATCGCGCACCAGGGTGAGGACGGCGGCACCGAGATCTTCGGCGGCGGGGTTCTCGTCGCCGGGGCAGAGCAGGGCCGTCTCGGCGTGCGTCAGCAGCTCGCGGACGTTGGCCGAGCCGGGAGCGACGATGGCCCGCCCGGCGGCCATGTACTCCAGGATCTTCATCGGACAGGCATAGGACGTCACCGCCGGCTGCACGGCGACGTCGAAGGACGCCAGCGCCGACTCGATCCCGTCCCGCGGCACGGGGCCGCAGAGCACGACCCGTCTCTCAAGATCGGGCGAGGCCTCACGCATCTCCCGCAGCATGGGCATGGCGGGGCCGTCGCCGGCCAGCACGAGGTGGACGCGCGCCTCCCGCCAGGCAGGCGAGGCCGCGGCTTCCATCAGCCGCTCCAGGCCGTGCCAGGCGCGGAACCAGCCCACGAAGCCAGCGACCGGCACATCGAGCGGGACCCCCAGGGCCCGGCGGAACGCAACGCCATCGCCGTTCTTCCCGAACTCGCGGCGGACGCCGTTGGGCATCACCACCGCCTTACCCGCGGGCACGCCCTCCTCCTCCAGGACGCGGGCGAGCACGCGGGTGACGGCGATGGTCACGTCCGCCCCCGCGCAGAGCCGCCGCTCGATGCGCCGCGTCAGGTTGCGGAAGAAGAGGCCGCCGTAGCGCTCCTTCTCCAGGGCCAGCGGCGCGTTCACCTCCAGCACGAAGGGCACCCCATGTCGGCGGGCGGCGGCGAGGCCGGCGAAGGTGTTGGCAGTGTAGCGCTCGTAGACGAAGTCGGGCTGGAGCTCGCGGATGGCGCGCGACAGGCGCCGATACGCCACCGCGTTGTAGGCCAGCTCCATGGCTTCCTTCACCGGCAGCGGCAGGCGCGCCGCGGCGCGGGCGGCGAGCCCCGCGAGCCCCCGGGCCTCGCCACCGGACCCGTCGGCCCGCGCCTCGGCCCCGGCTTCCACCAGCGCCACCTCGCGCACGTCGTGGCCGCGCAGGCGGAAGGCCCGCTGCATCTCGGCGATGTGGATGCCCTGGGCGTCGCCGGCGCGGGTGCGGTGGTGGTAGAGGATCCTCATCGCGCCGCCTCCTGCGGGAGGGCCCCCTCCACGGCCCTCCCCCGCAAGCGGGGGAGGGAGGAATCCGGCTCCGGCGCGGTTTCTTTCTCCCCTCTCCCGCTGGTGGGAGAGGGGCTGGGGGTGAGGGTCCACGGCCGCGTGCAGCTCCTCCGCCACCTCGCGCCCCACGGCCTGCCAGGTGCGCGGGGCGATGCGGCCGCGGATGATGTCGCGGTCCCAGCCGCGCACGAGGGCCGCATCGATCCCAGCCGCGATCGATCCGACGGTCCTCTCCACGATCACCCCCACCGCGGGATCGATCAGCTCGGGGATGCTCCCTGCCGGGGTCGCCACCACCGGCGTGCCGCAGGCCAGGGCTTCCAGCACCACGTTGGGGCACCCTTCGTGAGCCGTCGCCAGCACGAACAGGTCGGCGGCGCTGTACCAGGCGGCCAGCTCACCGCGCTCGCGCGGCCCGGCGAAGATCACGCGGTCCTCGACGTGCAGCCGGGAGGCGAGCTGCCGCAGCCTGGCTGCCATGGCTCCCTCGGCGCCGTCGCCGCCCACGACGGCGAAGCGCAGCGTGGGCCGGCGCTCCTCGAGCTCCGCCATGGCTTCCATCACCAGGTGGAACCCCTTGCGCGGCGCGAGCGTCCCCACGGAGAGGAGCAGCAGGCCGTGCTCGGCGAGCCCGAGCCGCCGGCGGGCCTCGATCCGGTCGGCAGGATGGAAGAGGCCGGGATCGATCCCGTTGGCGATGACCCGCACCCGCTCGGGGTGAATCCCCAGCGCGACCGCGTCCCGCTTCAGCGATTCGGAGACGGCGACGAGGCGCGACGCCCGGCGCAGGGCGAAGCGGAGCTGCGGCCGGCGCAGGCGGAACGGTACAAGCAGCGGCAGCATGCCGCGCAGGGTGACCGTCACCGGCACCCGCAGGACCCGCCCGGCGAGCACGGCCGCGAGCCCTTCCGGGTAGACGAAGTGGGCGTCGATCACCTCGAAGCGGAACTCCCGGCGCAGGCGGAGCAGGGCCGGCAGGGTGGAGAGGAACAGCAGGACGCCGTCCAGGCATTTGAAGAACGCGGGAAACGAGAGGAACCGCGGATGGAGCACCGGCACGCCGTCCTGCACCTCCTCGCGCGGCACCGCCGGGCGCAAGCCGGGGCGCAAGCCCGAGACGAAGGGGAACCAGGGGGTGGGAGCGACCACCCGCACCTCGAACTCCTCCGGCGGCAGGCCGCGCAGGCGCTCGCGCACGAAGACGCCGTGGTGCGGCTGGGCGGCGTTGGGGAACACCGTGCTGAAGAGCAGCACGCGCGTCCTCGGCTCAGAGCCCGACCGCACGCGGCACCTCCAGGGCGACCTCCGGGGTCTCCGGCGAGGCGGCGGGAGCCGTCCGCGCCACCTCGCGCCCCCACACCTCCAGCATCAGCAGCGTCCAGAGCGCCCAGCCCGCCTCCAGCCGGCGCGCTCCATGGTCGGCGAGCAGGCGCGCGACCTCGCGGCGGTCGAACAGGTCCCGGCCGAAGGCGTCCGCGCCCAGGAGCAGGTCGCGCGAGAGGTCCCGCAAGTCCTCGCGCAGCCAGCGCGAGACCGGCGGCGCGAACCCCCGCTTGGGCCGCGACAGGACCTCCGCCGGCAGCCGCCGCTCGGCCACGCGGCGCAGCAGCACCTTGGTGCGGCCGCCGGAGAGCTTCAGCCGCGCGGGGAGGCGCGCCGCGAACTCCACGATCCGGTGGTCGAGCAGGGGGCAGCGCACCTCCAGGGCGTGGGCCATGCTCATGCGGTCCACCTTGACCAGGCCGTCGTCCGCGAGCCAGGTCTTGAGGTCGAGGTAGAGCGCCCGGGCGAGCGGCTCCCGGGGAGCGCGGGCGAGGTGCGGCTCGATGGCGGCGAACGGATCGAAGCGCCGCCGGCGCTCGCAGAGCGCCTCGCCGAAGAGGCGCTCCTCGAGGTGCGGCGGGATCAGCCGGCGGTCGAAGTCGTAGGAGCGGGGGGCGTCCACCGCGAGGTTGCGGAACAGGCCCCCCAGCCGCAGCGCCCGCGGCAGGCGCGGCGAGCGCGGCCAGCGGCGGCCGAGGACCGGGAAGAGCCCGCGGCGCAGGGCCGCCGGCGCCCAGGAGCGCAGCCGCTCCTCCATCAGGTGCATGGCGTACTTCTCGCCGTAGCCGGCGAACAGCTCGTCGCCGCCGTCGCCCGAGAGGGCCACCGTCACCCGCCGGCGGGTCTCGCGCGAGACGTACCAGGTGGGCACGGCCGAAGGATCGGCGAACGGCTCGTCGAGGTGCCAGGCGACCCGCGGCAGCACGTCCGCGAGGTCGGGGCGCACCTCGGTGGCGACGTGGTCGGTGCCGAGAGCGCGCGCCACGGCGGCGGCGTCCTCCCGCTCGTCCGCGGCGCGGTCGGCGAACCCCACGGTGTGGGTGCGCACCGGCTCCGGGCAAGCCGCGCTCATGAAGGAGACGACCGTGCCCGAGTCGAGCCCGCCGGAGAGGAAGGCCCCCAGCGGCACGTCGCTCTCCAGGCGATCGCGCACGGCCTCCTCCAGGAGCCCCTCCAGCTCGCCGGCGAGCCGCTCGTCCGCCGCCGCGCCGGCGTCTTCCGCCGGCTCGGCCATGAGGTCCCAGTAGCGCTCGGTCCGCACTCCCGAGCCGTCGATCACGGCGAGGTGGCCGGCGGGCAGCTTCGCGGCTCCGCGGAAGATGGTCCACGGCGCCGGCACGTAGCCGTAGGCGAGGTAGAGGTCGAGCGCCTGCGGGTCGACCGCGGGCTCGACGAGGCGGGCGGCCACGAGCGACTTCAGCTCCGAGGCGAAGCCCAGACGGCGGCCGTCGTCGGCCAGGAAGAGCGGCTTCTTGCCGATGCGGTCGCGGGCGAGCAGCAGGGTGCGGCGGCGGAAGTCCGCGACCGCCAGCGCGAACATGCCGGCGAGCCTCTCGACGCAGCCCGGGCCCAGCTCCTCCCAGAGGTGGACGATCACCTCGGTGTCCGAGCGGGTGGCGAAGCGGTGGCCCCGCGCCGCGAGGCCGCGGCGCAGCTCGCGGTGGTTGTAGATCTCGCCGTTGCAGATCACGGCGGCCGAGCGGTCCTCGTTGAAGATCGGCTGGTGGCCGCCGGCCACGTCGATGATGGAGAGCCGCGCATGGCCGAGGCCGAGGGGCCCGGCCAGGTGGAACCCCTGGTCGTCCGGCCCGCGGTGGCGCAGGGGGCCCACCAGGGCCGCCAGGGTGTCGCGCCGCGCGGGGCCCGGCTCGGCGTAGTGGAACACTCCGGCGATGCCGCACATCGGGCGTCAGGCCCTCCTCGCCACGGCCGGAGCGACCGGCGCCGGCCGCTTCCACCACGGCAGATCTCCGGCGGCGGCCGGGGACGGCTCCGGCTCCTCCTCCGCCGGCTCCCCGGCGGCGGCCGCGCGCGCGATCACCTCCAGGCTCACGCTCATGCCCACGATCTGGTAGATCAGCTCCGAGTAGGCCGTGTTGAGGAACATGCTGCCCACCAGGTAGGCGATGATCGAGATCTGGAGCATGCGGGCGTAGGTCTCGATCCAGGGGACCTGCGTGAACTTCCGCAGCCGGCCCAGGCTCAGGTACCCCGAGGCGATGACGGCGACGAACAGCAGCAGCGCCGGCAGGCCGCACTCGGAGAGGATCTGCAGCAAGGCGTTGTGGGACACCCGGAAGCGGTCCGGCTCGGGCGAGTAGCGCGGGTGGACGACCTCCAGGTTGTTGGGCCCGACGCCGGTGAGCGGGTAGTCGAGGAACACCCGCCAGGAGGTCTCCCAGGCGTTGAACCGCCCGCGGGCGGAGCCGTCCTGCTCGTAGGAGGAGATCGTCGAGGCCCGGTGGAGGTAGGCGTCGGTAAAGGCGTCCGAGGTGAAGAAGATGGCGCCGGCCAAGCCGAGGGCGATCAGGCTGCCGACGGCCAGCCGGTGCCGGGAGCGCCAGACGAGCATCGGCACCACGATGCCCAGGGTCAGCAGGCCGCCCCGGGAGAAGGTGAAGAGGATGGTCATCACCGACAGGGCGGCCATGGCTCCGGCCACGATCCTGATCGCCTTGCGCTTCTCCACCATGACGATGCCCGCCAGCAGGGGCAGGATCATGTTGAGCACCAGGGCGAAGCTGTTGTTGTCCGCCATGAAGCCGCCCGGCCCGTCCGAGTAGCGGATGCCGCCGCGGACGAGCCCGTAGAGGCCGCGCTTGGCGCCCAGGAAGCCGATCGAGAAGGCGATCAGCATGAGCAGGATGCGGAAGCGGCGACGGTCGCTCACCAGGCCGGTGGTCAGGACGCTGATCAGGATGGCCTTCCAGTAGTAGCCGTAGAGGGTGCCGGAGACCTCCGGCAGCACCGCCGTCACGACCGTGACGCTGATCCAGCCGGCCAGCAGCATCAGCAGCACCGTCTGGGTCTTGATCAACAGCCACCGCTCGCGGCCCAGCGAGAAGATCAGGCCGAGCACCAGAGTGATGGCCACCCACTGCGAGAGCGGGAAGATGCGGGAGAGCCCCCAGGCCATGTCCTGCGGCCGCATGTAGGCGAGCCAGCCGTAGACCAGCAGCCCGAAGAAGGGGCGGAAGACGATGACCGGCAGCGACGCCGTGACGATCGCGACGATGATCAGGTCACGCACGGTGCGTCTCCCCGGCGGCCGCAGCCGGCGGAGGCGCTTCGCCTTCGCGGCGCCGGGCTTCCGACGGGAGAGGCGAGCCGGCAGGCGGGCGGGCGACCGCCCCGACCAGCTCCTCGAAGCGTTCCACGTTCGGCGCCCAGCGGTAGGAGGCCATCAGCCGTTGCCGCGCGCAGCCGGCCAGGCGTTCCCGGGCTTCCGCGTCCTCGATCAGGGAGGCGACGGCGTGCTCCATCTCGTCGTCCGAGGACGCCGCCATCAGGTCCCGCCCGCTGCGGAACCCGCCGTCGGAGAGGCCCGCCAGCACCCGCTCGCTGCACGCCACCGGCAGGTTCGAGGCGATGGCCTCGAGGACCTTGCTTTGCACCCCCTGGGCGATGCGCAGCGGCGCGACGAAGACCCAGGACCGGGCCAGGAACGGCCGCACGTCGCCCACGGCGCCGGTCACGTGCACGCCGGGCAGCTCGCCCAGGTCGCGCACGGCCGCCGCCGGCGAGCGCCCCACCACCAGGAACTCGATCTCCGGGAACCGCCGCCGCAGGCGGGGGAAGACGTGGCGGGCGAAATGGACCACGCCGTCGACGTTGGCGAAGTAGTCCATCTGCCCGGTGAAGACCAGCATCGGCCGGGGCGACTTGGGCAGGTCGAACGGCTGGAAGAAGTCGAAGTCCACGCCGGAGAGCACCGTCTCCACCCGCGCCTGGGAGGCGAAGGACCTGTAGAGACGGGTCTCGTTGCCGGTGGCGAAGACGACGCGCTGGAAGCGTCCGGCTAAGGAAGCCTCGTAGCGGCGCAGCCGCCGGGCTTCCAGGGCGTAGACCGGACGCAGGGCAAGCGGCGCGAAGCGGGCGTACTGGGCCCATTTGGCCGAGTCCACGTCCACCATGTCCAGCACCGCCGGCACGTCCGGCACCAGGTCGGCGTAGGGAGCCATGGCCGAGCAGAAGACGACCATGACGTCGAACCGCTCGCGGCGGGCCAGCTCGCGCAGCCGCTCCGCCAGCGCCGCCGAATGGAAGAAGGAGAGGGTCAGCGGCCCGGGCCGCAGCACCCGCAGGGCCGCGCGGGTGTAGGCCGCCGGCCGGCTCAGGGGGAATACCTCGACGCGCTTGCACAGCGCCTCGAGGGGCGCCAGGTCGGGCACGGCGCTGTCCGCCAGGGCGAGCAGATGGACCTCGTGCCGGCGCGCCAGGCCGCGGATCGTGTGGAAGGCCCGGATCCGCTCCCCCTTGTCCGGCGGGTAGGGGAGCCGGTGGCAGAGGAAGAGGATCTTGAGGCCCGCGCGCGGGCGAGAGACGTGCCGCCGCAGATCCACGGGAGAATTCGGCGAGGCCCCTTCGTCGTTCGGCAGAGTCGGCTCGGTCATCGGGCACCTCGTCCCAGGAACACGATCCTGGCCGTCGAGAGCAGGATCGAAAGGTCCAGCTCCAGCGACATGTTCTTGACGTAGTAGAGGTCGAACTTCAGCTTCTCGATCGACTCTTCGAAGGTGGAGGCGTAGGGGGCCTTGATCTGCGCCCAGCCGGTCAGACCCGGGCGGACGACCAGACGCTGCTCGTACCAGGGGCACCGCTCCGTAAGCTGGTTGACGAACATCCGGCGCTCGGGACGGGGGCCGACGAGGCTCATGTGGCCCACCAGCACGTTCCAGAGCTGCGGCAGCTCGTCGAGCCGGGTCTTGCGGATGAAGCGGCCCACGCGCGTCACCCGGGGATCGCCCTGGACGGCCCAGCGGGCGCCGCCCTCTTCGGCGTCGTTGCGCATGGAGCGGAACTTCCAGAGGGTGAACTCGCGGCCGCCGCAGCCCACCCGGTCCTGGCGGAAGAAGACCGGGCCCGGCGAGTCGAGCTTGACGGCGAGGGCCACCAGCAGCATGACGGGCAGCGCCACGATCAGGCCGACCGCGGCGACGAGGAGGTCGAGCAGCCGCTTGACGAAACGCGTGCCGCGGGAGGCGACGAAGCCGTCCGAGAAGATCAGCCACGACTTGCGCAGCCCTTCGAGCATGATCTTGCCGGTGAGCTTCTCGTAATAGCTCGATCCCTCCTCGACGCGGATGCCGTGGTTCTTGCAGGCGAGCAGGGCGTCCATGCTGAGCCGGCCCCGGTAGTCCATGGCGGCCACCACGACGCGGGTGACGTCGTGCTGCAAGGCCAGCTCGCAGGCATGGGACGTGGTGCCGATGACCCGCGGATTGAGGATGCTCATCCCCTGGAGGAGGGGATCGTCGTCGAGGAAGCCGACGATGCGATAGCCCAGGTGCCTGCGGTGCAGGGTCTCGCGGGCGATGTCGACCGCCTTCTCGTCGGCGCCGACGATCAGGATGCGCTCGGCGAAGCCCTCGGCCCGCTGGATCCACCAGCGCAGCACCACGCGCCAGGCGAGCACGAAGGCCAAGCCGAGGACCAGGGCGATGATGAAGACGCCGCGGCCCGTCTGCACCATGGGGAAGAGGTAATAGAGGGTCCCGCAGGCGACCGCCAGAGTGATGAACGTCCCCAGCGGGCGGATCAGCAGGTCGCGGCGGCTCGACAGGCGCCCGCCGAAGTCATACAGGCCATTGGCATAGAGGCAGAGGAGGCCGAGGAGCGCGAACACCGTGGCGTCCAGCTTGACGATGGACTCGTCGGGCACCGTGCCCGGACCGATCCCGAGGCGCAATTCGAACGCCAGCCGCACGGCCCAGAAAAGGAGCACCCCCTCCACGAACAGGGAGAGCAGCGCCGGCCGCGCCCAGTAACGATTGAACAACCGGATCATCTCTACCCCCGCTAGTAGTACCCGCGGTACCCCCGCTCCGAAATGCGCGCGCCGTTCAACACCGCTCCGATCAGCTTCTCCTGCCCGATGGCCGCGAGCGTCTTCTCGATGTCGCGCTTCTTGCTCTGGCCCGCCCGCACCACCATCACCACGCCGTCCGAGCGGGCGGCGAGGGAGCGGGCGCTGGCGAGCAGCACCATCGGCGGCGAATCGATCACCACCACCTCATAGACCGTGCGGGCCTCGTTGAGCACCTCGGACATCCGCCGGCTCGACATCACGTCCCCCGCCACCCCGGAGGTGCCGGCCAGCAGCACGTCCAGGCTGCTCCCCTCCAGCGACACCACGGCGTCGGCCAGGGTCAGCCGCCGCTCCAGCACCTGCTGCAGCCCCGGCCGGTCCGGCCGCTCCGGGAGGAAGTAGGTGTGGAGCTGGGGCCGCCACAGGTCCCCCTCGAGCAGCAGCACGCGCCGCTCCTCCCCGCGGGCGAGCGTCAGCGCCAGGTTGAGGCTGGTCAGCGTCTTGCCGGCCCCCTCCTCCGGACTGGTCACGGTGAGGACGTAGCCCCAGGTGCCGAGGGGGTTGAACCGCTCCTCGACCTGCACGGCGAGGCTCCGGTACTGCTCGGCCGCGAACGTCGGCGGGTCCATGTAATTGATGACCGGCGCGTCGTCGCGCAGCTGCACGCGGCGCGACGGCCCCGCGTCCCGGGGCACACGCGGCGGCCTCTCGGTCCTCAGCGATAGATCCATGGTCGTCATCTCCTCCTGGTCCGAGCGGCGCTGCGGGCGCCCGGGAAGACGGGGATCGTGGCGAGCAGCGGCACGCCGGGGAAGGCTTCCTGCAGCGACACGGCATCGGTGTAGGTGGGATCGGTGTGATCGCGCAGCAGCGCCGCCAGGAGGCCGGCGAGCCCCCCGAGGATGAGCCCCGCGCCCAGCACCAGGAACCGGTTGGGACGGAACGGCGCGCTCGGCGGCAGCGCCCGCTCGAGGATGGTGAACCGCTCGCCCTGCTGGCTCTTCTCCAGGTTCTCGTACAGGCGGGCGTTCAGCCGCTTGTCGAGCAGCGACTCGTAGGAGTTCTTGATGTTGTCGTAGTCGCGGGTCAGCGAGAGCAGCTCCTGCTCGACCCGGGGCACGCTCTCGAGCCGCGCCTGGACGCGCGCGGTGTCGCCCAGGATGCGCTCGCGCTCTGCCCGCAGGCTGCGGATCTCGAGCTCCAACGAGGCCAGCTCGGCCTTGAGCACGGGGTCCACCCGGTGGGCCGCAGGCTTGTCGTCCGCGTCCACGGGAGAGGCCGCCGCGACCTGGACGGGCTCCTTCCGGGGCCTCTCGCGCTCCAGCTTCTCCAACTGCTCGATCTCCGCCTGGAGGCGGATCACGTCGGGATGCCGTTCGGTGTAGCGCGAGCGCAGCTCCGCGAGCTGGGTCTGGAGCTGCTCCAGGCGCGTCGGCGGGGCGGGGACCGGCGCCGCCCCGCCGGCGGCGGGCGAGCGGACCGCTCCGGAGCTTTCCGGAGACCGCCGCAGCTCCGCGAGCTGGGTCTGCAGGAGGAGCTTGCGGGTCTCCGCCTTGTCGAGCGCGTTCATGTTGATCTCGAGCTTGGTCTGGAGCTGCTCGACGGCTCGCAGGTTGGTGTCGCGCTGCTCAGGCAGGTCGCCCATGTTCAGCCGCTTGAACTCGGCGAGGCGGGCTTCCTGCAGCTCCAGGCGGCGCTTGGTCTGCGCCAGCTCTTGCTCCAGGAACGAGGAGGTCCCCTGCGCCTGGTTCTCCCTGAGCTGCAGGTTGTTCTGGATGAACAGCTCGGCGACCCGGTTGGCCGTGCGGGCCGCCTTCACCGGGTCCCGCCCCTCGAAGTAGATGTAGAAGGTGTCCCCCACCAGACGCACCGTCAGGTCGGCGCGCACCTGGTCGGTCAAGTAGTCGAGGGAGTACTGGCGCCGCAGCTCGGGGTAGAGGTCCATCTCGCGGATGATCCGCTGCAGGTTGTCGCGGTTCTTGATCAGCGGCTCGATCGTCCGCAGCCGCTCCTCGATGCTGGTGGTCACCGTCGGCTTGACGTAGTCGGCGGGCACCCGCTGCGGCTCGACGAGCACCGTGGTGACGGCCCGGTACTTGCGCGGCAGCACCTGGTAGAGCATCACCGCCCCCACCAGGCCGAGCAGCAGCGGCACCAGGAACCAGAAGCGGCGCCGCCAGACGGCCCGCGCCAGGTCACTGATCGTCAGGTTCTTCATCATCCGTCGGTCTCCCGAGGCTTTCCGGCTCCCGCGGGGTATCCCCCGTGCTGAAGATCCGGAACGCCAGGCTCAAGAAGTAACGGGAGTAGGAGAGGTCGGCGAAAGGCTCCACGTGGGAGCGCTGCCACACCCGGGAGTAGCCGGCCGCGAGGCGGAACGCCGGCACGAAGGTCCAGGCGACGCGCGCCGTGCCGGCGGCGAACTCGGTCAGCGCCTCGTCCTCGCCCTCCCGCGAAGAGACGTCGCTCTGCCGCGACGCATTGCCGTCCAAACCCAGCTCCAGCCGCCGGCCGATGGGGACCGAGATCCCCAGGAAGCCGTTGTCCACCACCGCCGCGCGGCCGAGGCCGGCCCCGGGCGAGATGTCTTGGCTGAGCCCCAGGGCCCAGCGGAAGAGCAGGCGCTCCTGGGCGAACTGCGCGCCGCCGCGCCACCCCTCCGCGCTGTCTCTCTCCTCGACCGTCTCCACCGCGCCGGCCGGCCCCGGCACGAGGCTCCGCCGCGTCGAGTCCACCGAGAAGGCCCCCGCCTCCAGCCGCAGGTGGTTGCTCCGCCCGAGGTCGAAGGCATAGGCCAAGCCGAGCGTGCGGGCGTCGGCGTCCCCGCGCTCCTTGTAGTCGTACTGCCCCAGGCCGGCCGTCGCCTCGATCCGCCGGCCGCGGGCCAGCTCGAAGCCGGCGCCGATGCGGGCGTCCAGCGCCTCGGAATCGGAGAGACGGTCGTCTTCGAACCGGCGCAGCGAATGGCCGACGCCGAGCTGCAGCGAGGCACGCCGGCGGAAGCCGATGTCGAGGCCGACGTCCAGCGCGTGGCTCAACTGGTCGCCGCGGCGGGTCACCGCCGTGGTCTCGGCAGTGGTGACCGGAGCGTAGAGGTCGAGGTTGGGAGTCGAGAGCAGCCGCTCCCGCACGTCGAGCCGCAACCGCCGGGCGAGGTCCGCCGACAGGCCGAAGTCGAGGCGGTGGGTGGTGCCGGAGACATCGGCGTCCTTCAGGCTGCGCTCGTAGGAGGGGAAGTAGCCGAGGGCCAGGTTCAGCCGCTCCAAGGCATAGGAGAGCTGCAGGTCGATGCCGGCGCGGGCCAGCGCCTCGTCACGACGCAACTCCTCGTCCTGGAGGCCGCCGTAGCTGCCCTCGTCGCGGACCCCCGCCTCCCCCTCGAGCAGCAGGCGGAACTCCCCGGCCGCTGCGGCCTGGGCCAGCGCGAAGGCCAGCGCCGCCAGGAGGGAGGCCACCCTCCCGATCCGCCTTCCCGATGCCGTTACGCCTCTCATCATTCTCCGTTCCGCTCTCCAATCGCCTCAAGACGCAGAAACCGGCGCGATCAACAGCCTCCCGCCGGTTTCGCGAGTCCGTTCCAGGTGAAAGAACTTGCGCCCCGCCTCCCCCGCAGCCTGGTTGCTCAGCGATCGAACTCTTCAGCCCCTGATGAAACCGGTCCTCGACTCCCAGCAAAGCCACCCCACGAGAGATGTCTCCTCAACTCGAATGCTTTCTGGGCCACTCAGGTTCCTTTGATCCCCATCCCAAACGGAATTCCTGGCTCCTTGGAGAGGTGCAAGAGGGGTGCCATGGTCGGTTGGCGACAGGTGCGCGATCCACGTCCCGGCATGCCCTCCAGCTTGTGCCGAATTCGCGCCTCGCCGTGGGCGAACTCTTCCAACCTTCGCGTGTAGGTTTTTCCGCCCCATGGAGCTGGCCCATTGCCATCCATCAATGTAAGTACAAGCTGCTGCTGGAGACCCGGGGGGCGGGCTATGGCACGAACAGCGTGTCGCCGGGCAGCAGGAGGATGTTGTCCTGGGGCCGCTTGCCCGAGGTGATGGCACTGATCGTGATCTCGAAGCGCCGGTCCTGCTTGCCGTCCCGGTTGTCCCGCAGCACGATCACGCGCCCCTTGGCATAGGGGGTGAGCCCCCCCGCCAAGGCCAGGGCCTGCATCAGCTTCTGCCGCGGCTCGAGGTCGAAAACCCCCGGCTTCTCCACCTCGCCGGTGATGAAGATCCGGCGCGAATGGATCTCCTTGACGACCACTGACACACCCGGCGCAGTGACATACTCCTTGTAACCGTCTGTCAGGGTCTGTTTGAGGGCGAGCGGAGTCATGCCCGCCGCCTGCACGTCGCCCAGGAGCGGCACGGAGATGCGGCCGTCCGGGCGCACCGGCACGGTCGCGGTGAGCTCCGGGTTCTTCCAGACTGAGATCTCGAGGACATCGCCGGCGCCGATGGCGTAGGCGTTCGGGGGGTCCTCCTCCGTGCGCGTGACGACCTGGGAGAAGGCCGGCCCGGCCGCGAGGGCCAGCAGCACGGCGGCGGCAGCGATTCGGCGTAAGGTCAGGGTCCTCGTCCCCATCATTCCTCCAGGATACCGGTCTCAGACGTAGAAAACCACCCTCGGTGACGGATCACCTGGGGTGCGCCAGGGGTGCAAGAAGCGCGCCGGACCTCACCCTCTGGCCCGCTCGTTGCATCGAAGATTCCTCCGCAGCACGCACCTAGCTGGAGGCTCAGGATGAAGAAACGTCTGCTGGATTGGATCCTCTGTCCCGCCTGCGGCGAGCGGCCGCGGCTGCAGGTGTTCCGGGAGGAGAGGGTGGAGCTCCCCGCGCCGGTGTGCGTCCCGGCCTGCTCCTTCTACTGCGGGCGGCACGAGCTCGCGGACCCGCGCGCCATCACGCCGCCGCCGGACTGCAACGCCTGCTACCGCGAGGAGATCCTGGAAGGGGCGCTCTCCTGCGTCTGCGGCCTCGTCTACCCCGTCCTGGACGGCGTCCCCCGGATGATCCGCAACGCGCGGGAGGAGTACCCGGAGTTCTTCGCCCGCCACGGCCTCGCCGGCGTCCCCAGGGCCGAGCCCTCCGCCGCTCCCCCCGCCGCGGACGCCCGCAGCCCCAGGAGCTTCGGCATGCAGTGGACGCTCTACCAGGAGGGGGACAACACCTGGTTCAAGGACGACGCCGGCCTGCGCAAGCGGGAGTTCCTCTACAACCTGCAGACCACCCCGGAGGAGCTGCGGGGCTCGACCCTGCTCGACGGCGGCTGCGGCAACGGCGAGCTGACCCGGGCGGTGGCCGAGTTCGGGCCGGAGATCGTGGCCATGGACTTCAGCCGCAGCGTCGAAGGCGCCCGCCGGCGCCTCTTCGAGAGGAGCCCCCACGTCTGCCACCGGGTCCACTACCTGCAGGGGAACATCCTGGAGCTGCCGCTGCTGCCGAAGAGCTTCGACCTGGTGCACACCTCGGGCGTGCTCCACCACACGCCGAGCACCTACCGGGCGTTCCGCTCGATCAGCCGGGCCGTCAAGCCAGGGGGGAAGCTCTACGTGCAGCTCTACCGGCGCCGGCCCACGTGGATCCACGCCGTCAACGTCTCGCTGCGGGCGGTGACGACCCGCATGCCGATGCGCCTGCTCTACGGCCTCTGCTATGTGGCGACCCCGGTGCACGCGGCCCTCTCGCGGCTCATGCACCTGCTGCGCGGCGAGCCCGCGCCGCCGAAGGCCACCGCCCGCGAGCGCGCCGTCCAGATGTTCGACAACTACAGCCCGCCCTACCAGTACCGCCACACGGTGCCGGAGATCCTGGACCTCTTCCGCAGCGAGGGCTATACGGACCTGAAGGACGTGACGCTCGACAACGAGGCGCGCCACATGCTGGCCATGCTGGGGAGGAAGAAGCTGGAGGGGGAGGCGGTGGCAGGGGCCGCAGCGGAAGCGGTTCAGGAGGTGGAGCCCGCAGGGACGATCCGCTCTTCGAGGCCTCACCCCCTGGCCCCCACTCCCAGACGGGAGAGGGGGACGATTCCGAGCCGGTAGAGCCTTGTAGGGTGCGCTCTGCTAACTTTCGTGGCCCGGGTGCGCACAGCGCATCCTACTCGTACCGCAGCGCCGAGGATGGGTCCACCCGGGCCGCGCGCCAGGCCGGGACGAAGCAGGCCCCCAGGGTGACCAACAGGGCGAAGCCCACCACCGCCAGCAGGTCCGGCAGCTCGACGCGGAACGGCACCGAGCTGATGAAGTAGATCGCCGCCACCTCGGGGTCGAACCGGATGACCTCGAAGGTGGTGAGCACCCAGCAGATCCCCCAGCCAGCCGCCACCCCGAGCAGCGTGCCCAGGGCGCCGAGGAACCCCCCGTAGACCAGGAAGACGAGCCGCAGCCGGGCCGGGCGCAGGCCGAGCGCTCCCAGGAGGCCGATGTCGCGCATGCGCTCCCGCACCAGCACCACCAGCGTCGACGCCACGTTGAAGGTGGAGACGAGCACGATCAGGCCCAGCACCAGGAAGAGCACGATCTGCTGGAGCTTCAAAGCGGTGAACAGCTCGCGGTTGAGCTGCCGCCAGTCGGTGACCACGAACTCCGGCGCCAGCACGCGCGTCACGGCCTCGGCCACGCGCGGCGCCTTCTCGGGATCGGCGATGGTGAACTCCAGAAGGTCCGTGGCCGCCATGCCGCCCATCAGCCGCTCGACCAGGGCGCGGTCGAGCAGCACCCAGCTCCGGTCGAACTCGGCGAAGCCGGTCGAGAAAGTTCCGGAGACCCTGAGGCTCTGATAGCGGAACCGCGGCCGGCCTTCCCCGAAGCCGAGCGAGACCAGCCGCAGGAGGTCCCCCTCCCCGGCGCCGAGCCGGTCCGCCAGGTCCCGGCCCAGCACGGCGGCGGGAATGCCTTCAGGGGAGCTCCGGAGCTGCTCGGCGGTGGCCGTGAGCTGGCCGCCCCCCGGATCGATGCCGCGCAGGACGACCTCCACTCCCTCCGGCCGCCCGCCGCTGGAGAGCGACCCCTGGCCGTAGGCCACCCGGCCGATCTTCTGGACCCCCGGGACGGCCAGCAGCGCCCGCCGCTTCTCTGGCGACAGCTCGCCCGGCTCGCCGCCGACCGGATAGGCGATCACCGCGGCGTTGCCCCGCACCAGCTTGCCCTGCAGGTCCTCGCGGTAGCCGGTCATCAGGGCCATGGCGATGATCATCGCCATCACTCCCAGGGCGGTCGAGAGCAGGGCGGCCCGCGCCGTGCCGTCGAGCAGCCGGCTGCGCCGCCCGCGCAGGAACCGCCAGGCGATGACCCAGGGGAGCGGGCCGGTGAGGAGGGGATCGGGAGACGGTTTCACTTCCGCGTCGCCGCTGCAAGGAAGCGGTCGAACAGCACGGAGGCGTCGTGGGGGCCGGGAGCGGCTTCCGGGTGGTACTGCACCGACCAGACCGGCCTGGCCGAAACGGCGAAGCCCTCGACCGTGCCATCGTTGAGGTTGACCTGGGTGACCGCGCAGGAGGCGGGGAGCGAGTCCGGATCGACGGCGAAGCCGTGGTTCTGGCTGGTGATGGCCACCTTGCCCGTCGCGAGGTCGCGCACCGGCTGGTTCCCGCCGTGGTGGCCGAACTTGAGCTTGAAGGTGCGCCCGCCGAGGGCGAGCCCCAGGAGCTGGTGCCCCAGGCAGATGCCGAAGACGGGCACCCGCGCCGCCACCAGCTCGCGGACGGTCTCGATGATCCCGGTGAGCGGCTCCGGATCGCCCGGCCCGTTCGACAGCACCACCCCGTCGACCGGCAGGGCCAGCACCTCGCTCGCCGGCGTGCGGGCGGGCACCACCGTCAGCCGCGCGCCCCGGCAGTTGAGGGAGCGCAGGATGTTCGCCTTCACCCCGAAGTCGTAGACCGCGAGGTGCCGGCGCTCCTCCCCCTCGGCCGGCATCTCGCAGGGCGCGGCGCAGGTCACCTCGTCCACCAGCGCCCGGCCGGCCATGGTGGGGAAATCGGCCAGCTCGGCGGCGAGGCGGTCGACGTCGGACCGCTCGGTGGTCAGCACCCCGCGCAGGGCCCCCCGCTCCCGCAGCCGCCGCACCAGGGCCCGCGTGTCGATCCCCTGCAGGGCGGGCACGCCGAAGCGCCGCAGGTAGGAGACCAGGCTCTCGTCCCCCTCGTGGCTCGACGGGTGGACCGTGAACTGCCGGGCGATGAACCCCTCCACCCAGGGATGCCCCGACTCGGCGACCTCGGGGGTGGTACCGTAGTTGCCGATGTGCGGCTGGGTCATCACCACGATCTGGCCCCGGTAGGAGGGATCGGTGAGCACCTCCTGGTAGCCGGTCATCGAGGTGTTGAACACCACCTCCCCGAAGCGGGTGCCCGGCGCGACAGCCTCCCCCTCGAAGACCGTGCCGTCCTCGAGCAGGAGGATTCCCGGCTGCGGAGCGAACGCTTTCACGGCCGGACAGGGTATCATGTACAGGATTTCACGCATGAGGAGAAACGGCATGCCGCACCCGCGCTTCCCGCGCCCGGTGATCCTGGCGCTCCTGGCCCTGCTCGTGGCCGCCCCCCTGCTCGCCGCGGGGTACACCGTCTACCTGAAGGACGGCTCGAGCATCGTCGCCAAGGAGAAGTACAAGGTCGCCAACGGCCGGGCGATCATCACCCTGCTCAACGGCACCCAGACCTTCGTGCCCGCCGCCCAGATCGACGTGCGGCGCACCGAGGAGTTCAACCGGCTCGGCACCCGCGGCGCCGTCGTGCTGCCAGGGGCGCCCCAGGACGTGGGGCCCGCGCCCACGCAGCCCCAGAAGGACAAGACCCTGGCCGACCTCATCGCAGCCCGGGGCGCCGCTCCACGCGAGCTGCCCGGAAGCCGGCGCGAGAAGCCCGGGGCCGCCAGCTCCGGACGCCCCACCCGGACCAGGGCGGGCTACTACGACCTCGCCACCCTGGCCCGCAAGCCCTGCTCCCACGCCGAGGTCACCGCCGAGCTGCAGCAGTTCTTCCGCGGCCAGGGGATCGAGGGGGTGGAGATCTACGACGGCACGCAGGCGGACCGCCCGCTGGTCGAGATCACCACCGCCTCCGAGGGCTCCGTCTTCCAGGCGCTCACCACCGCCGCCAATGCGCTGCTGCACGTCCGCGGCCTCTATCCGGACCGGGTGAAGGCCTTCGAGCTGCTGCTGACCACCCCCGCGCGGGAGCGGGCCGGCCAGTTCGTCCTCACTCCCGACATGGCGACCGACCTGGTCTCGAAGAAGGTGGACGTGACCGCCTTCTTCGTCAGGAACGTGCAGTTCTGAGATTTTCCCGGCCTCTCTGTCCCGCTTTTCCTCATCTCGCGCACCTATAGAACGACTCGCTTGAGATGATTTGGCGGGGAGGGCGCGCCGCCCCGGCTCGGCGCTCTTCCCGCTTCTGATGGGGGGGGAACGCATGTCAAAGCTCCAGGGTGGTACTGGGGGCGGTCGTCACCGCCCTCGCGCTCGGCCTCACTCACGCCTGGCTCAAGCTGGGATTCGATCCGCTGCGCGCCGGCGCCGGGTGCCTATCCTTGTTTCCGTTGGATCCCTGCAACTCCTTAGGTTCTCCGTGCTAAGCTCCTTAGCAGAGGCAAGGACCATGCCGGCCAGCGCCGCACCTATTTCCACATGAGCGCGCCCAACTTGACCCGTCGACAGCTGCTGCAAGCCGCGGCCGGCGCAGCTCTGCCATTCGCGTTCGCGGGTTGCGCCCGCAACGGCTCGGCCGATCACCGAACCTTGGTGGTAGGAGGCTTGCCAGTAACGTGCAACCTCACGCTGCCCGTGGCCTGCGTGGCCAAAGACGCCGCCATCAAGGCCGGTACGGCGCCGAACGACTTTCGCTTCGAGTACAGCAAGTACAGCGGCTGGCCGGAGATCAAGGAATCGCTGATGGCAGGCCGTATCCAGGCGGGCTACATGCTGGCGCCGCTGGTGATGGACCTGGCCGACAAGAAGATCCCGGTGAAAATCGTCTCGCTGGGTCACCGTTCGGGCGCGGTGATCATGGTGCGCCAGGACTCGCCGTACCAACATTTCGCGCAGCTCAGGGGTAAACGCATCGCGATTCCGAGCCGCTTCGCGGTCGACTTTCTATTTCTGCGCAAGATGCTGGCGAGAGAGAAGATGACTCCGAAAGACATCGAGATCGTCGAGATGCCGCCACCCGACATGCCCGCCGCGCTGTATGCGAACGCCGTCGACGCCTACTGCACGGGCGAGCCCTTCGGTGCCGCCGCGCAGAGCGCGGGTTATGCGCGCGTGCTACGCATGACGCGCGATGAGTGGCGCAACTACATCTGCTGCGTGCTCACCGTGCGCGAGGAGTTGATCCAGGAAGATCCCGCCATGGTCCAGGATCTCGTGAACCAGGTGCTGGGCGCCGGCGTCTGGCTCGACGAGCAGCAGGGGAATCGCGACAAGGCCGTGGCCATCGCGGCAGGCAAGAATTTCTTCAACCAGGATCCGAAGATCCTCCAGTTTGTGATGGAAAACCCGACGGACCGGGTGACCTACGGGGATCTGCGCATGATCCGCGAGGAGTTCGAGGAGCTCATGCAGCTCTCGATCGAAGCGGGAACCATCAAGCACCCGATCGCTTACGAAACCTACATAGAAGAGCGTTTCGCGCGTGCGGCGACGGCCGCGAGGATTTCGCTGTGATGCATCGGATCGCCCTGGCTATCGCGCTGGCCGTGGCGCTGGGTGCACCGCCGGCGCGCCCGGCCGTGGACATGCCGTTGAAGGCGGGCGTACTGAGTCCGGCGAAGCCGGCGCCCGAGCTGAAGCTCGCGGGCACTGACGGCAAGCCGCTCAATCTTGCGCGCTTTCGTGGCCGGGTCGTGCTGCTGGCATTCGGCTTCAGCCATTGTCCCGAAGTCTGCCCGACCACGCTCGCGACGCTCGCGAGTGCGCGTAAGAAGCTTGGCGCCGACGCGGCCGACGTCCAGGTGGTTTACGTGACCGTTGATCCGGAACGCGACAACGCCGCGCAGATGCGCAAGTTCCTCGGCAGCTTCGACCCGACGTTCATCGGCGGCGTCGGCACGCGCGCGGAAATCGACGCGGCGCAGAAGAGCTACGGCGTTTCATCGACGAAGAAAGTGTTCGCCAGCGGCGGTTACGCCATCGCGCATTCGTCGTCCGTCTATATCATCGATCGCGCGGGTCGGCTGGCCGCTGTCATGCCGTATGGGCGCACCGTCGACGACTTCGTGCATGACCTCAAGATCCTGTTGCGCGGTTGAACATGGCACGGCGCCCGCGGCTCGTATTCATCCTCGGCTGGCTCGCGCTGTTCGCCGCGCTGCTGTGGGCGGGCTTCGCACCCATCCACGTGGCCTCGCGCGAGAAACTGTTCGAAATTCCAAACGGCACTTACGCGCGGCGCATGGCCGGCGACAAGGTGGAAATCCTGCCCGCGCAAATCCGCCTGACGCTCGGGCTCGAGGACGTGCTGTTGCTGCGCAATCTCGATGATGTGCCGCAGGTGTTTGGGCCCACGATCATGATGCCGGGGCAGAGTTTCCGGTTGCCGTTCGAGAAGGCCGCGAGCTACCAGTTCATGTGTACGGCACATGTCAGCGGCCAGATGACCATCGTCGTCGAGGACGAACCGCGCATGCCGTGGTCGAAAATTAGTTGGCGCGTGCGCGAGTGGTGGGAGGAGAAAAACGGATGAAGAAGAAACTCGGAGAGATATGGCCGTCGCTCATCGTGCTCGCGATGCTCGTGGCCACCTGGTGGGGCGCGGTGGTGCTCACCAAAAGCGTGATATTTCCGACGCCGTGGCAGGTGCTCACCGGCACGCTGGAGCTGGCGCGCGACGGCACGTTGTGGGAACACATCGGTGCGTCGTTGTTTCGCGTCTCCGCGGGTTTCATCATCGCGGTGATCTTCGCCATTCCGCTGGGCCTGTGGATGGGCTGGGTGCACGGCGCCTTCGTCACGATGAATCCGGTATTCCAGATCCTGCGGCCGATATCTCCCATTGCCTGGATCCCGATTGCCATCCTGTGGTTTGGCGTGGGCAACGCTTCGCCTATCTACCTCATCTTCATCGCCTCGGTATTCCCGATGATCGTGCAGACCACCGCGGGTGTACACACCATCGAAAAGCGTTATCTGCGGGCAGCCGAGAACTTCGGCGTGACGCGGAAAAAATTGTTCATGCAGGTGGTGTTCCCGGCGACGTTGCCACAGATCATCGTGGGCATGCGCATCGGGCTCGGGGTCGCGTGGCTGGTGGTGGTGGCGGCCGAGATGATCGCGCTGCGTTCTGGCCTGGGGTACATGATCATCGACTCGCGCAACGCCGGTAATCGTTACGACCTGGTGATCGCCGGCATGATCATCATCGGACTCATCGGTCTGGTGCTCGACGGCATCATGCGGCTGCTCGAAAACATGAAGAGCGTGCGCTGGCGCTATGTTCACTAAAGCGATTCTGCGCCATCGGCAACTAACTACAGTGGCGCGGAACTCGGCCGGCTGTACGCGGGTGCGCTTGCCTGGGGGGAAAATCCATGAACCGTAAGAGGACATCTGCTTATCTTCTCTCTGCACTCCGTTTTGTGCCGGCCCAGACTTCTAAGGGCGTCTATCAAAACCCCCTCCGAGTTCTGTCCGACGAGGGTAGTGGAGTCGGAGGACGTTTTGTTAGACGCTCTAAGACCAAGATCGAGATCCAGAACGTCCGCAAGGGTTTTCCCGGCGACGATGGCCGTCTCGATGTCATCGACGATCTGAGCTTCAACGTGGGCGACGGAGAGTTCGTCGCCATCGTCGGCCCGTCCGGCTGCGGCAAGACCACGCTGATGAACATCATCGCGGGATTCCTCGCGCCGGACTCGGGCGCTGTGCTGGTCGATGGCAGGGCCCGTTCCAAGCCGAATGCCAATGGCATACTGATTACGCAGGCGGGCTCGGTGTTCCCGTGGCTTACGGTGCGCGAGAACCTCTTGTTCGGCCTCGACGATTCGCGCCCGGACCGCGAGGCGCTGGCACAGGAGTACGCCGAGCTCGTAGGTCTCAACGGTTTCGAGAACCACTATCCCCACGAATTGTCGGGCGGCATGCTGAAACGCGCCGAGATGGCGCGCGCGCTCGTGGTGAAGCCGGAGATCCTCTTCATGGACGAACCATTCTCGGCGCTCGACGCGTTGAGGAGTCTGCGCATGCAGAAAGAGTTGCTGCGCATACTCGCCCGGGAGCGCCACACCGTCCTATTGATCACGCATGACGTGGAAGAGGCCATCCATCTCGCGGACCGCATCCTGGTGCTGAGCCCGAGACCCGCACGCATCCAAGCCACGTTCGATGTGCCGTTCGCGCACCCACGGCGTGTGTCGAGCCCCGAGGCGCAGGCGCTGCGCGTGGCCGTTCTCAAGGAGTTGGGCGTCGAGTACACGGTGTGAAGTCATTCCGAGCGTGCCGCCAGAGGAGGGGCTGGCGCCGGGTGTCTGTCCTTTTTGTCCCCTGGGTCGGGGCCCCCGTCTGCCCGCGAAGCCTCACCCCCTGGCCCCCTCTCCCTGACGGGAGAGGGGGAAAAGGCGAGACGCTGCGCTTTCGTTCCCCCCTCTCCCGTCAGGGAGAGGGGGCCAGGGGGTGAGGCTTCGAAGGGCAGATCGGCCCCTTCACGAAGGAACCTCCGAAGACTCCTCTCCACCGTCCTCCTCCTCCAGCCCGAGATACCGCTCCACCGGCACCCCCACGCGGTGCTGGAAGCGCTGGCGGTAGCTCTCGACCTCGCCCACCGCCTCGTCGAGGAAGATCCGCTCCACCCGGAACAGCGGCACGAACATCGTCGAGAGCCCGAGCGTCTGCTCGCCGGGACGCACCGCCTGGGCCATCCAGTCGTCGAAGCTCGAGACGTTGATCCCGCGCAGCATCACCCCCGCGACCCCCAGCTCCTGGAGGATCCCCCAGAACTTCTCCGTTGGGTTGACCAAGTGGACGATCACCAAAGAGCCGGGACGGATCATGGTCATGCTTCCTCCGACAGCTCGATCAGCACGCCCCCCGCGCTCTTCGGATGGACGAACTGCACCCAGCAGCCGCCCGCCCCGCGGGTGGGCTCGGGGCGGAGCACCTCGAAGCCTTTGGCACGCAGGCGGGCGTCGTCGCTCCGCACGTCGTCGCTCGCCAGGCAGAGGTGATGGAGCCCGGGCCCGCGCCTCTCCAGGAACTTGGCGATCGGCGAATCCTCCGTCGTCGGCTCCAGCAGCTCGATGCGCGACTCGCCGCAGGGGATCAGCGCCACGCGCACCCCCTCGTGCGGCACCTCCTCGATCGCCTCGACGCGGAGCCCCATGGCCTCGTAGAGCCCCCGCGCCTCTTCGATCGAGCGGACCGCGATGCCCACGTGCTCGATGCGCTCGATCATGCCATGCGCTCCTCGGTCAGGCCCGCCGGCCCTTTCTCGGCAGCCTCCACCACGGCGTCGTCGTCGCGGGCGTCTTCCAGGACTCCCGAGAACAGCCGGTCCGCCACCTGGTAGGGATCGATCCGCTGTCGGTGGCCGTGCTCCACCTCGCGGTCCACTCCGAGCACCCGGTCCGCGGCCGCCACCACGCGCTCCTTGAGGATCGTCTCCACCCGCAGCCGCAGGTGCGACCGCCGGCGGCGCTCGATCTCGCCGCTCTCTTCGAGGTGCTGGCGGTGCCGCTCGATCTCGCCGAGCACGCGGTCGACCCCCTCGTCGCGGGCCGCCACCGTCTTGACGATCGGCGGCAGCCACTCGCCGTGCTCGCCGATCGAGAGCATCATCTCGAGGTCCCGCGCCGTGCGGTCCACCCCCTCGCGGTCCGCCTTGTTGATCACGAACACGTCCGCGATCTCCAGGATGCCCGCCTTGATGGCCTGGATGTCGTCCCCCAGCCCGGGCACGGTCACCACCACCACCGAGTCCACCGTGCGCACCACGTCCACCTCGTCCTGCCCCACTCCCACGGTCTCCACCAGCACCCAGTCGAAGCCGGCGGCGTCCAGCAGGTCGACCGCGTCGCGCGAGGCGCGGGCGAGCCCGCCCATGGCGCCGCGCGTGGCCATGGAGCGGATGAACACCCCCGGATCGGTGTAGAGCGACTGCATGCGGATGCGGTCGCCCAGGAGGGCGCCGCCGGTGAACGGGCTGGTGGGATCGACGGCCAGGATGCCGACCGTCTCTCCCCGCTGCCGGCACCGGCGGGCCAGGCGGTCCACCAGCGTGCTCTTGCCCGCGCCGGGCGGGCCGGTCACGCCCACGACCCGGGCCTTGCCCGTCTGCGGAAAGACCCGGCGGATCAGCTCGCGCTGCCCCTCTCCGCCGTCCTCCAGGATCGAGATCCCCCGCCCCAGCGCCCGCGGCTGCCGCGCGAGGATGCGCGGGACCAGCTCGTCCAGGGCGGCGGCAAGGTCGCCGGCGTGCCTAGGCCGCATGGCTGGAAACCTCTCCGACCGCGTGGCGTCGCTCCGCCCGGGCATCAATGCCCGGGATAGGAGAAGAAGCCGCATGAATGCGGCTCAAATCTGAGCCGGGTTCACCCGGCTTTTTTCGGATAGCCCGGGCATTGATGCCCGGGCGCAGGGGGTGAGGGGTCATCACCGCCCCTTCAGCAACTGCCGGGCGATCACCAGCCGCTGGATCTCGCTGGTGCCCTCGCCGATGGTGCAGATCTTGGCGTCGCGGTAGTACTTCTCGGCCCGGTAGTCCTTGATGAAGCCGTAGCCGCCGTGGATCTGGACGCCGCGCTCGGAGCAGAAGACGGCCGCCTCGCCGGCGTAGAGCTTGGCCTCGGAGGAGAGCCGCGTGACGTTGCCGCCCCGGTCCATGACCTCGGCCGCCGCGAAGGTCAACGCCTCGGCCGCGGCGATGCGGACCGACATCTCGGCCAGGGCGAACTGCATCGCCTGGAACTGCGCGATGGGCCGGCCGAACTGCTCGCGCTCCTTGGAGTAGGCCACCGCCGCATCGAAGGCGCCGATGGCCGTGCCGAGGCCCAGCGCGGCGATCGAGATCCGCCCGCCGTCGAGGATCTCCAGGGCCTGGATGAACCCCTCGCCCTCTCTGCCCAGCATCCGGTCGTCCGAGACGAAGCAGCTCTCCATCACGACCTCAGACGTGTCCGAGGCGCGGATGCCCAGCTTGTTCTCCTTCTTGCCGGCGCGGAACCCCTCCATCCCCTTCTCCACCACGAAGGCCGAGATGTTGTGGTGGCGCGGCCCGTCCGGGTCCGTCACGGCGAAGACCACGCAGACGTCGCCGACGCTGCCGTGCGTCGTGAACGTCTTCGCGCCGTTGAGCACCCAGCCGCCGTCCACCCGCTCGGCGCGCGTGCGGGTGCCCGCCGCGTCCGAGCCGGCCCCCGGCTCGGTCAGGCTCCAGGCGCCGATCTTCTCGCCGCTCGCCAGCGGCACCACCCACCGGCGCCGCTGCTCCTCGCTGCCGAACTTGTAGATGTGGTTCGTGCACAGCGAGTTGTGGGCGGCCACGCTGATGCCCACCGACGGGTCGACCTTCGACAGCTCGGTGATCACGATCACGTACTCGACATAGCCGAGCCCGGCGCCGCCGTACTCCTCGGGGAAGAGGACGCCGAGGAAGCCCAGCTCCCCCGCCTTCGCCATCACCTCGCGGGGGAACTTCTGGCTCTCGTCCGTCTCCTCCACGATCGGATCGACCTCGCGGCGGGCGAACTCCCGCGCAGTCTCCTGGATGGCGCGCTGCTCCTCGGTCAGGGCAAAGTCCACGAACGTTCCTCCTCTGGGGCTCCGCGAAGGGGCCCCCGGACGGGGCGGGCGCGATGCTATCAGATCCGATCCGCCTGCCCGGGCGTCAATGCACCCTCTCCTACACATCTTTGCCGGACGGAGCGGTCTGCCCTCCGAGGCCTCACCCTCTGTCTCCCTCTCCCTGACGGGAGAGGGAGGACCCTCAGCAGGCGGTGTTGCCGGATGAACTTCGTCGGTTCGGAATCGTTCCCCCTCTCCCGTGACGGGAGAGGGGGCCAAGGGGTGAGGCCTCGAAGAGTGAAGGCCCTCCTTTGAAGATACAATCAAAGTAGATCGCCGGACCTCGGTCTTCAATCCCTCTCCGGGAGCGCCGCATGACCCCCGAATCCACCCTGACCCGCAAGCTGATGTCCCGGCAGGACCTCACCCGCGCCGAGAGCGCCGAGCTGCTGGAGACCCTGCTGCGCAACGACGCCGAAGGCTGGAAGCTCCTCGCCTACTCCGTCGCCTCCCAGACCAAGGGGGAGACCGTCGACGAGCTGCTGGGCATGTGGGACGCCATGTACCGGCTCACCGGCCCCTACGAGCTCGACCTCGCGGGCCGGCGGCCCATGGAGGTCTCCAGCGCCGGAGGCAGCGGCGTGCGCAAGATCAACGTCTCCACCCTGCTGGCGCTCGTCGTGGGCGAGCCCGAGGTGCCCGTCCTCAAGCACTCCTTCTGGAAGGTCACCGGCATCGCCGGCAGCGCCGACGTGCTGGCCTCGGTGGGCATCTTCGCCCCCTCGGTGTCGCTGCCCCAGATCCGGCAGGCCGTCGACCGGGTGGGCGTCGCCTTCTACTCCCCGCTCTTCGTCAGCGCCGAGCTGGGCAACCTGTCGAACTTCGGCCGCACGCTCGCCGAGAAGCAGGTGGGCGTCAGCACCCCGTTCCACCTGATGGCTCCCATCTACACGCCGGTCCCGCTCGTCTACCGCATGTTCGGGCTCAACAACCCGCGCCAGTTCGAGATGCTGACCGATTTCTTCCGGGGGATCGGCTACCGCAACGCTCTCCTCGTCCGGGGCTCCGACGGCCTCGACGAGGCCACCATCTCCGGCCCGAGCCGGGTCCACGGCTTCCGCGGCAGCGAGGAGTTCGACTTCACCCTCGAGCCCGAGCAGGCCGGCCTCGATACGGCGCCACGCGAGTCGATCGCTCCCGTCGACGCGCGCTCCAACACCCGCGACTTCCTGCGCATCGCCCACGGCCTGGAGACTGGGCCCAAGCGCGACCTCGTCGCCCTCAACTGCGGCCTGGCCCTGTGGATCTCCGACCGCGCCGCCTCCGTCGAGGACGGGGTGCGGACCGCGCTCCGCCGCCTCGAGAGCGGCGAGGTGCGCGAGAAGCTGCGCATCCTGGTCGAGCTGACGGGCGATCCCGAGATCCTGCGCCAGGCCGAGGAAGAGCACCTGACCTCATGACGGGCTCGATGGACATCCGGCGTGAGATCCTCCGCAACGTCATCCTCTGTCAGTCTCTCGAGCCGCTGGGGACACGGCCCGACCGCAACCTGCCGCCCGAGGAGCCCTCCTCGGCCCGCAAGGTCGAGTACTTCGTCGTCGCCGGGGTCAACAGCTCCTGGCCGTTCTACGACCTGGCGGACCGGGTGTTGAGCAGCGGCCGCCAGCCGGGCTCCATCTTCGACGTCGCCTACGAGGCCCAGAACGCCAGCGTCCGCAACCGCCTGGGCGGCAAGATCAACTCCGGGACGATCTACCTGCTGGTGCCCATCGTCACCGCCCAGGTCCTCGATTACCTGGAGTCGGGCACCCATGAGAACGTCGAAGCCATCCTGGCGCGGACGGGCGACGTGCTGCGCAACACCTCGGAGCAGGATGTCGAGCACCTGGAGCGGTTCATCCACCTTGGCTACGAGATCTCGTCCCGGCACCGGGAGCGCATCGGCCGTCCCAAGCCGCCGCAGTATCCGGCGTTCAAGGGCCGGTACGCCAACGTCTGGGAGATAGCGCGGGCCTACCAGCACATCCACACCGTGCGCGAGATGATGGAGGGTTATCCCTACTCCCTGCAGGTCTACCGCTTCCTCCTGCACAATGCCGAGTCGGGAATCCTGCCGGCGACCGAGCTGATCTACAGCGTCCTGCTCTCCGAGATCGGCCGCCCCGACGCCGTGGCCGACGTGGTCGCCACCGGCCTCTACCTGGTGCTCACCAAGCACCCGGAGAGCGTGCTGTTCATGTAGGGGGGTCTGCCCTCCGAAGCCTCACCCTCTGTCTCCCTTCCATGAGAAGGCCACTCCGAGTCAAGAGGGGGGCC